>JBKEFO010000011.1:0-25124 GCA_046709585.1 Marivirga sp.
TAAACCATAAAGCTGCATCCTTTAACTCTCCTTCTAAAGTAGGTTCCTCTTTTAAGAGCGCCTTCCTTAATGTATTTTCCTCTTCTTCAGAAAGCTTTCCTTCCCAGTACCTATCAAGCAATTGACTGATTTCTTGTAGTTCCATAATCATTTATTTTGTGCATGCATGCCTTTAATATCTTTCTCGCTCTAAATAACTCAGTCTTCACTTGTGCGTCTGAGAGGGAAAGAATGACTGCTATTTCTTTATAACTATATCCTTCTATATCTCTCAACTTGAAAACCATTCGCTGGTTTTCATTCAGTTGTTTAATAACCTTATGAAGTAAGCTCCATTGGTCTTGCCAAACTGAAATCCTATTAGGGTCTTGTTCATCCCGATCGACTACTATCATTTGATTTTCATGCTTTCTGTGAGTAGCTTCTTTTCTCAGACGATCTAGGCAAATATTCTTCACAACCGTCATACTCCAAGCCTCCTCATTTTTGATTTCCGACCACTCTCCTCGCTTATCCCAAATCTTCATCATAGCATCTTGAAGTGCATCCTCAGCTGTTTGAGCTTCTTTCAAGTAATAAAATGCAAACCGGTAGAGCTTTTGTTTCATACTTAAAAAAGTGTTTTTAAAATATATTTCCTCGCTCATCGCTTACAGTTTATACTTCAATAATATTATTCGGCTGTTATTTTTGCCCTTTATATTAAGAAGATGTACATCGTCTCAGAAAGTTACAACATTCGAAATGTTTTTATCAAAAATATTTCATCACTCTGATATTTAGCGTTTTATAATAATAAATAGCTCTTTTATTATTATAAGCTATTTAGTTTTTGCGTAATTGGCTCTATTCTAATCAGATTATAACATATTTGCAGTATGGATAGCAAAGCAAATTTACCTATCGGCATTTTTGATTCAGGTATTGGTGGCCTTACAGTTGCGCATAAGGTGAGAGAGGTATTACCTAATGAACAAATCATTTATTTTGGAGACATAGCACATTTACCCTATGGTGATAAGTCGGCCGCAGCAATTCAAGCATATTCGGTAAAGATTTCGGATGTACTGCTACAACAAGGATGCAAGTTAATTCTCATAGCTTGTAACTCTGCCTCTGCAGCTGCTTTTGAATTAGTTAAAGAATATGTAGGCTCAAAAGCCAAGGTCTTTAACGTTATTGATCCTGTGGTACAATATGCAGCGAAAAATCACCACAATCAGAAAATCGGATTAATAGGCACCAAGCAAACTGTCAATTCAAATATATATGAATCGAAGCTTAAGCAGCTTAACCCTTCCATTAACCTAAGCAGTCTAGCTACTCCTCTTTTAGTGCCCATGATAGAGGAAGGTTTTTTTGAAAATAAAATCAGTCATGAGATAATCAATAACTACCTCAACGAGGAGTCATTGCAAAATATCAATGCATTAATTTTAGGGTGTACACATTACCCTTTAATAAAGAAGGAAATTGACGAACTACTCTTTAATAAAGTAGCTATTCTTGACTCGGCAAGTATTGTTGCTAAAGCTTTAAAAATTTATTTAGAAGAAGAACACCTGTTAGCGGATGCTAGAAGTGAAAAAGACAGATTTCTAGTATCTGATATTACCAAGTCCTTCGAAAGTGCTGCAAAGATGTTTTTTCAAGACCTCATTAAACTAGAAAAGCACCCTATTTGGGATTAATTGGGATTTTAATAGTAAACTGTGACCCTTCATTGATTATTGATTCAACCACTATTTCACCTGCTAGGAAGGAAATTGCCTTGTGCGCTAAGAACAATCCAAGACCTGAACCTTGTGTCTTGTTACTAATCTTAAAATAAGCATCAAAAATCTTCCGGTAGTATGCCTCATCGATACCGTATCCATTATCACGTATGTGAATGTAAAAATAATATCTCCCTACGTCTGTTGTAATATGTACTTCAGGATTCTCTAAATTATGGTAAATCAGGGCATTCTCTAATATATTATCTATTGCAATCTTTAACAAAACATTGCTCGCCTTCAAGGATTCTGCTCCTGCATTCTTCTCTATTCCTACCGCTGCATTTTTAGCTAAGATCGTGCGCTCCATACCAGCTATGCTTTGATTCACTAATTCATACACATTCACTTCCTCCATTTCGTGTGTATTATTCAGTTCATAAGCCATCTGTAGTTTGAAGAGCATCTCATCCATACTGATAGCCGTATCATAAACACGATCAAATAGTGATTTTAATTCTTCGGGGTCATTGGTGAACTTTACCACATTACTCAAACCCAACAGTGTTCTTATTGGTCTACGAATATCATGTGAAGCTCGGTATAAATAATTATCTAGTTCTTTGTTTATCTCGAGAAGGCGAGTGGTTCTATCTGATACTTTTACTTCTAACAACTCATTCAGTTTATCAATTTTCTGATTCTTATTTCTTAGCACATAAACGTACAGCAGCACCGCAATAAGCGCGAGAGCAATAATTACCAGTAAAGTAGTCCTTAGCTTCAGATGAGTAGACTGAAGCTCATTGGTCTTCTGTAGGAGCTCAACCTTTGTAAGCTCCTTCTCCATAAGATATTTCTCTTGGAAATGATCAAAATCATTAGCTCTCTTAACGGAATCAATATGTTTCTTGGTTTCTACAGATTGCGTTAAATACAAAGAAGCAAGAGAATCTTCGTTCTTATTTCTATAAAAATCAACCGCTAGCTCATAAAAAGCTAAAAGAGATGATTGGAATAGGTAGATATCTTCTTTCTCTTTTAAGGAAATAAGTTGTTGAAACATGCTATCAAGCGCTTGAGGTTGTTCTAACTTTAAGTAAATGTTGCTCAGAATCACTCCTGCGTTAAAAGCGCTTACGTACACCCCGTTGCTCATACTAGTACCATAGTCCTCTTGTAATAAAGGTGCTGCCAAAGCGAAATCTCCTTGCTCATAAAAAACGACTGCTTTATTACCATTTGCAATGGCTACACGTAAGGAATCTCCCATACTTCTAGAAAGAGAGATCGATTTATTGATATTTAACAAAGCAGAATCGTATTGCTTCATTCTTCTATTTGCCACGCCTTTAAGGTTATAAAGCGTGGCCAAATGAACGGAATCTAGCCGTGAATACTGTTTCTGTTTACTGAAATTTACAATCGACTGTTCTGCATATTTCAAGGCTATTGAATTATTCTGCCCATCAAAGTTAATCATGGCAATCTTATAATTCGTGTAAGCAAGACCCGCTTTGTCTTTAATTTGATCAAATATTATAGAGGCCTTCAAGTAATTCTCTAAAGCTTCTAATGCTTTTCTTTCCGCATGAATAATATCGCCTTTTACGTAATAAAAAAAGCCCTTTATTACGGGAGTCGATCTACTTATAGCAATACCATTATTGAGGAGTGAGTTCGCTAACTCATATTCACCTAAGGCTTTAGACTTGGCGACGAAAGTTAGAAGAACCGTTGTTTTTTCTGAAGAAATAGATTCTTCAAACAGTAACTCCTCCTTTATGGCTTGAGCCTGTTCTTTGAAGTCCTGTCGGTCAACTGAACTATTCTGATACAATCCATGTGCGCGCCCATAAAAAGTGTTTAAGGAATCAAAAGAAAAATCCTGTGCCCAATTAGAAGTGATGACTAGTAGAAAGAGAAGGGTTGAAAATAGTAATCTTAGCACGCTTTTAATTTATTGACTTTTCGATTTAGGTACAATTGTGTGAGAGAAAATTTATTTGAGCAAAAATAAGTTTTCTCTTCTCTTAAATGTGGCATAATATTACATTTTAATCCTTAAAAAAGTACTATTCTGTCGAATATCTTACAAACACCGATATATCTCGTATTTCATTGAAGAAAATCATTGAACAAAACCTTTATTAACTGTAACTTTACTTTTTTAAATCAACAGCTATGAGTGACAGCATCAAACATGAGTGTGGTATTGCTTTAATACGACTCAGAAAACCTCTACAGTATTATATAGATAAATATGGTCCACTCTATGCCATGAACAAGCTTTACTTGCTGATGGAAAAGCAACATAACAGAGGGCAAGATGGAGCTGGTGTAGGAAACATTAAATTAGATGTAGCGCCAGGACGTCGCTACATTAGCAGATATAGATCTGTTGATTCTCAACCTGTTACACATATCTTCAAGAAGATATCAAAAAAATATAAGAAAGCGAAAGATGAAGGCGGAGAGCTCTTCAACGATGCTGAATGGCTCAAAAAAAATTGTGCTTTTACTGGAGAAGTTTGGTTAGGTCACCTACGTTACGGGACGCATGGAAAGAATGCCATAGAAAACTGCCACCCCATGCTGCGGCAAAATAACTGGAAAAACAGAAGTCTCATGGTTGCTGGTAACTTCAACATGACAAATGTGGAAGAGTTATTTGACATACTTACAGAACTCGGTCAGCACCCTAAAGAAAAGGTTGACACCGTCACTGTAATGGAAAAAATAGGCCATTTTGTAGATGAAGAAAATCAAAGAATCTTCAATGAGTACAAAGAAAGCCATAGCAATGCGCAGATCACCAAAATCATTGAAGATAAACTAGATTTACTTAGTGTGCTGAAGAAAGCATGCAAAGACTTTGATGGTGGATATGCCATGGCAGGAATTACTGGAGCAGGCCATGCTTTTGTTGCTAGAGACCCTATAGGAATAAGGCCTGCACACTATTATGTTGATGATGAAGTAGTCGTGGTAGCGTCAGAAAAAACGGCCATACAAACCGCTTTCAATGTAAACTACGAAGATATACAAGAAATAAAGCCCGGCCATGCCCTTGTTGTAGATAAAGCAGGTAATTACAGCATGGATGAATTTATTGAACCACTAGAAAGAAAGTCTTGTAGTTTTGAAAGAATATACTTCTCTAGGGGTTCTGACCCGCAAATATATGCCGAAAGAAAAAAGTTAGGTAAGCTATTGATACCACAAATACTTGAGGCTATTGATTATGATCTCGAGAATACTGTGTTTTCATATATTCCAAATACCGCGGAAACTTCCTTCTTAGGAATGATGGAGGGTATGGAAGAACACCTGGCCAAGAGACAATTGCAAGAATTAAAAAGCAACCGTAAGGACGATATTGCCCTTGAGAAATTATTATCATTCCGTCCAAGAGTTGAGAAATTAGTCATTAAAGATGCTAAACTGCGCACCTTCATTACCGATGATGCACACCGCGATGAACTAGTGGCACATGTGTACGACACCACTTATGAGGTGATTAGAAAGAAAGTTGATACTGTCGTGGTAATTGATGACTCTATTGTTAGAGGAACTACCTTGGAGAAAAGTATCTTAAAAATGCTTGATAGACTTGAGCCTAAAAAAATCATCATAGTATCTTCTGCTCCACAAATCAGATTTCCAGATTGTTACGGAATAGATATGTCGAAAATGAAAGAATTTATTGCTTTTAGAGCAGTGCTAGCATTATTGAAAGAAAGTAAGCAGGAAAATATTTTAGACGATGTTTACCAGAAATGCTTAAAAACAGATAACTCTGAGAACCACATAAAGGAAGTATTCCGCCCATTCAGTTATGTGCAAATTTCAAATAAAATTGCTGAACTAATCAAAACTGATGGCATCATTGCTGATGTAGAGGTAATCTACCAAACAGTAGACAACTTACATAAAGCATGCCCTGACCACCTAGGTGATTGGTATTTTACTGGAGACTTCCCTACAATAGGAGGAAACAAAGTAGTAAACAGAGCCTTTGTAAACTTCATGGAAGGAAAAGAAGTTAGAGCCTATTAAATTACATAATGTGACGTCCTAAAATAGCGTTACAGTTTTATAAAAAAATTAGATAGCATCAGGAATTTTCTTGATGCTATTTTTCTTTTTATAGGTCTTAATTTTTATTGACCCTTGTTTGTGCATCTCATTAGGGGTTTTCATATGACAACTATAATGCGGCCTTTTCTGCTTGTAAATCTGGATTGACTGTATCATTAAGCTGTCCACTAACTTGACGTCTTTTATAAATATTCCTCCAATAAACTCTTGCTTTAGTATTCCATTTATTCGTTCAGCCACAGCATTTTGATAAGGGTCATATTTTTCAGTCATACTCAGACTAATTTTGTATTTGCCTAAAGTGTCTTGATAGTCATTACAACAATATTGAAGACCTCTATCAGAGTGATCTATGAGATCTGCTCTTATACTGCTTCTCATATAATTTTCTAGTCCCTAGCTCAGGCATCAGTTGACGAACTTCCCTGACCTTAGCAACCAGTGCGTAGCCCCCTGAAGGCTTCTGCCTTCGGATTTCTTGCTACGGTAATAAACCTGACGATTTACCCCAAACAATCTACAGGTAGCCATCAGGCTTTCTTTTTGTTCGACTTTGTATCACTCAATTGTTACGGTAAGTGCTTTTTTCTGATTGGAATTTTAAACTCTTCTTCAGCAACATCTATCATCCTATCAAAAAAGATGAACTTCTTATCACTGAAAACCTATCGCTTCTCTAGAGAGGCTTTTTACTTCTCTAACAGCTTTACTTTCGCTTCAAGCTCCATTAGCTTTTGCTATGGTGATTTACTCATGGCTTTATCAGATTTATTTTCCCAATCTAAGTTACCAAATTTTTCTATCCCTGTCTTTATGGTAGCATTACCTTGAATGCCATATTTACGCTGAGCCGCTTTTATTCCTATCTCCCCAGACTCTACCGCTGATACAACTTGTAATTTAAAAGCGTCAATGTCATCTCGCTGAGTTCGCTTAACATACTAACTCTCTTCTTTTTCTCGCATAACATTACTTTTTGTGTATCGCTATTTCAGGACTAGACAATGATGCATAAAAAAAGGTCTGCTACTTAGCTGACCTTTTTTTATGCTCTTTATGTGTTGTTTTTATACAGAAAAGCTTTCTCCGCATCCACAAGTTCTTGAGGCATTAGGATTGACGAATTGAAATCCTTTACCATTTAAACCATCCGTAAAATCTAGCGTAGTCCCCAATAGATAAAGCATACTCTTTCTATCTACCAATAGCTTAATTCCCTTATCTTCAAAAATCTCGTCTTTTTCCGTAGTCGTATCATCAAAGGTTAAGTCATACATCAATCCTGAGCAACCTCCACCCTTTACCGATACCCGCACATTATGTTTAAGTGTATGGCCTTCTTCCACTTTTAATATTGCCAATCTCTCCTTTGCTTTATCTGTAACTATAATCATGGTTGTATTTTTTTATGATACAGGATTTAGCACTACACTAAATACTGTAATAGTATTACGGTCTCTACCGTAATAAAGTTTATCTAATGAATCTAAAATATTGCTCGCTCTAAAATAAGAAGTATGTAACTCTTTCTCATCCTTAGCCATCCACTGAATTGTATAGGAGCTTTCTTGGTCTCTATAGTTCTTTACGTAATCAAGCATCTTCTTCAAGGCATCTACCTTATCAAAGCCCAGTTCAGAATGAAATAAGAATGATTGATTGTGCCTTGGGTTGATTGTAATTAAGTCTAGCTTTTGTTTGCCCTCCATACTGCCAAACTCAAAAATCAGCTCACTGCTGCTCACGCCCAAGTAAGTTTTTATCTCTTTCTGGATCTTAGCACTTTCAACATGTATGTCATTGGATGTTTCCATCATCATCTTCTTAATAATTATTGCAATCTTAAGCATTCAACTTTTTTATCCGTCAAAAAGTTTCTGCAACTTTGCAAAGCTAATAAAAATACGAAACATTATACTAACCCAAATGGTAAAGGTTGAACATATCGGAATTGCTGTCAAAGACATTAAAAAATCTAACGACTTATTTACTAAGCTTTTTAACAAAGCACCGTACAAAGAAGAAGCTGTTGAGAGCGAAGGTGTTACCACCTCCTTTTTCCAAATGGGCGAAAGTAAGATAGAGTTATTAGAAGCAACCAGTGAGAACAGTCCAATTGCAAAGTTTCTTGCTAAAAAAGGTGAGGGTATACATCATATAGCGTACGAAGTAGCCGACATTGAAGCTGAAATGAAAAGAATGGAAAAAGAAGGTTTTCAACTTCTCAATACCACACCAAAAAAGGGTGCCGATAATAAATTAGTCTGCTTTTTGCATCCAAAAACTACCAATGGCGTATTAATAGAACTCTGTCAAGAGATCAAATAAGCTTATTGGTGCTGAATACTATTATAATATTTCAGCTTTTTCTTTCCTTTATGTGTTTGAAAGGAAGATTTATTGCAGGCAGAAAACAAAAACGCACCTAATAAGGTGAATACCAATATTTTAAATAATTTTATCTTCATAGACACAAAAGTATAGCAATTCAGTTAGAAAGACAAAAAAAGTATGAGTGAGCAGCAAAGAACAGAAGTAAGTAAACTAGGTGAATTTGGTTTAATAGATAAAATATCGGCTAAATTTACCAACAAAGTAGCCAGTACATTCAAGGGAATTGGTGATGATGCAGCCGTTCTAGACGTGGGTGATCATTTTCAATTGATCTCTACCGACATGTTAGTAGAAGGCATCCATTTTGATTTATCATACTACCCACTGCACCATTTAGGCTATAAAGCCGTGGCAGTAAACGTCTCTGACATTGCCGCCATGAACGGCATTGCTGAGCAGATAACAATAAGTCTGGCTTTAAGTAATAGATTTAGCATAGAGGCTATCGATGCTTTCTACGATGGCGTGAAGGCTGCTTGCGAGGCATACAATGTAGATCTAGTTGGTGGAGATACCACTGCATCGCATTCTGGCCTGGTAATATCTGTTACTGCTATAGGCAGAGCAGAAAAAGGAAAGGTAGCCTACCGCAATGGTGCTAAAGTAAATGACATCATTTGTGTAACTGGTGACCTTGGAGGTGCCTATATGGGACTTCAGGTACTGGAGAGAGAAAAGCAAACCTATCTAGAGAATCCTGACATGCAGCCAGAGCTTGACAAATACCAATATATAGTCGGTCGTCAACTAAAGCCTGAAGCACGCTTAGACCTGGTACATGAGCTAAACGACCTCAACATTATACCAACGTCAATGATTGATGTATCAGATGGGCTAGCCTCCGAATTATACCATATTGCGACGCAATCAGGTGTAGGACTAAACATACATGAAGATAAACTCCCCTTTGCATCCGCCATGCAGGAAGCTGCCGCAGAGTTTAAACTAGATACAAATACAGCAATCTTAAATGGAGGGGAGGATTACGAATTACTTTTCACCATCTCTCAAGAAGACTTTGAGAAGGTAAAGAAACATCCTGATATTAATTTCATAGGCTACATTAATGAGCCTTCGAATGGTCTCAATTTGGTAACCAATAATGGCAATGCCATTCCATTGAAAGCACAAGGCTGGGATCATTTCCCGAAATCTTAAGAAGAACATTCTTTCAGAAGAAAAAAGGGAAACAAAACTCCCTTTTTTCTTCTTTTAAAATTGGATTAGTCCTCTGGATACGGAATGAAAACGAAGTTTGTGAAACCATTATCGATCACAAAAAGACAACAGAACTCATCTGGATCTTTGTAATTGGCCTTAAACTCATCCACCATTTCTTCTGAAATAATATCCCGTTGTAAAAATTCATCTAAATAGGTGATATTGTAATTCCAGCTAACATTCAACTCTTTAGAAGCCAAAAGTAGCTGACCTATTGGTTGATCAACCTTACAAATGGGGAATATCGGAAAGTCTGAAAAACCTCGCTTACGTACTGCATAAGCAGCTTCTTTTAAGGTGTCAGATACCACCGCAAAATCTTCTGTGATGGTGCCTAAGTACTTAACGCTTAATTCTGGGTTCTTATTCATTGTATAGATTAATTTTATTTACATCATTGCCTCATCGGCAAAACTGAAATAATGCTGTTCAGCAAATATGATGTGGTCAAGTACCGCTACCTCTATTAACTGTCCAGCTTCTTTCATCTTTTTAGTAAGCTGTATGTCTGCTTGGCTTGGCTGCCGATTACCCGAAGGATGATTGTGCGCCAAAATCAAACTACTTGCCAGGCACTCTAATGCGGCCTTAAAAATCATGCGAACGTCCGCTACTGTACCTGCTATACCGCCAGAACTAATTTGCTTCAAGCTTATTACCTGGTTTGCTCTATTGAGGTATATTACCCAAAATTCTTCATGGGGCAAATCCCACAAGTGAGGCTTTAACACTTCATAAGCTGATAGAGAGGAGGTGATTTTTGGTTTTTTAACCCCATCCGTTGCTTTCCTTCTCCTTCCCAGCTCTAGTGCTGAAACAATACTGACCGCTTTCGCTTGCCCTATTCCTTTAAACTTCATCAGATCCTTAACAGAAAGTTTAGCTAAGTGATTAAGGTTGTTATCAACAGCCGCCAAAATATTCTTTGCCACATCAATGGCCGATAAGGATTTTGTTCCTGACCCAATAAGGATAGCTATTAATTCCGCTTCACTGAGCACAGACCTGCCCTTGTCGATCAATTTTTCTCGAGGTCGGTCTGCTTCGGCCCACTGCTTAATGCCCTTTAATTTATCTGAGGGTATTTCCATCTATTTAAATACAAAAGTAGATAGAATATAGGTAAATAGTACATACTAAAAAAGCCTCAACTTAATTAGTTGAGGCTCTCAAATATTTTATGACAGCTTGACTTAACTTAAAGTAGCAACGTATTTCGCTAACTTAGACTTATTGTTATCAGCCTTCTTTTTATGAATAATGCTCTTCTTAGCTAACTTATCCACCATTGAAATAACTGTTTTCAGTAATTCTTCTGCTTGAGTTTTATCAGTTGTAGCTCTTAGTCTACGAACGTAAGTACGCGTAGTTTTGGCTGCATATCTGTTACGCAAACGTTTAGAAGCGCTTGAACGAATTCTTTTTAATGCTGACTTGTGATTTGCCATGTTATTTATTTATCAATTGATAATCTTGCTTTCTTTTCGGACTGCAAATATAAAAGAAATAGTTTAATCTAGCAAAAGGTAACCGTAAATAATCTAATAAAGATTTATTTCTGGTCTTGCTATTTTCTCATTAAAGCGAAATAACTTATAACTATCCACTTTTGCTAATGCAATCAAATTTAGCTATTTTCATCCATCATCTCATTAAAATGATGAAAAAAATTCTAAGTATTTCAACCTTAACCCTCCTCCTATCCCTGCTGAGCTATCAGCTAAACAGTAATACTTTGCCTTTATGGGGTTTTTATGGCCACCAACTTATTAATAGAGTAGCCGTTTTTACGCTACCTCCGCCAATGCTTCCGTTCTATAAGCATCACATCCAGTACATCACTGAGAATGCTGTGAACCCTGACAAAAGGCGTTATGCTATTAAAGAAGAAGCACCTAGACACTATATAGATTTAGATATTTATGGTGACAGCGCGCTCTTCAAGCTCCCTAAATACTGGTTCGATGCTGTAGAGGAGTATACGGAAGACACTTTAAACGCTTACGGCATTGTGCCTTGGCATGCCAACTTTGTATGTTATCAACTTACTGAAGCTTTTAAAGCTAGGGACAAGCTAAAGATTCTTCAATTATCTGCTGACTTGGGACATTATATTGCAGATGCAAATGTACCCCTTCACACTACCCAAAATTACAACGGACAGCTTAGTGGGCAGTACGGCATACATGGTTTCTGGGAATCGCGCTTACCTGAATTATATGCTGCAGACTATGACTTTTTTATTGGTCAAGCCACTTACATAGGGGATATACAATTAGCCATTTGGGACGCCGTACGTCAGGCTAACCACGCCCTAGATTCAGTTTTTCAATTTGAAAAAGAACTAAGCATGAAATTTAGAGCAGATGAAAAATATAGCTCCGAGCTTAGGGGGATGGTAAATACCAAAGTTTATTCCCAAGACTTCTCCTACGCCTATCATCAAAAATTATCTGGTCAGGTAGAAAGACAGATGAGAAATGCTGTAAAGATGACTGGCAACCTTTGGTACAGCTGCTGGGTAAATGCAGGACAGCCAGTACTAAATTCCTTAATACATCAGGAAAATAAAGACCCTGCTTTATTTAGAAAGCAGTTACAAGACAGTACGAAATGGAGCATTAGAAATCATGAAAGTGGAGCAGAATCGCAATAAAAAAGCATCGCTATTAAGCGATGCTTTTTATAACTTATGGGGATGAGGTACTGCTAAAAATAGAATGAATAATACCCTTTTAGTCCCCTTTTATTTATTCCCTGAATCACAACTTTTCCCTTTATCTGCTCTAACAAACCCGCCAACATTTTCGGGTCGCTAACAGATTCGCCGTTAACAGCTGTTATTACAAATCCTTCCTCAATATTTAATCGGCTAAAGAACCCATTCTTTACTTCAACTACTCTTACTCCACTTTTGACATTCAACAAGGTACGCTCTACTAGAGGCACTGCTTCAAACTCTACACCTAAAGAATTAGAAAAGAAAACCTCTCTTTTAATCAACGCAGTGGTATTTTCACTATTCATAAGCATCAATTCTTTTTCAATAGTCTTATTTTTCCTTTCTATAGTCAGGTATAGCTTATCTCCTGGTGACCTGATACTCAACTTCTCATCGAAATCCGCATGAGAGGTAATTTGCTCCCCATTAATACTTCTAATAATATCTCCCTTTTCAATGGACACTTTCTCGGCAGCACCATTTTGCTGCAAGTAGCTCACTACTACGCCATCTAAATTAGCTGTCTCTAATTTCTCACCCATTTCAGGGGACAAGGCCGTCACCTCTGCCCCTAGAAAGGCTTTCTGAACCGCTCCATAACTTATTATATCATTCGCTATCTTTTTGGCAATATCAATAGGTACTGCAAATCCATATCCCGCATAAGAACCCGTTTGAGAAAGAATTGCTGTATTAATCCCTACTAATTCTCCTGCTGCATTCACCAGAGCACCACCGCTATTGCCTGGATTAATGGCCGCGTCAGTTTGGATAAAAGATTCAATAGGGAAGTTACTTTTTAAAATATTTAACTCTCTTCCTTTCGCACTCACAATACCAGCTGTTACAGTGGAATTCAAATTAAAGGGATTACCGACAGCTAACACCCATTCCCCTACTTCCAGATTTTTGGACGAGCCAATTGCGATAGCCGGTAATTTAGTGGCCTCAATCTTTAGAATTGCCAAGTCTGTTGACGGATCTTTACCCACCAGCGCAGCCTCATAAACTCTTTTATTGATTACCACCTCAATTTTATCAGCATTCTCAATCACATGGTTATTGGTTAATATATAGCCGTTTTCTTTAAATATAACGCCTGAGCCAGATCCCATTTGCTGCATCCCATTTCCTCCTCCTAACCAATATTCCAACCAAGAGGTACGGCCATACTTCTCTGATACCGTCTTAATGTACACTACACTTTCTTTACTTTTCCTGGAAGCCTCTACAAAATTTACCTCCGGTAGGCTCGTCATCCCCGTTCGGGGCTCCTTGTAACTAGTAAAACTACTTGGCAATTCATTTTGATAAGTTAATTGATTGTCAGCAGGTTGATCGCTATATAAGTTAACAGCAATTGCGCCTACCAAGCCACCAAGAAAACCCATAAGTATCGTTCTTAAATTGTTCTTCATCGACTCACTCGTTAGTTACTCCATTTCAAAACGAAGGAACTATTGAATAGTTATTCAAACACATAAAAAAAACGACCAGTTTAGTATTGATAACTTTGAAAAAAAGAATTACCCCGAACTTCCCTTTTCAACCTAAAAAAAATTAGCGGGCTTCATTTTCTTATGCATTGGTGTTGGTCATTCGCTATTTATCCACCCGCTCTATTTAATTCATCAAGATTGGTATTTCTTTGTCTACTTTTAAATTGCTCGCCTTTACTAAAGCTATACCTTAAACTAAAACCAATGCTTTGCTGACCAAAATATTGATCAATCTCATTGATATTACCTCCAAAACTCGCGTTGCCAGAAAATCTTCTGGTTCTCAATACATCTGACATACTTATAGAAGCACTTAGCTTATCGCTAAGAAATGATTTTTTGACTGCTAGATCAATACCATATTGAGGCTTTATTCTGAATAAGCCCCAGACTAAATTGGACCTATAATCTGCATTCACTTCAATTCTCCATCCTCCTCTTACTGAAAATGTATTGGCTGTTCGCAACATATAACTAGTTTGATTATTACTAACCTGCACACCGCTGTATTCAAATTTGAAGTCCTGGTGAAAAACCGTTACATTATTATTGATGCCCCACCATTTAAAAGGCTGAAATGGTAGCACCATAGTAGCTGAATAATTATAGAGCTGGCTTAAATTTGTTTGTTGAAACACCGTAGTGCCATCTTCAGGATTCTGAATAGGAAGTTCTGTTATCACATCATCAGTAACAGAAGCATTTAACACTAAATTATATTGCTTCATAAATGTTTGGGTAACACCTACTGAATGCGTTAACTGGGGCCGCAAATAAGGATTCCCTTGTGCCCAAGTTTTGGGATCCAGATAGAAAATAAAAGGATTTAAATTCTCATAGTCTGGCCTATCTATTCTTCTACTGTAGTTATAATTTATTTGGTAGTTATCAGAGATCGTTTGTTGCACGAAGACACTTGGGAAAAAGTTGAAATAATCCCGAGGGTTGGTTGTTCCTAAGGTAATAGACTCGCCTTCCGAGAAAGTTTGCTCCGCACGTAACCCTACTTTATAAGTCACCTTTGGATTAATCTTTCCCGAAAGACTGGAGTAAGCGGCTAAGATATTTTCGCTATAAAGGAAATGATTTGAACGCTCTTCATCAGATTGTCTGCTTCCACCTTCTTCTATATAGAATTGTAAATCATTATCAGAAAAGACAGCGCTTGCCTTAACGCCAAGTTCTAATTTATTAGCTGCCCCTAGCTTGGTTTCAAAATCAATTTGTCCAGATAGTATATCATAATAGCTAGGGTTATCGGTTGTTAGTAAATCAGACTTTACCGCAATATTAGATTCGGCCACAAAGTACTCATTACTAAACTCACTGTCCCCTCTATTATTCAATCGAATAAAATTAAAATCTGCCGATAATTTTGTTCCGTTTGTATCCAGCTTTATGCTGTAATGGATATTCGCTCTCGAATTCAAGAACTCACTATTAATTGAGTTATTACTGAATAGTGTTGTATCCATACCGTATTTACTCAACAAAGACTTGAAATTAAATTGGTCATCGGCATTTTGAGCATATACATTGAACATGATGCCAATAGAGTGCATGTCATTAATATCGAAATCAGTACCTATCCTTAGCGACGGAGAATAGCGAACATTCTCTTGTTGAGCTGTTTGATCAAAATAGGTAGGCACTCCTTCTTGATCTACCACTACTCTATATAAATCGGCATCTCTGATCCTATTTCTTCTTGAGAAGTCAGCATTCATAAAACTATTCCATTTGCCCGCTTTGTGGTTTAGACTTAGACCTCCCTGGTAACCCAACAAACCATTATAGCTTGCCCCGCCGTTGACACTGCCATTGATACCCTTAATAGTATTCTTCTTAAGTACAATGTTGATAATCCCCGAATTTCCCTGCGCGTCATATTTCGCTGAAGGGTTGGTGATAATTTCAATATTCTTTAAGTTTTCTGCTGACATACCTGCCAACATATTTTTCAGGTCAATAGCTGACAAATAGGATAAACGGCCGTCGATCATGATCTGAACACCCGTTTTTCCATTTAGCTGAATGTTTCCATCTTGGTCGACATAAACTCCTGGTGCTTTCTCTATTACCTCGTAAACTGATGCACCAGCAGCTAATGCGGTGCCATCTACGGAAACGATCATTTTATCCGCTTCCATAATTACTTGAGGACGTAACGCTTTGACCTGAACTTCTCCTAATACATCTATGTCTTCTTGCAATTTTATAGCACCGAATTCTTTTATGGTACTCGACGCATCCAAGAGAAACACCTCACTAACATACCTCTTGTAGCCAACAGCAGAATACACCACATAAAATGCTTTCTCAAGCGGCAATGTCAAGGCGTACGCTCCGTCCACTTTTGAAATAGTACCATTAAACATACTGCTGTCAGTTGAATAATAGAGTACAATATTAGCAAAGGGTATTGGCTGCTCTTGAGCATCTAGCAGTGTTCCCTTGATGCTTCCCTCCTGCGCAAATGAGAATGCGGGCATCAGCATAATCATTGCAAAAATTCCTATACGTGTCGCCTGTCTTATCTGGTTTTTCATGTTCATAGCTTTATAGTAATAAGTGTTACTGCTATGTACTGATGCACAGCTCGTGCCATATTCCAGTATAGGCTTTCTTCTGGTTTAAATGGGATATATGCGCTTGTGACCTCTCCAAGGTGTTCACGATTGAACACAAGCAGGCCTTAAAGTGAACAAGTTACTGCTACACTAGAAAGCTTAGGCTGGTTCCTTTTTTAAAATCCCTAATGAATATGCCACATCTTCAATATTATCCAGCGTATATTTTAGCTGTACCTTGCTAAAGCCTGCCGTAACAGACAGGCGCACTCTTGCTAGTTTTCTGGGCACTGCTGGATAAGGCACTGGATTGACCAAAATATTTCTCTTGTGCAGGCGATACGTCATTTCCATGACCAGGTTATCATCTCCTAAGATGATTGGAATTATTGCTGTTTCTGTCTTCCCGATATTAAAACCAGCCTTTAATAATCGCGATTTTATATAAGTGATGTTCTCCCAAAGTTTATCTATTGGAGCACTTCCATCATTGATCATTTCCAAGGCCTCTAATGAAGCGATAACGGAAGGAATAAATGGCGAAGTAGAGAACATGAATGACCTACTAGTATACTTTAAATAATTTATTAATTTACTTGAGGCAGCCACGAAACCACCAACAGAGCCTACCGACTTACTAAAAGTGCCTGTTATAATATCTGCTTTGCCTTCCAGATTAAAATGTGACAAAGTGCCTCTACCATTTTCACCGATAACACCTGTAGCGTGCGCTTCATCTACCAGAACCCAGGCACCGTAATAATGTGCAATATCTAATATTTCAGGAAGGCGAGCAATATCACCATCCATTGAATATACACCATCTAAAACCACCAACTTATTAATGTAGCAATTCTGAACCGTCTTAAGCACCTGTTCTAAAGATTCCGGATTATTATGTTGAAAAAACTTTTTATTGGAGCCTTTGCTACCATCAATTAAACTTGCGTGTGCAAACATATCGTAAATGGCTATATCTCTTTTACCTAGCAAAGCAGAGATAGTTCCTAAATTAGCACCATAACCGGAGCTAAAAACAATGCTAGCCTCCATTCCTTTCATCTCTGCTACTTTATCTTGAAGCGCTTGAATAATATCCATAGAACCGCTTAAAAGTGGCGCACCTCCTGAACCCCCTGCACCATACTTTACCGTGTCACTTTTTATTCTATCCCATATTCTAGGACTCTGAGACAAGTTCAAATAATCGTTAGAAGCGAAATTGAGCATCTCTTTGATCTGCCCAGTTTCAGCATCTTTCACCTGAGTAAGTACTTTTGATCCATTTTGAGATTGTCGCTCATACAAAAACCTCTTTTTAGATTTCATATCTTTAAACCAACTGTCCATCATATCAATTCTAGATTGCCATTCAGCTGATTCCAATTTAGGATCTCTGGTAAAATTATATAATGAGTATTTATTGGCATCGATCTCACCATTCTCGGAAACGTCAAAGTATAAATGATCGATGTGATCTTTCTCAAAAAGATGAAATGCTTTTTGCTCGTTATTATTGCTAGACATATGTAATTGGGTTTAAGTTGAAATATATTTATTTATTGAAGTGAAATTAACTTATTTATCCTGTTGATATTATAGAATCAGATAATTTAATTTCTCGCTAAGTGCTGCACTACTTTTTATAACACAACCATAAATCAGCGATTATTTTTAATTGCATATTAGAAGGTTTCTTTTACTAAAAGAAGCATAATTTCTTACATCGAAATGAAAATTCACACTTCGTAAGCTAACAAAAGAAGTTTTTTTTAGTGCCACGCATTTTTATTTCAAAAAAAATTAAATCCATGAAATTTCAAACCAAAAACAACCTGAACAGCATCATTTGCACGACTGATTATGAGAAAGACAATAATTGGATTTATTGCAACTGGGAAGGTTTTGCTAACGTAGAGGCTATTAAATCTTGGTGAGAGGATTACCTCAAACTAGTTAAAGATACCCAATGCGCTTATATTCTAAATGATGACATTAAGTCAACAGGTCCATGGACGCAAGCATTAGAATAGATTGAATCATATCTAATCCCCAACGTTATTAATGCCGGGCTGAAGTATTACGCTCATGTTGTCTCCGCTAATACCTTTTCTGAACTATCTGCCAAAGAACTCAATGTAAAAGTGGGTGATGCACTAGAAATGGCCACTTTCAGCAGTATTGAAGAGGCAAAGGTATGGTTAAAAAGTAAATAATGAATCTAATGAGTAACGCTAATTGGCGTTACTCATTATTCTTCCTCTTGTAAATTAATTATACAGCGTTGGTCTGCTAAAAGTTTAATCTCTTGCGCTAAATTAAATTTCACTTTTTCTCCATCCATTTTCTCTGAGAAATCTTTTTTCAACTTTCTTCTTTTAATAGCTTCGGTAAACCGCCTTACTTCTGAGGCACTTTCTAAAGATAAAGGAGCTACCTGTTGTAAATTCCCCTCATCGTCCTTAGCCACCATTGTAAGATAACTTGTATTGGTATGTTTTACTGTCCCAGACATCACATTTTCAGCGATCACTTTTATACCAATTACCATGCTCGAATTACCTACATAATTAACTGAGGCCAACATAGACACAAGGTCACCTACTTCCACCGGTTGCAGAAAATCGACATCATCAACAGAAACAGTCACACAATAGGCACCACTATGTTTTGTTGCGCAAGCATAGGCCACTTTATCCATTAAAGAAAGCAATATGCCTCCATGAATTTTTCCTCCAAAATTCGCGTAAGAAGGGATCATAAGCTCAGTGATGGTGGTTCTTGAGTGATTGGCAGACTTTGCTCCTAAACTTTTATTATCCTGCATAGAAAAATATTTTTACTCAATATACAATTTATTTATTCTCTGATTTTCTAAGAAGGACACTTGTTTACAGTCTTACGCCGTTAATTATTCTATATGACAACTGTTTTCACTATCTTATTTCTTACTATTTATTCATCTTTTGTTGTACATAATCCAATAGTAAAAAAGGGAATGACTGTTTTTTAGCACCTTGCAATATATTTGAACATGAGAAAACTGATCCATCTGTATCAATAAAGCTATTGCTTATTATCTAGACACTGCAGATTCAAGGGTTGTTGAACAACCATTACAAATCATGAAGCCACAAAAACTTCCTATAAAGGAATCAAGCTTGGAGACAAGCTAAAAGAAAACTACCCAAAGAACGCAAATATATGGTGTTGGTATATTGCCAACCTCTCTAGAAGTGGTAACGAAGTATTTATTTTCGAAGTTGTTGACGAAGGTGTTTTAAATGAGGTGAAAAGGTAACCGAAAAAATTATTGACTTAGACCCTGCAGACCCGGACTCTGGTGCTTTGCGCTTAGTAGGTTGTTTACATAAACAAGCCCTTAATATCCCTTACTAACTTGCCCTCCTGAAGATCAGGCACAAGAATTACGGAATCGTGCCTATAAAATAGCCCCATATAATGCAGTCTACACTTAGTATATATTCTTATGCTTTTAAATGAAGATGAAAGAGGGGAAGTGAAATGAACACTAGAGGAATTTAAAAATAGCATTCCTAGAGCAGCATACATGCTGATTGACAAGAAATTCATCCACAAAGGGAAAGGCTAGTTTAGCGATGAATTCGAATAATCAACCATTGCCTAATGCATTCTTTGTCACATAATAGCGATACCCTATAATTGCCTTCTCAAACTTACTTAATTTGGTAAGGTCTCTTCGTGCAAAAGAAGGCAAAATCACTTTATTGAGCTTTGCCAAATATTTAAAAATTTTCTGTTTCATTTGATATAAAAAAAGCGCCTCCCATTCAGAAAGCGCTTTCCATTGAATTTAGATACCTACTATTTTATTGAGTGCTTTGCCAATCTCTTTTTGAGTTCTTCTCTGTCGGAGGTGATACTCGGGTCACTGTAAATTCCTTTTGACAATTCAGCTACCGCTCTCTTTTTATATCCCAAACGCTCCGCAACATCTTGGCAAAAAACTATTTCACTTTTATATACCTTTCCGTCAATCTTCATTAATTGAACGATATTGTAAAGGTATTCAAAACGTTGGTCTTCTGACAGTGTGTCTAAATTTTGAACTGGCTCAGGATTTTTCATCATAGCATAAATCTCATCCTCCGTTACACCATTCGCCTTACCTATTTTCTCAATTAAGCTTGCTTCCTTTTCTGCCAATTCATTATCGATAGTGGCAAGTTGGATTAAAATTTTTAGTTGTTCTTTTAACATGGTTTTAGCGTTTGTCTGAATTTTATTTCTGTTTCTTATTACAATTCCTTACGGCTAATTATTGTACAATCTATATTTAATATAGATCAATTAATAGCCAACAGCATTTAAATATAATAATACTTTTTAATATATCATGACAATAAAAAGGCAATGTAATTTTCAAATGGAAATTGCATGATAATATTCTCTGCTCAGTACCGTGCATATGATGACTAGCTATTAGGAATATGACACTTAAAATGAATACTAATAAATTACTTCGGTTTGCACTATAGAATGAATATATTGATCCTCAGATTGACCCACATAAAATGAAAAAAGAGAAAGTTAATTTTAAAACGCTAGATGGAGTTCGTCTATCAGGAAACCTCCACTTACCTGCAGACCAAAAAGCACATACTTATGCGATTTTCGCACATTGCTTTACCTGCAATAAGAATTTTAAAGCCGTTAAAAATATTGCTTTAGGCTTAACCCAATATGGATTTGGCGTATTGAGCTTTGACTTCACTGGCCTCGGCGCTAGTGAAGGAAGTTTTGAAGACACTAACTTCACTTCTAACTTAAAAGACATCACGGCAGCTGCACAATTTTTAACTGAGAAGTATCGAGCACCTAAACTATTAGTAGGACATTCATTGGGTGGGGCAGCTGTACTGATGGCCGCAAGCACTCTTGATAGTGTTAAGGCAGTAGCTACTATCGGCGCACCTTCTGCACCGGAACATGTACTCAATTTAATAAAAGATAAAATTGACGTAGTAGAGGAGAACGGGAGTGCCGAAGTAAACATAGGTGGTCGGCCATTTAATATCAAAGCACAATTTATTGAAGACTTAAGGAGTGAGAAGGGACTTCAATCCTTAGAAAAACTCAGAAAAGCACTCATGGTTTTACATTCACCTCAGGATAAAATCGTGCATATCACAAACGCTAGAGAAATCTATGCTAGGGCACATCATCCGAAAAGCTTTATTTCATTAGATGGTGCAGATCACCTATTAGAAAATAGTAAAGACAGTATTTATGCGGGTCAAATGGTTGCGGTTTGGGCCAGCCGATACTTAGATATAGAAGAAAAAGAAACTATCAAAACTAATGCACAAACAGTGGCAGTAATTGGGTCCAAAGAAGAGCAGCTTACTACCGAAATTGTTTCTGAAGGGCATCACTTGATAGCTGATGAACCTGAGGATATTGGCGGAAACAATTATGGCCCTTCTCCCTATGGACTACTCACTTCTGCCTTGGCAGCATGTACGGCCATTACTTTAAGAATGTACGCAAATCATAAGGGATGGCCAGTAGAAGAAGTATTGGTACATGTAAACCATGAAAAAAGACATGATGAAGACGTGGTAAATAAAGACCAAGGGCCAGGGAAAATTGCCTTCTTTGACAGATCTATAGAAATTAAAGGAGACTTAAGCGAAGACCAAATAAATCGATTAATCCAGATAGCGAATAAATGCCCTGTACACAAAACTTTGGAAAGTGAGATAAAGGTTAAAACAGAATACAAAGCAAATACCAACTGAGCAAAAGAATTTTTATATCTTCACCACTATTTAAAATAGTGGATTATGCAATTAAGTACGCTTGACTGGTCTTTTGTTATCGGCTTTTTATTGATCTCATTAGGGATAGGAATCTATACTGCTCGGAAGAACAATAGTGCTTCAGATTATTTTGCCGCTGGCGGTAAAATGCCATGGTGGCTTTTAGGTGTCTCCATGGTAGCTACCACATTTTCCACAGACACGCCGAACCTAGTTACCGACATTGTTCGACAACATGGCGTTTCAGGCAACTGGGCATGGTGGGCGTTTTTACTAACAGGCATGCTTACTGTTTTTGTTTATGCTAGGCTATGGAAAAAATCAGGTGTTATAACAGACGTGGCATTTTACGAATTACGGTATAGTGGAAAAGCGGCTCGTTTCTTAAGAGGTTTTAGAGCTGTCTATTTAGGCTTAATATTTAATGTCATGATCATGGCTTCTGTCACCTTAGCAGCTATTAAAATAGGAGGTGTATTATTAGGTCTTAGCCCCGTACAGACAGTCGTTATTGCTGGTGTTATTACAGTAGTATATAGTGCCCTAGGTGGATTAAGAGGAGTATTAATCACAGATTTTCTTCAATTCTTTCTTTCCATTGGAGGAGCAATAGTAGCAGCAGTAGTCGCACTAAATCACCCAAAGGTAAATGGCTTATCAAACTTATTAACGCATGAAAATGTAGTAGACAAGCTAAACTTCCTTCCTTCACTTGACCAGCCAGAATTATTCTTGATGATCTTTTTAATTCCATTATTGGTGCAGTGGTGGAGTGTATGGTACCCCGGAGCTGAGCCCGGCGGCGGCGGCTATATTGCCCAGCGAATGTTTGCTGCCAAAGATGAAGACAACGCCATTAAAGCGGTACTCTTTTTCAATATTGCCCATTATGCACTAAGACCGTGGCCTTGGATCATAGTAGCGCTTTGCTCTCTCGTGGTTTTCCCTGATCTAGCGAGTTTCAAAACTGCTTTCCCTGAAACAGAAGGAATCATAAGTCATGATATGGGCTATCCAGCAATGCTTACCTTTATTCCTGCTGGCTTGTTAGGTATCGTGGTAACTTCACTAATTGCCGCCTATATGTCTACCATTTCCACCCATTTAAACTGGGGAGCCTCCTATTTAGTAAATGATTTTTATAAGCGTTTCTTTAAACCTGAAGCGACGCAAAAAGAAGAGGTGAACGTTGGTCGTTTGTTTACAGTAATTTTGATGATTTGCAGTATGGTATTCGCCCTGTTTTTAGAGAATGCTTTACGCACCTTTGAGATATTATTGCAGATTGGTGCTGGCACAGGGCTTATTTACATCTTAAGATGGTTCTGGTGGCGTGTAAATGCTTACAGTGAAATTGCTGCTATGATAATCAGCTTTCTCATAGCCATGTATTTTGGTTTTGCTCATGAACGACTAGGGTTTAACCCCTTTCCTGCCTGGCAAGAATTAGTGATGGGTGTAGGAATTACTACCGTTGTTTGGATAGCTGTAAGTTACCTTAGTCCAGTCACAGACATGGCAGTATTGAAATCTTTTGTGCAAAAAGTAAATCCAGGAGGCCCTGGTTGGAAAAATATTTACAATCAGATAGATACCTTAGAAAACCCATCAGTAAAAGGAGAGTGGAAGGTACCCATAGGCATCCTCTGTATGATAGCAGCCTGTGTAGGAGTTTACAGCTTTCTCTTCGCCACAGGAATGGTTATATATGGTGAATTATTATCGGCTGCAGGCTTATTTGCGCTCGTCATCATTTGTGTCATCTATGTCACCAAACAATACCCTAAATTGAAATAAGGACAAAATTGACTATCAGCTTATTAAATAATTAATTATATTCAGAAATGGATTTAGAAGTTATATTTTCATTTGTTAATAGCCTGGCATTTTTTTGCTGGGTAGCGCTGCTTATTTTCCCCTTTAGTAAGCGGCTCAAAATGGCCCTCACTGGAGTAGTGATTAGTGGCTTGGCTCTTCTATATACTTATTTCATTGGTCAAAGTATTGAACCTGATGGATTGGATAGTTTCAGTACTTTAGCAGGTATAGGTGCTTTATTTAGTGATCCTGCAGCTTTGTTGGCAGGTTGGATACATTACCTTGCCTTTGACTTAATGATGGGCATGTATATCACCAATAATGCAGAGAAATATGGCATCAACAGATGGCTCTTGATTCCTTGCTTAATTTTCACCTTCATGCTCGGTCCTGTTGGATTATTGCTCTATTTCATCATTCGAATAATCTATAGTAAACGCTACTTTCATACCTATTGATGAAAAGTATGCTATCACAGCTTAAAGAAACAAATCAGCCCCTTTACCTTTTTGGGTGGCTAAATATCATCTTTTGGATAATATGCCTTTTTGGAATTGCCGTTAGTGATATGGAAATTCTAGGTATCAATGCTTGGATTAAGCCCTCGAAATTTTTTATTTCAGCAGCTATTTATAGCTGGACCATGCTCTGGTATATTAGGTATTTACCAACTAAAAAGGCAAATAAAGCCTTCTCTTGGATGATAATACTAGTATTCACTTTTGAGAATTTCTACATTTTATGGCGTGCAAGCAAAGGAGAATTATCTCATTTTAACATAACCTCTGCCACTACCATCGTCCTTTTTTCACTAATGGGTGTTGCTATCAGTATTTTAACAGCATGGACTGCTTTTATAGGCTTCCAGTTTTGCTACTATAAACTACCTGAACTTCCTCGCTCCTACCATTGGGGTATACGCATAGGTATACTTAGCTTTGTATTCTTTGCTTTCTCAGGTTTCATCATGGCGGGCTATTTACAACATACTGTTGGCGCTGCTGACGGAGGAGCTGGAATCCCATACCTTAATTGGAGTAAGCAACATGGAGACTTAAGAATAGCGCATTTCCTCGGAATGCATGCCTTACAATTATTCCCTCTCCTTGGCTATTACATACTGAAGAAAACAAGTTACCTACTGCCATTAATGGCAGTATATATTGCAGCGAATTTTTATGTTTTGTTGATGGCTCTGGAAGGAAAGTCTCTCTTTTGGTAAATAAAAAAGGGTGATAAAACACCCTTTAGAATACTGCATCATATAAATATCGTCATAC
>JBKEFO010000012.1:0-24519 GCA_046709585.1 Marivirga sp.
TAGCTGTTGCTTTAAATAAGACACGTCATTATTTATTAAAAATGCGTTAAATAAACTATCGAAGGCACCTAATAGATGCGCTAATTGCGCCAATCTAACAGTAGGGAAATTGGCAGGCCTTAACCGCAAAAAATTCCACTCATGCTTCGCCAAGATATTTGAAATTTGATGTTTATGCTGCAGAAATTTCCAATCTTTTTTCAGCTCCTGTTTTACGGTTTCATCAAATGATGCTTCCAAAAAGCCTGAAACTCCAAAAAGCAAAGCGAGCATTGATTGAGGGTACATCCTGTATTTTCGGATCAAATCATAGGGTAAGAGATATGCTAGCCGCTCAAAGCCATGTGCATTAATTTTAAAGCCAAAGGCAGATAGCAGCATAAAATAACTTGTCGCTTCCCAATCATCGGCTGTATATTCTAAAAATGCAGCTGCCTTCTGCGATTTCTGTTGTAGCCTTTCCACTAAACTGCTTTCAAGCATCTGGCTCACCCTAAAAGGATCAACACTTTGCCAGTTAGCGCCACAGGCAATTTCTGCCCTATCTTCTACTAACACCTTATAATGATCCACTAACTGTAAGCTTACCCTATTCTGGAGAATCAAGGTTGGAATTTTCTTGCCATCACCGTAAGAAATAGGATGATTATCGGCCCAAACTACATGCAAAATGACATTCTGATAATTAGGGTCGTTATCATGTTTATGTAGTTGCCAATCAGATGAGTTAATGTGTATCTCCACAGCACCAGACCACTCCAAAGAGCCAATTTTTAGTTTAGCCTCCAAAAAATCTGGCCCCGCATCTACATTATGATAACCTGTTTTTAAAACAGTCACCTCCTCACCTTGCGTAGTTTTCAAAGCAGGTGCTTGAAACTGCTGGTATTGCCATACGTAATGTAAAAATGCCTCTTTCATGAGGCATTCAAAGTAGAAAATAGAAACTTATTTAAAGCGAATTAATTATTTGTAATCGGCTATTAAATCAACTAGCATCTCGACCTGCTCTTTAGAGTGCGTAGGGAAATTAGCAATTCGTACTTGCTGTGCTTTGTACGGTCCATAACCTGTACCAACCATAATATGCTTTTTAGCCAAGTAGTCCACCAACTTTTTACTGTCAAAATCTGTATCTGCTACTTTCACAGTTTTTGATCGGTATTTTTCTTCTTGCACAAAATGACTCAGCTGTGGATGCGATGCTATAGCCATATTCAAAAGTGTAGATTTGTAATCAATCTCTCTCCTAATAGCCACAATACCCTTAGTAAGCATGTCTTCAGCCACCTTCGCCAAGGTATATACGCCTAAAATGTTAGGCGTTTCCGTCGTTTGGTATTCCGCTGCTTTCTCTACCATCTCAGGAAGCTGATGGTAGGACCCTAATAGTAGACCATTTGCAGACATTGCTTTTGCTTTGGCAACACATTTATCATTCACTATCCAGATTCCCAATCCAGCGGGTAAACCAAAAGCCTTCTGTACTGAAAAGTAAAGCGAATCAATTTTCGAAAAGTTGACAGGGTAAACAGGAACTGCGGAAACACCATCGACGGCAATTAGCTTATTAGGGTATTTTTCTCGTATTGCTTCAATTAATGAAAAAGGCGTAGCTGCTCCAGTAGCTGATTCATTTAGGCAAATACTGATTAATTCATCATTTTCTGATGGCTGTATTTCATCAATAGAGGGCACATGCCCATCAGCAATCGTTAACCTTGTAGCTTCTCTACCTAGGTCCTTTGCTATTTTAGCAAAACGACCAGAAAAAGCGCCATTGCAAACATGGTAGCTATTATGCTCGACGCAGTTCAAAATTAGGCGTTCCCAAGCTTCATTAGCAGATGAAGTGATGAGTACATGGAAGTTGTCAGGAATGTCCATGAGTTCTTTCAAGTTAGCGCTACACGCTTTATAAATGTCTTTAAAGCCTTGCCCTCTGTGAGAGGTACTGGTTACACCAGTTTTAATCGCTTTTTTTATATGTTCCTCTACAGTATAGTAGAGTGCTGTTGGTCCTGGCGTAAAATATAAGTCAGACATAGGCTGCTTCACTTAATTGTTGAATTTTGAGTTTATAGTCTTTTAATGTCACTGTAAAGAATAAAATTACTGGAATTATCATACCAATACCACAATACAAGTACATTTCTGATAAGGAAAATACATCCGCTAAATTCCCAAGAATAAAAGAACCCAAACCGATTCCCAAATCAATGGCTGAGAAGAAGGTACTGGTCGCCACTCCCCTTTTGGCAGGTTTCACTAAGTTAATGACCATCGTCTGTAAGGTAGGCATAACAATTCCATTCCCTAATCCCACAATAAATGCTGCAATTAAGAAGGGAATTAAACTGCCACTTTGGGATAGTAATATTAGCCCGCTGATAGTGCCTATAAAGCTGAATACCATTACAAATCCAGGTCCCCTTGTATCTATCATCTTTCCTGTTACAGGCCTAATAATACTGACGCCAATAGCATATATCAAAAAGAATAATCCTGTATTTTCAACTGAAATCTCTTTAGCAAATAAGGTGATAAATGACATGATTCCTGCAAATGGGAATGCTAATAATAACATGACCATGGCCACCTTCACTACCCTAGGCTCAAATACATTTTCCCATGAGAGCTTATTTCCTCTATTACTAATTTTGGGATGATTGACGAAAAAGGAAAGTACTACTGCCAAAAAACAAAGTACACCAGAAGAGATGAATAAGAATTGGTAACTACCTGTCTGCGCCAAAATCTGCAAGCCTATCAACGGGCCAATAGCCATACTTAAGGTCATTGATAGGCCAAAAATCCCTATCCCTTCGCCTCTTCTGCTATCAGGCACAAGGTCAGATGCTATTGTACCCCCACCAGTAGTTACCATGCCCCAAAAGGCTCCGTTAACTAACCTCAAAAAGAGTAAGAAAATAAAGGATGCAGACAAACCATAGGCTGCCATTACCAACGCATAGCCTACCATAGAAAATAGAAATAGCTTTCTTCTGCCGTACTTATCAAATAAGTACCCACTTATTGGCCTGATCAAAAGAGCAGACAGGGCATATATACCAATGATATAACCTACCTTATCAGCGTCTTCGTTCAGTACCTCTGTAACAAAGGTAGGTAGTGTGGGTAAGAGAAAATAAAACGACACTGCCATAATCAGGTAACTGAGACAATGCAATAAGAAGTCTTTGGTATATAGTTTATCCGCCATTTCTGCGTTTTTTATCGGAATTAATTTTCCCTGCGAGTGGGTAACCCCTGTACCACACATAAGTTTAAAGTCACGCTTACAAAGACTGGATAAAAAATCGAGCGACTTCACTAATATATAAATTCTATTGGCGAAGTATACTTATAATGGTGGTTAAATATTACTTGACAAAAGTCGTCGAAACAAAAAAAAGCCACAGATATTACTCTCCGTAGCTTTTAAATTATGAGATACTATACGATTCCTATAAAGGTATATTACCGTGTTTTTTCTTTGGCAAGGTATCTACTTTATTTTCAAGCATCTTGAATGCCTTAATTAATTTAGTCCTCGTATCTGAAGGCATAATTATCTCATCAATGTATCCTCTATGGGCTGCTCTATATGGGTTAGCAAACTTCTCAGTATACTCTGCCACTTTTTCCTCTAGCTTAGCCTGCTTGTCATCTGCGGCAGCGATTTCCTTTCTGAAAATAATTTCTGCAGCACCTTTAGCACCCATCACAGCAATCTCTGCCGTTGGCCATGCATAATTCATGTCAGCACCTATATGTTTTGAATTCATGACATCATAAGCGCCACCATAAGCCTTTCTTGTAATTACAGTTACTCTTGGAACTGTAGCTTCACTGAAAGCATATAAAAGTTTCGCTCCATTGGAGATGATTCCATTCCATTCTTGATCAGTTCCTGGCAAAAATCCCGGGACATCCTCAAATACTAATAAGGGAATATTAAAGCTATCACAAAAACGAACAAATCGTGCCGCTTTTTTACTCGCTTCATTATCCAAAACACCAGCTAAAGATGCCGGCTGGTTTCCTACCACACCAATACTTCTTCCTGCTAAGTGAGCGAAGCCGACTACTATATTCTCTGCGTAATTTTTATGTACTTCAAAAAAGCTGCCGCCATCTACAGTCCCTTCTATTACGTCCTTCATGTCGTATGGCTGATTTGGGTTATCAGGCACTAATGTATCTAACTCAGGTCTACTCTCGTCCTCTTTTGCTTCGTAAGGAACTGATGGAGGTGTATCTTCACAGTTCTGCGGTACATACTTTAACAAAGTCTTGATATGATTAATACATTCCACTTCGTTGACACATGAAAACTGAGTAACACCGCTTTTAGTGCTATGCGTACTTGCTCCTCCGAGTTCTTCGGAGGTAACATCTTCTTGGGTTACTGTTTTTACTACGTTTGGACCAGTAACAAACATATAACTGGTGTTTTCTACCATCAAAATGAAATCCGTGATAGCTGGCGAGTATACAGCTCCTCCAGCGCAAGGCCCCATGATTGCAGAAATCTGAGGAATCACCCCAGAGGCTCTGACATTTTTGTAAAATATATCAGCATAACCGCCTAATGAAACAACGCCTTCTTGAATTCTTGCACCACCTGAGTCATTCAACCCAATCAATGGAGCACCATTCTTCATAGCTAGGTCCATTATTTTAACAATTTTCTCCGCATGTGTCTCAGATAATGAGCCCCCAAAAATTGTGAAGTCTTGAGAAAAAACATATACTAATCTCCCGTTGATCGTTCCGTAGCCTGTTACGACACCATCACCAGGGTAGTGCTGCTTATCCAAACCAAAATCTTTAGCTCTATGCATTACGAACTTACCAATCTCCTCAAAAGATCCTTCATCCATTAACAGGTCTACACGCTCACGTGCCGTTAGCTTGCCTTTATCATGTTGCTGTTTGATACGTGCTTCACCACCGCCCTTAAGTGCATCTTCATTCTTCTGTTGAAGTAATTCAAATTTCCCTTTGGTAGTATCTTTTGTATATACTGGTTTCTCTTTATCGCTATTAGACATAATGCAAAAATTAATATTTGCTCAAATATAGTTGAGGTACAGAGAAAAACGAACTTTTCATGCATCAATAATTGTATTTTAGTCAGTATTGTTGATAAGCTGAATAAGTGTATATTGCTGCAAATTTTAGAATAGGTAGATTTTATGAGCAATGTAGCCATCATAGATATAGGTACTAATACTTTTCACTTAATGGTTGTTGATTTAAGCAACAATAAAAAAATACTCCATAAAGAGAAAATTGCAGTGCGCTTGGGAAAGGGAGGGATTAGTGAAAATAAAATCTCCGATGATGCTTCAGATAGAGCAATAAGGACTTTGCTCGACTTTAAAAAGACTACTGTTTCTTTAGATGTAATAAATACCTTCGCTACTGCTACATCAGCTGTTAGAAATGCTGCCAATGGAAACCTCTTTGTCGAACGTGTCAAAAAAGAGACAGGAATCGATATTAGAGTTATTTCAGGGGCCGACGAAGCTACTTATATATATGAGGGAGTTAAGCAGGCACTACAAGTTGGAAGAGAACCAGCCTTGGTAATGGATATTGGTGGTGGCAGTGTAGAATTCATTCTATGCAACCAATCAGAAATTTTTTGGCTACAAAGTTTCGAAATCGGCGCGCAGCGACTATTGGACAAATTTCATCACCACGACCCTATGACTGAGGAAGATGTAAAAGCAGTAAAGCACTTTCTCAGAGATGCATTAGGTCCATTGAAAGAGCAGCTTAACAAGTTAAAACCACGTAAGTTGATTGGTTCCTCTGGCACCTTCGATACCTTAGTGGATATTGTTTTTGCCACAAGTGACGAAGAAAAATTAGATCAAGTAGCATTTGAGCTAACAACGGCAGACTTTTATAAAATTCACCAAGAATTAATCGTGAAAAACCGTGCTGACAGACTGTCTATACCTGGTATGTTAGAAATGCGGGTAGATATGATAGTAGTAGCTAGTTGCCTAATTGAATACATTCTAGAAATAAATAAATTTGACAGTATTAACGTATCAACCTACTCCTTAAAAGAAGGTATTTTAGAAGAAATTTTGCAGAAAGCTTAAATTAATGAAAGGACAAAATATCACATACCACCAACTCAAAACTTTTGCCCAAGATATTTTTCTTGCCATGGGTTGCCCAATAAGTGACGCTACAGAAGCAGCCGATGTTTTACTAAGTGCTGACCTTAGAGGTGTTGATTCACATGGAGTTGCTAGGCTACAGGGGTATTATAGGCTATGGAAAGAAGGAAGGATAAATACCAAACCAGCTATTAAAATAGTTCATGAAACACCCAGTACCGCAGTAGTTGATGGCGACAAGGGCCTAGGTTTGGTAGTAGCACCTTTCGCTATGCGTTTGGCAATGAAAAAAGCCGAAGCGGTGGGTACAGGATGGGTGTCAGTCAAAAATTCAAATCATTATGGTATTGCTGGCTATCATAGTATGATGGCCCTTGAAAAAGAAATGATCGGGTGGTCAATGACCAATGCTAGCCCATTAGTTTCCCCTACCTTCTCAAAAGATAGACTGTTGGGTACTAACCCCATTTCTGTTTCTATACCAGCAGATAAGCAGCCTCCCTTTGTGGCTGACTTCGCTACTACCACTGCCGCGAACGGCAAGTTAGAGGTGCTGCAAAGAAAAGGAGAAGATGCCCCATTAGGTTGGGTACAGGATGCCGAGGGCAAACCAACCACTAATGTAGACGCTTTAAAGAATGGCGGAAGTATGTTGCCATTAGGAGGGGATCGAGAGCACGCCAGCCATAAAGGGTATATCTTAGGCTCAATTGTAGATATATTTTCAGCAGTACTCTCTGGGGCCAATTACGGACCGTGGGCACCTCCTTTTGTTAGCTTCCTGCCTCTTAGAGAGGATCCTGTCGGTGAGGGGTTAGGACACTTCCTAGGAGCCATGCGAGTAGATGCATTCCGGCCGGCAGCTGATTTTAAAAGTCATATGGACAATTGGATCACTACATTCAGAAATTCCGACGTCACGGATGAAAGTAAAAAGGTATTAATACCCGGTGATCCTGAAAGAGAAATGACCGCTGAAAGAATGGCCAACGGTATTCCTCTACTAGCCCCCGTAATTGAGGACCTTTCCAAAGTAGGAGAGGAATTAAATATTGATTTTAAGGCATATTTTAAAAAGTAAACCCCGCTCTTAAAACGAAAGGGCTATTATAAGGAGAGGTGAAAGGATCATAGAGTAAGTTATACAATGCGACTGCATTGATGCCCGCTTTTGCTCCTAAGGGGAAAAAATAACCTCCCCCAATAAACATCGACGGGACTATTTCTCTAATAATCCTATCACTTGTATCTTGATAAACCTCGAAACTCAAAGCCTCAAATTCAGAATACGCAAATAGCTGTCCTGCTATGTTATAACGGCCAAATAATTTACCGCCATAAATATTGGTTTTAAGGGCATATTGTGTGCCATTAGGAGAAGAAAAATTGGCTTTAATGTATTGATAGACTACACCAGTACCTGCAGATAATTTATCAGTAATCATATACCCAACTATAGGAGACGCCTCGATTTGTGTATAATTATCACTGAAGGACAATCCAAAGTTACCACCAAAATAGAGACGCTCTAAAGTAGTGCTATTTTCATCTACATACTTTTGACCAAAGACACTGGACAGTGGAAACGCGAGCAAAAACAATATAGAGATATTTCTAAGTACTTGCATTTTATTCTTTCTCTACCACAATAAATAAATCTTCTTCCTTCTTTTTCATTAGGTAGCGTTCACGAGCAAACTTCTCTAATAACTCTTCATCTGACAGAAGACCTGACCTGTCCATCTCTACTTCTTTGATCTTCTCTTTATAATAGGACTTCTCCTTTAGTAAATCGTTATACTTACCTGATAATTTAGACTGCGAAATCAGGTCATTATTATCTAGAAACAGCATCCATATGAAGAAGACCATGCCTGCTATGAAATAAAAGTTTTTAAAGATTTTAGGGATTTTCCTATTCATTGGTACATCTAAACTACAAAGAATTTTTCATTCTTTATAGCGGGCAAAATAAAAAGCTGCAATCCGTCATGAAACGAACTGCAGCTTTATAAAGTGTAAGTAATTATTAAAAGTTCATTCCAGGGAAGTAAGCCATCTCACCTAATTCCTCTTCAATTCGTAGTAATTGATTGTACTTAGCCATTCTGTCGGATCTTGAAGCAGAACCAGTCTTTATCTGACCAGAGTTCATCGCTACCGCTAAATCAGCTATGGTAGTATCTTCTGTTTCTCCAGAACGATGTGAAATAATATTCTTGTAGGAAGCCTTATCCGCCATTCTGATTGCATTTATCGTCTCCGTTAGCGTGCCAATTTGATTTACTTTGATTAAGATAGAGTTAGCGATTTTTTCATCAATCCCTCTTTGTAAACGTTTGGTATTGGTAACAAATAAATCATCACCTACAAGCTGTACATCTCTGCCTAATTCTCTTGTCAACTTCTCCCATCCAGACCAATCATCTTCTTGCATTCCATCTTCAATAGATAGAATAGGGTATTTACCACACCAGTTCTTCCAATAAGAAACCATTTCGTCGGAGGTAAGTTCATCGCCAGTACTACCAAAAACATACTTCTTCTTGTCATTATCATAGAACTCAGATGCGGCTGCATCCATAGCAATATAAATATCTTCTCCTGGCTTAAATCCAGCCTTTTCAATTGCAGTTAATACAACCTCAATAGCCTGCTCATTTGATTCAATATTTGGAGCAAATCCACCTTCATCTCCCACATTGGTTGAAAGACCTTTTTTGCTTAAGACAGCTTTCAAATGATGAAAAACTGAAGTACCCATTTGCAATGCCTCCGAAAATGAACTTGCATTTACTGGCATCACCATAAATTCTTGGAAATCGATCTTATTATCCGCGTGACTACCGCCATTTAAGATGTTCATCATTGGTACAGGTAAAGTATTTGCATTAACGCCACCTATATAACGATACAAAGGTTGGTTACTTAACTGAGCAGCCGCTTTAGCTACAGCCAATGAAACTCCTAAGATGGCATTGGCACCAAGCTTAGATTTGTTATCTGTTCCATCCAAATCAATCATCAGCTTATCAACCAAGTTTTGTTCAAAAACAGAGAATCCCAGTAGCTCTTCAGCAATTGAACTGTTTACATTGTGCACCGCCTTTAGGACGCCCTTGCCCATATAAAGCGACTTGTCCTTATCTCGTAGCTCAACTGCTTCATGTATGCCTGTGCTTGCACCTGACGGCACAGCGGCTCTTCCGAACCCACCATCAACAGTTGTAACATCCACCTCTACTGTGGGGTTTCCTCGAGAATCTAATATTTGTCTAGCTTGAATTTTCTCTATTGCACTCATAGTTCTATAAATTAATTAATGATATAAATTGGTCAAATAAATAGCGGGAATCATGTGGGCCTGGTGATGACTCAGGATGATATTGTACGGAAAACACCTTCTTATTTTTCATTTGTAGTCCTTCAATGGTATCATCGTTCAAGTTAACATGAGTTATCTCTACAGTATCAGTATTGTGAACATCTTCCGCTATTACACTAAACCCATGATTTTGGGAAGTAATTTCCCCCTTACCTGTTAGTAAATTCTTTACTGGCTGGTTCAAGCCTCTGTGGCCATTATACATTTTAAAGGTGCCTATGCCATTCGCTTGGGCAATAAGTTGATGACCTAAACAGATGCCGAACAATGGTTTGCCCGAAGCTATAATTTCCTTAGTATTATCAATGGCGTATCGCATAACTGCTGGATCGCCAGGACCATTCGACAAAAAATACGCACTTGGTTTCCATTCTTCCGTTTCGTTAAAACCAGTCTTTGCAGGAAACACTTTACATTTAAATCCTCTAATACTTAGCTGCTTTAAAATACTAGACTTTATACCATAATCCATTACAGCTAACTTAATACCATCCTGTGGACCAGTTTCATAGGATTCCTTTACAGAAACAATAGAAGACAACTCCAAACCCTCCATTGAAGGCACCTTGTCAAGCTCCATTTGTAAAGCACTAATATCTGTTATTTCAGATGAGATTATGGCATTCATTGCTCCTTTACTCCTAATATGACGCACAATTGCCCTTGTGTCTACATCAGATATACCTGGCACACCATGCCTCCCTAAAAAGACATGTAAACTTTCCTCGCCATTAAAACGACTAAAGCTTTCACTAAAGTTATTAGTCACTACCCCAAATATCTTAGGCGAGTCTGATTCCGATTCAGTAGATATCGCACCATAATTTCCGATATGAGCATTGGTATTAACCATTATCTGACCGTAATAAGATGGATCAGTATAAATTTCCTGATACCCCGTCATTCCAGTGTTAAAACAAATCTCACCACCCTTGGTGCCTTTAAAACCGATGGACTTCCCTCTAAAGAAAGTTCCATCTTCAAGCAATAGTACCGCTTCCGCTCGATCAGTGTATTTCATAGTATGTTAACAATTAGCTTTTTTGGCTTTCAGAAATATTACATTACAAAAATCCATTATTTATGAATAAAATAAAAATAAAAAAGGGACTGAATGTAAATTCAATCCCTTTTTTTAAAAGCGTTCTTATTGTATGTTAAGCATCTGCCTCTTTATCCTTGTCTTTATCATCAGAGTTATCAACAGGACTATCATTCTTTTCCTCACCAGCCTTATCTTCTGCTTTGGCTTCAACGTTCTTGGTCTCAGACTTTTTAGCTACCTTTTTTTCAACCTTCTCCTCAGTCGAAGCTTCTACACCCTCTGCCGTTTTTGCCTTCGATCCGCCTCTTCTGCTTCTTCTTGTCGTAGTAGCAGCCTTCTTCTTATCAGCAGACTCACCAGTCATTAACTCATTATAATCAACTAGTTCAATAAGTGCCATCTCAGCGTCATCACCTAAACGAGAACCTAATTTAATGATTCTTGTGTATCCACCAGGTCTATCAGCTACTTTTCCACTAATCTCATCAAACAATTCCTTGATAGCCTCTTTATTTTGAAGATAAGAAAAAACAGTTCTTCTATTGTGTGTAGTGTCATCTTTCGACTTGGTAATCAAGGGCTCAATATAAGTCCTTAAGGCTTTCGCTTTAGCTACTGTCGTTGTTATTCTTTTTGAATCAATAAGCGAACAAGCCATATTTGCCAACATAGCTTTTCTATGCGGAGCAGTTCTGCCTAAGTGATTAAATTTCTTTCCGTGTCTCATTTTACTTATTCTTCATCAAGTTTGTACTTGGACAAGTCCATTCCAAAGGTTAAACCCTTATCAGCTACCAACTGCTCTAATTCAGCTAACGACTTTTTACCAAAGTTTCTAAATTTCATCATATCAGAAATCTCTAAACTTACCAAGTCACCTAACGACTTAACATCTGCAGCTTTTAAGCAATTGTATGCTCTTACTGATAAATCTAAATCATTTAAAGCTGTTTTCAACAACTTACGCATGTGTAGCATTTCTTCATCAACAGCTTCTGGCTCATCAGATCCACCGGCATCGAGTACCATGTTTTGATCTGAAAACAACATAAAGTGTTTAATTAAGATATTTGCTGCACCCTTCAACGCCGCTTCAGGGTGAATACTTCCATCAGTTTCAATATCGAGCACTAATTGCTCGTAATCCGTTTTCTGCTCCACACGTGTATTCTCAACACTGTACTTAACATTTTTGATAGGAGTAAAAATAGAATCGATAGCAATATAACCAGCCACCTGCTCGCCGTTAGTATTATCGTCGGAAGCAACATAGCCTCTACCCTTTTCTATTGTTAATTCGATCTCGAAATTAACCGACTCATCCATATGACAAATCAATAATTCAGGATTCAAAATCTCATAAGCTGTTGTAAACTTGTTAATGTCACCAGCTTTAAATTCTTTTTGATTCTTTAACGATATCGTCAATTTGTTATCAGCACTGTCAGAAATCTTCTTAAACCTCACCATTTTAAGGTTTAAGATAATCTCAGAGACATCTTCCACCACACCTTCGATCGCAGAAAATTCGTGCAACACACTTGGAACCTTAATGCCAGTTATGGCATAGCCCTCTAGTGAAGAAAGTAAGATTCTCCTTAATGCGTTGCCAACAGTAACGGCATAACCTTTTTCTAATGGTTTGAATGTGAAAAGACCGTGAAAATCATCGGCTTTCTCCATTGCAACCTTCTCAGGCATTTGGAATGCTAAAATAGACATATTATACGTTTTCTATAAAATTGACTAATTATTTTGAATACAACTCGACGATAAGCTGCTCGTTGATGTTCTCAGGAATATCTTCTCTTAAGGGAACATTAACAAACTGACCTGTCATTTCAGACTTATCAAACATCAACCACCCGTACTTTGATACAGAATTGATCGACAAACTGTTCGAAATTGCCTCTAATGACTTAGATTTCTCTCTTACACCGATACTTTCACCTTCTTTCAATTGATAGGAAGGGATATTTACAATCTCTCCATTTACCAATATATGTTTGTGCGAAACTAGCTGACGTGCAGCCCTTCTTGTAGGAGCAATACCTAGTCTGAATACCACGTTGTCAAGCCTAGACTCAAGCAACTGAAGCAATACCTCACCAGTAATACCCTTTTTACGAGATGCTTTGTCGAATAGGTTAGCAAATTGCTTTTCTAACACACCATAAGTGTATTTAGCCTTTTGCTTCTCCATCAATTGGACAGCATATTCTGACTGCTTTCTTCTTCTACCTCTTCCATGTTGACCAGGAGGATAAGCTTTCTTAGCTAATGCTTTACTAGGACCGAAAATAGGCTCGTTAAACCTTCTCGCAATCTTAGACTTTGGACCTTTATATCTTGCCATTTCTTAAATATTCTTAGCTTAATAATTAAACTCTACGTCTTTTTGGAGGACGACATCCGTTATGAGGTAATGGCGTAACATCTTTAATCATTGTTACTTCAATACCAGTATTCTGTATACTTCTAATTGCTGAATCTCTACCAGCACCAGGACCTTTTACGAACACTTCTACCTTTCGTAATCCTAAATCGTAAGCAGCCTGCGCAGCATTTTGAGCAGCTATCTGACCAGCGTAAGGTGTGTTCTTCTTAGAACCCTTGAATCCCATCTTACCAGCAGAAGCCCAAGATACCACTTGACCTGTTGAATTAGTTAAAGAGATTATAATGTTGTTAAAAGAAGCCTTGATGTGTGCTTGACCCACCGCTTCTACATTAACTACTCTCTTTTTAGCTTTATCTTTTCTTTTCTGAGCCATGATCTATTGATTACTTAGTAGCTTTCTTTTTATTAGCCATTGTCTTTCTCTTACCTTTTCTTGTACGAGAATTGTTCTTAGTCCTCTGTCCACGAACAGGAAGACCTTTTCTGTGACGTAAGCCTCTATAACAACCGATGTCTAGTAATCTTTTGATACTCATTTGTACCTCAGACTTCAAAACACCTTCCGTTTTAAAATTCTCACTAATGATTGAACGCACCACATTGGCCTCTTCTTCTGACCAATCACTAACTTTCCTATTAGCATCAACGTCAGCTTGCTCTAAAATTTTGAGAGCGGAACTTCTTCCAATACCATAAATATATGTCAATGATATTGCTCCTCTTTTGTTATCAGGAATATCTACACCGGAAACTCTTGCCATAATTACCCTTGTCTTTGTTTGAAACGTGGATTCTTCTTGTTAATCACATAAAGCTTACCATTTCTTCTGATAATCTTGCAATCAACACTTCTCTTTTTGATTGAAGCTTTAACTTTCATAATTCGTATTATTTATATCGATAAACGATTCTACCTTTTGTTAGATCATAAGGTGACATTTCTAACTTCACTTTATCTCCAGGAAGAATCTTAATATAATTCATTCTCATTTTACCGGAGATATGAGCTATCACTTCATGACCATTACTCAACTCAACTCTAAACATTGCATTAGACAATGCCTCTGTAATAGTTCCGTCTTGCTCTATTGAACTTTGTTTTGCCATAATATTTAACTAAGCAACCGCAGTTGTCTGTGTAGAACTACCTTTCACCTTTCCAGATTTCATCATTCCTTCGTAATGACGCATTAATAAATAACTCTCAATTTGTTGCAAGGTATCTAATATCACACCGACCATGATTATCAGGGAGGTCCCTCCAAAAAACTGTGAGAATTGCGTACCAACACCAGCCCTTGCCACAAAAGCAGGAAGGATAGCAATCAGTGCTAGAAAAACAGCACCTGGTAGCGTAATTTTTGTTAAAATATTGTCTATAAATTCAGAGGTCTGCTTACCTGGCTTAATTCCTGGAACAAAACCACCATTTCTCTTCATATCATCAGCAATTTGACTCGGATTAATAGTAATTGCCGTATAAAGAAAAGTAAATATTATAATCAAAAGAGCAAAGGTTAAGCTGTATTGCCAACTCTGGAAATCTGAGAATACATTGCCGATATATGCTGCTGTGTCACTCTCCTGTGCCCACATATTTGCTAAGAGCGCTGGAAGAAACATTAACGACTGAGCAAAGATAATAGGCATCACACCTGACGCATTCACCTTTAAAGGAATATACTGCCTCTGACCACCATATACTCTACCACCAACAACCTGCTTCGCATATTGTACAGGTATCCTTCTTGTTGCTTGAACCAACATCACCGTAACCATCACTACAAAGAACAAAGCAACAATTTCTAGAATGAAGAACAACAAGCCACTCATACCTAAGGACAAGGCCTCTGCAACTATTGAACCTGGGAATCGTGAAATAATACCGATCATTATTAACAACGATATCCCATTTCCAATACCCTTATCTGTTATCTTCTCACCCAACCACATACAAAAAACTGTACCTGCTGTTAGTATAATTACCGAAGTAAAAACGAAAAAAGATTGACTCATCATTACAGCTTCTGTAGGAATAGTTCCAGTCACATAGGCAGTACCCTGAACAATAGTAATAGCTATTGTTAAAACTCTTGTTATTTGGGTAATCTTCTTTCTACCCGACTCCCCCTCTTTCTGCATCTTCTGGAAGTAAGGGACAGCTACAGTGAGTAACTGAATAACTATACTCGCAGATATATACGGCATTATACCGAGTGCAAAAATGGAAGCATTTGAAAACGCTCCTCCAAGAATTGTGTCGAGCAAACCAAATATACCTTGGGCGTCACCAGATAGCTTCGAAGGGTCAACACCTGGCAGCACTACAAACGAGCCTAGTCTGAAGATAATTAGGAACCCTAGGGTATTAAAAATCCTATCTCTCAGCTCCTCTATGGAGAATATATTCTTTATGGTAGAAAAAAAACGATTCATATTATAAAGTTGATGTAGAACCTCCAGCTTTCTCTATAGCAGCAATAGCGGATTTCGAGAATCCATTCGCTTTTACAGTTAACTTAGCCTTTAGTTCACCATTACCTAAAATTTTAACTAGATCTCTCTTACTAACTAAACCATTTGACTTCAAAAGCTCAAGATCGATTGTATCAACCTGAAACTTCTCATGTAAAATCTGCAAATCGCTTAAATTAATTGCCTTGTATTCAACCCTATTAATATTGTTGAAACCAAACTTAGGCACTCTCCTCTGAAGAGGCATCTGCCCACCTTCGAAACCTATTTTGCGCGAATAACCACTACGTGATTGTGCACCGTTATGACCCGCACCCGCTGTACCTGCAGAACCCGAACCTTGACCTCTACCAATACGCTTACGATTCTTTGTTGATCCCTCAGCTGGTTTTAATGTATGTAATTTCATCTTATCCTTCTGTTATGGTCACTAAGTGACTTACTTTCTTTATCATTCCCTCTATCTGGGGAGTAAGTGTCTTCTCAACAGTTCTGTTGATTCTTCCTAAACCTAAAGCCTGAATTGTTCGCTTCTGGTTCTCTGGTCGACCAATGACACTTCTAACTTGCGTTACTTTAATTGTCTTCGCCATGATTATTATCCGTTAAAAACTTTAGCTAATGAAATACCTCTATGTTTTGCCACTGTAAACGGATCCCTCATCTTGGTTAAAGCATCAAATGTAGCCTTAACCACGTTATGCGGATTGGATGAACCTTTTGACTTAGCAAGTACATTATGCACACCAGCACTCTCGAGTACAGCACGCATTGCACCGCCAGCTATTACACCTGTACCAGGTGCAGCAGGCTTCACTAAAACAAAACCACCACTAAATTTACCTAAAGATTCGTGGGGTACTGTACCCTTCAAGATCGGCACCTTCACCAAATTCTTCTTTGCGTCATCAATACCTTTAGTGATAGCATCCGTTACCTCATTAGCTTTACCTAAACCGTAACCTACCACTCCATTACCATCACCAACTACTACAATAGCAGAAAAACTGAATCTTCTACCACCTTTCACCACCTTGGCAACTCTTTTTATCGCTACAACCTTCTCTTTAAGATCGATCTCGCTTGCTCTTACAGATTTTATATTACTCTGAGACATATAATTAGAATTTTAGGCCGCCTTTTCTTGCACCGTCAGCCAATGCTTTAACTTTACCATGATATCTGTAACCGCCTCTATCAAAAACGATAGCCTCGATTCCTGCTTCCTTAGCTTTAGAAGCTAATGACTCACCCACTTTAGCAGCAGTCTCTAAATCAGCATTACTTTTGCCGCCTAACTCTATTGAGTTTGTAGCTGCTAGAGTATGACCTTTCAAGTCATCTACTATTTGAGCATATATAGCTCTATTACTTTTAAAAACTGATAATCTAGGAACTGAAGCTGTACCAGAAACTTTACTCCTAATACCATTTTTAATTCTAGTTCTCCTAGCTGTTTTTTTGATAGCCATCTTAAATATTATTTAGCTGCAGTTTTACCCGCTTTACGTCTAACTTGTTCTCCTACAAAACGAATACCTTTACCTTTGTAAGGCTCTACTTTTCTTAGAGATTTAATTTTAGCAGCAACTTGACCAATCAATTGTTTGTCAATGCTTTCTAAAGTAATGATAGGATTTTGACCCTTGACAGTCTCAGCAACAATCTTCACTTCATCAGGAAGACCCATGAAAACACTGTGAGAATAGCCTATATTTAACTCTAAAACATTACCCTGTGTTACGGCCTTATAACCTACACCAACGAGCTCTAATTTTCTTATATAACCAGTGTTGACTCCTTCAACCGCATTCGAAAGCAACGATCTATACAGACCATGCATTGCCTTATGCCTTTTAGACTCAGTTGGCCTTTCTAAAATTACTCGACCATCCTCTACTTTGATAGAGATAGCAGAATCAACATGCTGCTGCAATGTTCCTTTAGAACCCTTCACAGTTACCATGTTGTCTTTAGCAATTTCTAAAGACACGCCTTCTGGTAGATTTATTGGACTTTTACCTATTCGTGACATCTCAATTTTTTAATATATGTAGCACAAAATTTCACCACCCACGTTCAAAGTTCTAGCCTCTTTGTCGGTAATAACACCTTTAGAAGTTGAAAGCACAGCAATACCTAGGCCGTTTAAAACTCTAGGTAAATTTTCTGCACCACAATACTTTCTCAAGCCAGGCTTAGAAATCCTTTCTAACTTTGTGATAGCAGGCGTTTTACTAACAGGGTCATATTTTAAAGCAATCTTTATTGTCCCTTGTGCGTCTGCGTCTTCAAACTTGTAGTTAAGGATATAACCTTTCTCGTGAAGAACCTTAGTGATATTCTTCTTTAAATTTGACGCTGGCATGTCAACGATTCTATGCTTCGCTTTGATAGCGTTTCGCACCCTTGTTAAATAATCAGCTATTGGATCAGTTACCATTTCTTAATAATATTATATATATCTTCAAACCTCTGCCGAAACAGGCCTGCAAAGATAGGAAAATAAATTGTTAATTAAAATATTTATAAAATAAAATCACCAACTAGCCTTGGTAACACCAGGGATCTTCCCTGCTGAAGCCATTTCCCTAAAAGTAACTCTAGAAACTCCGAATTTTCTCATGTAACCTTTTGGTCTACCAGTTAACTTACATCTATTATGTAATCTTACAGGTGAAGCATTTTTTGGTAATTTATCAAGTGCCGCATAGTCTCCATTGGCCTTTAATTCAGCCCTTTTGTCAGCATATTTAGCTACTGTTTTTTCTCTTTTTATCTCTCTGGCAATTACTGCTTTTCTAGCCATATCAGTCTTTATTTTTACTAGCAAATGGCATTCCGAAAGCCTTCATTAACTCAAAGCCTTCTTCATCTGTATTTGCAGAAGTGACAAATGTTATATCCATACCCGTAATAGTAGCAATCTTTTCGATACTAATCTCAGGGAAAATAATTTGTTCTTTGATACCCAAGGTGTAATTACCTCTACCATCAAAACCTTTATCTTTAACACCTCTAAAATCTCTTACTCGAGGTAAAGAAACCGATACTAACCTGTCTAAAAACTCATACATCTTCTTACCACGTAAGGTTACTTTAGCGCCGATTGGCATACCCTCACGTAGTTTGAAATTAGATATTGAATTCTTCGCATAAGTAGCTATCGCTTTTTGTCCTGAAATTGTCGTCAACTCTTCAACGCCAACATCTACCAACTTCTTATCAGCTGTAGCTGCGCCAATACCCTTATTAATTACAATTTTTTGCAATTTAGGTACCTGCATAACAGACTTATACTGAAACTTTTCCTTCAACGAAGGAACAATCTCACTTATATACAATTCTTTTATTCTTGGATTAGTCATTTTTAATTACCTCCCCTGTTTTCTTAGAATACCTCTGTAATTTACCTTTCTCGTCGGCCTTTCTACCAGTTCTAGTCGCTTCTCCTGTAGCAGGATCTACTAACATCAGGTTACTTATATGTATAGCCGCTTCAACTTTGTCAACGCTTCCCTCAGGATTAGTTGCCGACGGCTTCCTGTGCTTCGTTACCATATTCACACCTTCAACCACAGCTCTATGCTTCTCGGCTAAGACTTCTAAAACCTTTCCATCTTTTCCTTTAGAGTTTCCGGCAATAACTTTTACCGTGTCTCCTCTTTTGATGTGAAGTTTCTGTTGTTTGTTCTTTTTCCTCTCCATAATTATAATACTTCAGGTGCTAAAGAAACTATTTTCATAAACTGCTTCTCTCTCAACTCCCTAGCTACTGGGCCAAAGATACGTGTACCTCTTGGCTCATCATTTGGGGTTAGTAAAACTGCTGCATTGTCCTCAAATCTGATGTAAGACCCATCTTTACGTCTTACTTCTTTCCTTGTACGAACAACCACCGCTCTTGACACAGTCCCTTTCTTCAAACTACTTGATGAAAGAGATGATTTAACAGTAACGATGATTTTATCACCTATCGAAGCATACCTCTTCTTAGTACCTCCCAAAACGCGAATACAAAGTACCTCTTTGGCACCACTATTATCCGCCACACTTAATCTAGATTCTTGTTGTATCATGGTTATTTAGCTCTTTCAAGAATTTCTACTAATCTCCATCGCTTGTTCTTACTTATCGGACGAGTCTCAGAGATCTTAACAGTATCACCGATACTACAATCATTGGACTCATCATGAGCAGTGAACTTCGTTGTCTTTTTGACAAATTTTCCATACATAGGGTGTTTAACTTTTCTTTCGATAGTAACAGTTATGGATTTATCCATCTTATTACTTACAACAAGCCCTATTCTTTCTTTTCTAAGGTTTCTTTCCATCTTAGCAATTATTTAGCAAGCCCTTTTTGCTTAAGTTCAGTTTCTAAACGAGCTATATTCTTTCTTGTAAACCTAATTTGCATAGGATTTTCAATAGGAGAAATAGCATGAGCAAATTGAAGCTTTTGAAGCTTTGTTGCTTCACCTTTTAAATTTTCCTTGAGCTCGTCAATAGATAATTTTTTGATATCTGTATTTTTCATGACGATTAATTTTCTGCGTAATCTCTTCTTACTGTAAACTTAGTTTTAACAGGTAACTTTTGCGCCGCAAGCCTCAAAGCTTCTTTCGCAAGCTCTAATGGCACACCACCTGCCTCAAACATTATGGTACCTGGCTTTACGATAGCTACCCAATACTCTGGTGCACCCTTACCTTTACCCATACGAACCTCAGCCGGCTTCTTTGTGATAGGCTTGTCAGGAAAAATCCTAATCCAAACCTGTCCTTGACGCTTCATTGCTCTTGTCATTGCAACTCTCGAAGCCTCAATTTGCCTACTGGTAATCCACCCTGGCTCTAGTGACTTTAAAGCAAAACTACCGAAGGCAATTGTATGCCCTCTTTGAGCTAGGCCTTTAATCCTGCCTTTTTGCTTTTTTCTAAATTTCGTTCTTTTTGGCTGTAACATCTTATTATATCTTTATGCCTATGAAAGATTATTTTCTCTTTCTTTTTGGACGATCAGTTCTTCTGTTGTTTCCTGGACCCGGTGCCCCACCTTTACCCTGTGTTCCAGCACCTATGTTTAATGATAGATCCCTTTTACCGAAAACCTCACCTTTAAATATCCATACCTTGATACCAATGATACCATATATAGTATTTGCCTCAGATAATTCATAATCGATATCTGCTCTTAAGGTGTGCAAAGGAATTCTACCTTCTTTGTACATCTCAGTACGTGCCATTTCAGCACCACCCAATCTACCTGCAACCTTAATCTTAATACCTAAAGAGCCTACTCTCATAGCTGAAGCGATAGCCTGCTTCATTGCTCTTCTATATGAAATACGTGCTTTTAACTGTTGAGCAATCGACTCACCAACTAATTTCGCATCAAGCTCAGGTCTTTTGATCTCAAAGATATTAATCTGAACATCCTTGTCAGTCAGTTTTCTAAGCTCTTCTTTCAACTTATCCACCTCACTACCACCTTTACCTATAACAACACCAGGACGTGCTGTATGAATTGTAAGAGTAATTCTCTTCAGAGTTCTTTCAATTACAATCTTGGAGATACCACCCTTTGGGATACGAGCAAATATATACTTTCTTATTTTATGATCCTCGATTAGTTTGTCAGAAAAAGCACTGCCTTTTCCACCGTACCAGTTGGATTCCCAACCTCTAACGATACCTAAACGAAAACCGATAGGATTAATTTTCTGTCCCATATCTATTTATTTTCGGTGTTATCAGATTCAACAACTGCTTCAGTCACTTTCGTGCTATCCACTACTAAAGTTATATGATTAGAACGTTTTCTAATACGGTGTGCTCTCCCTTGCGGAGCTGGTCTCAATCTTTTCAAGATTCTACCACCGTCAACCTTAACGCTTTTCACGATAAGATCCGCTTCTTCTAAATCAACTTCAGGATTAGCTTGCTGCCAATTAGCAATTGCCGATAACAACAGCTTCTCAACTCGTGCAGCGCCATGCTTGGACTCAAACTTCAGAATTCCTAAAGCACGGCCAACCTTTTCACCTCTGATTAAATCAACAACCATCCTCATTTTTCGAGGTGATGTCGGTACGTTATTTAATTTAGCAACAGCTTCCATTATCTTTTACCTTTATCTTTCTTATTAATATGACCACGGAAGTTTCTAGTAGGAGAAAACTCACCTAACTTATGACCTACCATGTTCTCAGTAACATAAACAGGAATAAACTTATTTCCGTTGTGCACTGCGAATGTATGCCCTACGAAATCAGGAGATATCATTGATCTTCTCGACCAAGTCTTAATCACTGACTTCTTTCCAGACTCACTCATATTGTCCACTTTGTTCTCAAGTCGGAAATCAATATATGGTCCTTTTTTTAACGATCTAGCCATTTATTATTTCTTTTTACCGATGATTAACCTGTTAGAATACTTCTTAGGAGCTCTTGTCTTTAAACCTTTAGACAATAAACCGTTTCTAGATCTCGGATGTCCACCTGAAGATCTACCTTCACCACCACCCATTGGGTGATCAACTGGGTTCATAGCAACACCCCTTGTACGAGGTCTTCTACCTAACCATCTTTTTCTACCAGCTTTTCCTAACCTTACAATCATGTGATCAGAATTAGAAACCACACCAACTGTAGCAAGACAAGCACTCAACACTAATCTCATTTCACCTGAAGGCAATTTGATAGTCGAGTATTTACCGTCTCTAGCTAATAGCTGAGCATACGATCCAGCACTTCTCACCATTGCAGCACCAGCACCTGGTCTGATTTCAATGTTGTGAATAATTGTACCAAGCGGTATTTTTGAAAGCGGGAGTGCATTACCAACCTCGGGCGCAATATCTTCACCTGACATCAATTTATCACCTACCTTCAACCCATTTGGAGCAACGATATAACGCTTCTCACCGTCGGCATAAAACAACAATGCAATGTGTGCTGTTCTTGAAGGATCATACTCCAGTGTTGCCACTGTAGCTGGAATATTACGCTTATCTCTTTTAAAGTCGATAATTCTAATATTCTTCTTATGACCACCACCAATGTAGCGCATTGTCATCTTACCTGTATTGTTTCTACCACCCTTCTTACGTAAAGGAGTAAGTAAAGACTTCTCAGGTTCTACCTTACTTAGCTCGGTATACACCGGAGCTAATCTAAATCTTTGTCCAGCTGTAACTGGTCTTAGTTTTCTAACTGCCATTTTTCAGATAATTAAATTTCGCTGTAGAAATCGATGATTTCACCTTCCGCTACAGTTACTATTGCCTTTTTATAGCTCGGTTTTCTACCTGTTAAAACTCTTGATTTAGTGTAGCGTGATTTCTGCTTACCTAAATACTTCATTGTGTTAACATCTTTAACATTAACACCGTATCTTTTTTCCACCTCAGATTTGATTTCAACCTTATTAGCTCCTATAGCTACAACAAAGCCATATTTGCCTTGCTCGTTAAGGGCAGAGATCTTCTCAGTCACAAGTGGTTTTACTAAAACGCTCATATCTCTTATTTAAATAAGTTTTCTAACTTCTCAACCGAGCCTTCTACAAAAAGTATTCTATCTGCATGCAACACATCATAAGTGTTTAACATATCCACAGTTAATACCTGAGTATTCTGAATGTTTTTGCTAGCTAAAAAGATATTACTATTATTTTCAGGTAAGACTAACAAAGTCTTTACAGAATCAAAAGAAAGCTTCTCCAGCATTTCTATATATGACTTAGTTCTTGGCGCTTCAAAAGTGAAGCCCTCCAAAACACTTACCATTTGATCCTTCGCTTTGTAAGTTAAGGCCGACATTCTAGCCAACTTTTTTACTTTCTTATTAAGCTTAAAACTATAATCCCTTGGTCTCGGACCGAATACACGACCACCACCTCTGAATATAGGAGACTTAATGCTACCAGCTCTAGCTGTACCTGTACCTTTTTGTTTCTTAATCTTCCTAGTTGAACCAGTTATCTCTGCTCTTTCCTTAGATTTATGTGTCCCCTGTCTTGCGTTAGCAAGTCTCTGCTTCACATCTAACCAAATCGCGTGATCATTAGGCTCAATATTAAAGATGGCATCGGAAAGATTTATTTTCTTACCCGTGTCTTCGCCCGTATGTTTTATTATTGAAAGCTCCATCCTTATTTCTCTATTATTACAATTGAATTCTTCGCACCCGGAATAGAACCACTTATTAATAATAAATTCTTTTCAGGGATTAATTTTAACACTCTTAGGTTGGTGTTCTTAACTCTAGCACCACCCATTCTTCCAGCCATTCTCATACCTGGAAAAACTCTAGCTGGATACGACGCACCACCGATTGATCCAGGTGCTCTTCCTCTGTTGTGCTGACCGTGAGTCGCTTGACCTACACCACCAAAACCATGACGTTTAACAACACCTTGAAAACCTTTACCTTTAGAAGTACCAACAACATCAACGAAATCGCCTTCTTCGAAAATGTCAGCGATAGTAAGTTCTTGACCTAAGGACAGATCATCCACAAACAATGCCTCACCAACATACTCTCTAAATTCGATCACATGGTGTTTAGGTGTTGTCTGCGCATTTTTGAAATGCCCTTTCAATGCCTTCGGTGTATTCTTCTCCTTGCGCTCGCCAAAGCCCAACTGAACAGCAGAATAACCATCGGTTTCTTTCTTTTTTACTTGCGTAACAACACAAGGACCAGCTTCTATCACCGTGCATGCGACATTTCGTCCATCGGCACCGTAGACACTAGTCATTCCGATTTTTTTTCCTATTATTCCAGACATTATTATAATTTTATTGACCCTTCCTAAGCGTACCTGACGGCTGCTTTTCTCGAAAGGACTGCAAAGTTAGTAAAATATAGTTAGTTACAAAACTAACTGCTTAAAAATTACTACTTTATATTGAAAAAAAAGAACCAATGAAAAACAATCCATTGGTTCCTCTAAGAGTACCATTATAGCACTTATACCTTAATCTCTACATCAACACCACTTGGCAATTCAAGCTTCATTAAAGCATCAACAGTTTTCGCACTATTTGAGTAAATATCAACT
>JBKEFO010000013.1:0-24374 GCA_046709585.1 Marivirga sp.
AAGAGTACCGCATATTTTTTATTGGAGACGCTGCAATGGCTCCCTATGAGCTGAATTCTAGCAGCATAGCAAGCTTGCAGGCAATTGCCCATAAATTCAAAAAAGCAGTGTGGCTGAACCCAGAACCACTCAAGTATTGGCCTTACACCTACACCATTCAAGTGATCAAAGAATTTTTCCCCATGTTTCCACTTACACCGGCAGGTATTGAAAGAGCGGTGCAGGCTATGAACAAGAAAAGTTTAAACAACTAAAATCAGATTTACTAGCTTTCGTCTTACAACGAAATATCAGCCCCTAGTGTCTTATGCATAGTTCAATTTAATCTATTATCCCCGCTCTATGAAAAGTATATATGGCATCACTTTATGCCTCTTTCTTTTTTCTGCATGTAAAGAGGCGGTGGAAAAACCTTTGGAGGCAACAGCATTTTTTAAGGCTACCTTACAACCTGGAATGGATTGCTACCCCAGAAATCAATTGGGGATCCATCGATGATACAGTGACCATTATTGGAATGGGTAATGAAGAGCATATCTCCTTCAGAATAAAGTTGGTGGATGAAGGAGTATATGAATTAAACGGTAAACAAGCCTTGTATTTTACCACCCTTGGGTTGGATGCTGTTACAAGTGAATACATACTTAAGTCCAACCAGCAGTCATCAGTGACAATAACAGACTATGATAAGAATCGGCAAATTATTTCAGGAAGGTTTAACATATACCTGCAAAAGGAATGGCCCAATACAGCTGACACTTTAGAAGTACTCAATTTCACCAATGGAGAGTTCAAAGGAGAAATAACTTATTTTGAGTAAGTCATTGGTTACTTTTTACTAGCATTGAAAAGCTTCTGCTTTTCTTCTTTACTTAAGCTTTCATAACCTTTATCTGAAATCTTATCCAAGATCCGATCAATTTCATCTTGCGCTACTGAGTAGCTACTTGAACTAACATTGCTGCTAGCACTGGATGCATCAGACGCCTTACTTTGGCTACTCTTTTTATAGGTTACCTTAATTTTAGGCTTGCTACTAAATATACTTTTAATACCTTCTAGCAGTTTTTGTATCCACAAGCCAAAGTCTGTTCCACCTTGCAATCCTTTTACATACAAAAAACCAATACCCGCACCACCTAGATGTGCTAAATTACCTCCAGCGTTAGAGCCCGCAGACCCTAAAATAGATGTAAGGATATAAACAGCAACGATATACTTTATTTTAACTGGGCCGATAAAAACCAAGTTAAACCTGTAGTCAGGCAATAAAGTTGCAGCAGCGGCAGCTACAGCATATACTGCAGCAGAAGCACCAACCATACCCCCAGCGCCTCTTTCTGCCAAGGCTGGTACGAGGTTATACCCCAATAAAAATACTACTCCACCAGCAATGGCTCCTAGCACATATAAGTTCACGACTTTCGCGCTCCCCAAGTATTCAGAAATGAGCATACCAAACCAGTATAAAGCCAACATATTAAAAAGTATATGCATAAAGCCCGCATGAGAAAATGCATAGGTTATTAACGTCCAAGGACGATAAATAAAGCTAGTAATATCTGCTGGAATGGTAAATTGCTTGTCTATTAATACAAAAATGGTGCTGCCGCCAGAAAAGGAAGCGATTACACCCAACAAGCCCAAGCCGACAAACACGATTGCATTGATGATAATAAGTTGATTCAAAGCATTATTAGGCTTTCTAAAATTTTGTTTCAACTCGTCAAAAAAACTTGCCATAATTCTTAATAAAATGTTTTCTTGTTATCCTGCCATATCTTCAATAAGATAAAAGCCACCAACATACCTCCTAAATGAGCAAAGTGCGCGACGTTGTCACCGGGTGCACGCTGTATGCCTGAATATAACTCATATAAACCATAGAAAGTTACAAGGTACTTCGCTTTAATTGGCATCGGTGGAATTAACAACATCAACTCAGTATTAGGAAAGAGGTAACCGAAGGCGAATAGAATACCGAATACAGCACCAGAAGCACCTATCATAGGTATATTTGCTTGAAAACGTACCACCTCTTGCACACGCTGTATGCTGCTACTAATATATTCACTATTACCGGGGTTTTCACCGAAAGCATCAATAAAATCGTACCATTGCTTAAAGGCATAACCAGCATGTTGATTGATAAAAGCATTGAAGGCCTCATAACCGGGGTTAGCCATATAGGCATTTGCTGCAGCTTTCAATTGATACATTTCATAAAAGTCTACGACGCCAAATAAAATACCCGCACCTACTCCGGTAATCATATAAAATAGGAAGAACTTTTTAGCGCCCCAGAAGCGCTCCAGCATAGGTCCGAAAATAAATAGCGCAAACATATTACCTAACAAATGCCCAAAATTCGAGTGCAGGAACATATAGGTGATGAATTGATAAGGCTGAAAGGACTCAGCAAAAATATATCTTAAACCAAAAATACTAGTCAAATCTAACTTTAGTATCATTGGGATCAACAATAAGGCTACATTGATCAATAATAAATTTTTAACAACAGGTGTTAATCTTGCAAACATATAGGTTTAGTTAAAAAAACTAGAAATTTTATTTAAATCGAAAATAACGAAGGTAGCACCTCCAGAAGGTGTATAATTTGGGTTGGAGCAAGCGAACAACTTATCTATGATGGCATTCATCTCCTCCTCATTTAAAAAGGCTCCCGTTTTAATAGCCGATCTTTTAGCCAACGAGCGCGCGATGTTTTCGGTTTTAGAAATACTCAAATTATGCTGATTGTTTTTATATTGGTCAATCAGACCTTCAAAGACAGGCTTCACAGCGGAGTCCGTCAAATCAGTAGGCGCACCATTAATCACCACAGTATCTTTACCAAAAGACGCCACCACAAAACCTAAGGAGTGTAATTCCTCCTCCATTTCAAAAACCAAGGCATAATCCGCTGCACTCAACTGAATTTGTTCCGGAAATAAAAATTGCTGGCTACTCCCCTTTTTATCAGTCAGGTTAAGCATGAACTTCTCATACAGAACGCGCTCATGCGCCGCCTGTTGATCCACCAACATTAAGCCCGATTTCACCTGTGAGGCAATGTACTTATTGTGAATCTGGAATAAACTCCTTTTATACCCTACCTCCGCTGGCTGTTCAGATGGCGTTGGGCTCAACTGTTCATTAATAGCACTGCCAAAAGTTAGTGCTTGCTGGGGTATCTCAGGTTGCTCAGCTTCTTCATCCGATATCTTTTTACTTAGGCTCTGAAAATCATCTAAAATCCTATTCCATTCTGTATTCTCGTTGGCGCCACCTTTAAACTTCTGATAGTTGCTTTGCTTTGTACTAAAGCTATCGCTAGTAGGCCTTCTGTTCTCAGTAAAACTAAAATTAATGTCACTTTCAAAGTCTAAGGAGGGCGCTACATTATGCGCTCCTAAAGCCTGCCTAATGGCTGCATTCATAATACCATAAATGGTACGCTCATCATCAAACTTAATTTCCGTCTTTGTAGGATGGACATTTACGTCTATTCTCGCAGGATCAATCTCAATAAATAAAACATAAAATGGATGCGTCTCCTTAGATAAGAGTCCTTGAAAAGCATTCACAACCGCATGATGCAAATAACCACTTTTTATAAAACGGTTGTTCACAAAAAAGAATTGTTCCCCCCTGGTCTTCTTAGCAAATTCAGGCTTGCCAATATAGCCCCTTATAACTAGCTGATCTGTATTTTCCTCACAAGCTACGAGCTGCTCTTGGTAACTTTTACCAAATAAAGCTACAATCCGCTGGCTCAACTTTCCTCCTTGCAGTTGATAGACATCCAAATCGTTCTGATAAAAGCTAAAGGCAATTTCCGGATGCGATAAAGCCACTCTTTGAAACTCATCTATGATGTGCTTCAGCTCAACAGCGTTAGATTTCAAGAAATTTCTCCTTGCAGGAACATTATAAAAGAGGTTTTTTACGGATAAGGTAGATCCCGTCTTTTGGGCAATATGCGTTTGACTTTTAACCGTAGAAGCTTCAATCAATAGGCAGGTACCTAATTCTGCTGCTTCGGTCTTGGTTTTCAATTCTACTTGGGCTACTGCAGCAATAGAGGCCATGGCTTCACCACGAAAGCCCATCGTAGTGAGGGTAAATAAATCTGCTGATTTTCTAATTTTTGAGGTAGCGTGGCGCTCAAAGCACATACGTGCATCAACTTCGCTCATTCCTTTGCCATTATCCATGACAGTAATAAGCTGCTTTCCAGCATCTTTCACTAGCAAGCTTATACTGGTAGCTTCCGCATCAATGGCGTTTTCTAAAAGCTCTTTAACAACAGACGCAGGTCTTTGAACAACCTCCCCTGCCGCTATTTGATTGGCTATTGCATCTGGCAATAATTGGATGATATCCGACATCAAAAAATCAGCTTTTTTTCCTTCTTAAAATAATATACAATGGCACCAACAACAATAGCGCAAAATATACATTGGCACCCCAGAAAATGTACCCTCCAACAGACACGGCTATTATTACAATCATGAGTAGCTGAAACAAATCCGCAGACTTATTAGAGTTACGTCTGGTTTTAAAAGCATCTCGGATACTTTCAACCTCTTTACCCTCCCTCGCCAAGCGCAATTCTTGCTTAATTCTTGCAGTTCTATTTTCTATATCTTCCTTTACAGGATCATAATGACGAGGCTGGATCTCAAACCTTTGGTATTTAGGTAGTCGAAATAACGATGGAACTTTCATGCTTATTTATGTTAAGTGTTAGACTTTCGCGTAATAACTTAGTACACTTGAAATTTATTATCAAATATTACCGTTAAAAATGCAAGCTGCAAGTAGCTTTGTCTAATTGTTTGTTCTCAATTTCTCAAAGAACAAACTTAATGCTAATTTAGCTTTTATCATAAATACAAAACTCTGCCATGCTTAAAAAAGTTTACCTACTATCAGTTATCGTATTGGCAGCAAGCTATTATTCGTTAGCTCAAAATATTGGCAAGCCTTCTCAAGTCAAAACTGCATGGGTAGACAGCGTTTACACTAAGTTGAGCCTAGAAGAAAAGATAGGGCAGTTATTTATGGTCGCGGCGTACTCTAATAAAGAGGCTGACCACCTGAAAAACCTCTCTTTTTTGGTGGAAGAATACAACATCGGTGGACTAATTTTCTTTCAAGGGGGGCCTGGAAGACAAATTAATATGATAAATCAACTCCAAAAGAAAGCAAAAGTACCGCTTCTAACAGGTATGGATGCCGAATGGGGGCCATCTATGCGCTTGGACAGCACCTTCTACTTCCCCAAGCAAATGACTTTAGGTGCCATACAAAATGACAGCCTCATTTATGCTATGGGCGTGGCAATAGCCCGAGAGCTAAAAGCAACAGGCATCAATATTAATTTCGCTCCCGTTGTCGATGTCAACAATAACATCAATAATCCTGTGATAGGCTATCGATCATTTGGCGAAGACAAAGAAAATGTGGCGCGTAAAGGAGTAGCTTATATGAAAGGGATGCAAGACCAAGGCGTACTTGCCAATGCCAAACACTTTCCTGGCCATGGCGATACTGATTCAGACTCTCACAAAACCTTGCCTCAAATTAACCATTCAAAAGAAAGGTTAGACGATATAGAGCTTTACCCTTTTAAGGCACTAATTGCTAATGGGGTAAGTTCTATGATGGTGGCACACCTGAGCATACCTGCTTACGACAGCACCAAAGACCAAGCTTCAACCCTTTCGAGAAAAATAGTTACCGAACTGCTTAAAGAGCAATTGAAGTTTGATGGCCTAATTTTTACCGATGCCCTCAACATGAATGGTGTAGCCAGTTACTACGAACCTGGCGAAACTGACCTCTTGGCTTTCAAAGCAGGTAATGATGTGTTGCTTTTCCCTATGAATGTTCCAGAAGGTGTGGCTAAAATCAAAAAAGCCTTGCAGAAGAAAACTATTCCCATGGCACGCTTAGAAGAAAGCGTAAAGAAAATTTTAGCAGCGAAATTTGATGTAGGTTACAGTAAAGAATTTAAGGAAATTAGTAGACAGGCGGCTCAAGAGGTGCTAAACAATCAAACCACAGCGCTATTAATTAGCACGCTATATGAAAATGCTGCTACGCTAGTCAAGAGTAAAAATAAGCTCATACCTTTTAATGTTCTAGACACTACGAATTTCGCCTCTCTCAACCTAAGAGGAAGCAAGAACAGTACTTTTGAAAAATACCTTAGTAAATACGCCTCTTTTAACAAATATCATTTAGCGGAAAAGGAAAACGACCCTCAAGTATATACACGGCTTATCAACCAACTTAAGTCCTATAAAACTGTGGTAGTAGGCTTGCATGATATGAGCAACTCCCCCTCAAAAAGATTTGGTTTAAATAAAGAAGACTTACTTTTCTTACAAACGTTATCAGAACATACCGAAGTTATCTTAACAGTGTTTGGAAATGCCTATAGCCTAAGTTACCTCTCTAACTTCAATCATATACTGTTGATGTATGAGGACAATGAATACACACAAAAACTTGCTCCTCAACTACTTTTTGGCGCAAAAGCAGCTAAAGGAAAATTACCCGTATCTGTTTCAAAGAATTTAAAGCAAGGCAGCGGCATACAAACTAAAACGTTAAACAGATTAGGATATAGCTTCCCTGTAGAAGTGGGAATGGATGCCGCTATTTTAGATAAAATCAATTTCATAGCCCAAGAAGCAGTGGACACAGAAGCCACTCCGGGTTGCCAAATTATTGTTGCCAAGAATGGTCAGATAGTTTTTGAAAAGTCCTACGGATATTTGACCTATGAAAAGGAAAATGACGTTACTGACCAGACGATATATGATCTAGCCTCTATCACCAAAGTTGCAGCTACTTTGCAAGGCATCATGTTTTTACACGACAGACGCATCATTGATTTAGATGAAAAAATTGTTAAGTATTTGCCCGAGATAAAAGGCAGCAACAAAAAAAACATGACCCTGCGCAATATTTTAACGCATCAGGCAGGACTACAACCATATATTCCATTTTGGAAACAGACAAATGATTTCTTCGGCAATTACGCTCCTCTTTATGACAACCAACAAAGCGATAGCTATCCTAACCAGTTGTCTTCCTCCTTGTATGGAAAAGACGAATTAGAAGACTCCGTATGGAAGTGGGTTGTTAATTCGGACCTACTTACTAAAGCACGCAGGCAAAAAAACTATGACTACAAGTATTCTGATATAGGCTATTATATGATGCAAAAGATATGTGAGCGCATGCTGCACATGACTTACGAGGAGTTTTTAGCGGAAAATATCTATGGCCCTTTGGGCATGAGCACTATGGGTTTTCGACCTCTTTGTAGGTTTGACCAGTCATGCATCGCTCCGACAGAGCAGGACCAACTATTTAGGAACGACCTTATCCATGGTTGGGTCCACGATCAGGGTGCCGCTATGCTTGGGGGTGTTGCTGGTCATGCTGGGCTATTCAGTAACGCAATGGATTTAGCAATTCTAATGCAAATGAACTTATGGGATGGCGCTTATGGCGGAACACGCTACTATTCAAAAGGCACAGTACCCTACTTCACAAAAAAACAATATAACCTAAATAGAAGGGGGCTTGGGTGGGATAAACCCGTTGAGGAAGAAGGCCCCTCCCCAACATCGCATTATGCTTCACCTTTAACATTTGGTCATACAGGTTTTACAGGAACAGCAGCTTGGGCCGACCCTGAATTTGGTTTGGTATTCATATTTTTATCAAATAGAATTAACCCCAATGCTAGTAACAGAAAACTCATTTCAAATAACATTAGAACACGAATCATGGATGTTATCTATGAGTCTATTTTTGAATTTGAGGCACAATCTGAACAGTACTTAAATTAATTCCATATCTTTTTCTAAACCTCGAAGCCTTTAGTTCGTTGATTAGTCAGGTCACTTATTTGAGATGTAATCAATAGCTGAGAAAAGTGAATAACTAACAAAAGAAATTATGAATATAGGCATAGTATGCTATCCAACATTTGGAGGTAGTGGTGTTGTTGCTACGGAATTAGGGAAGGCACTTTCTCAGAACGGTCATAAAGTGCACTTCATAACCTACTCGCAGCCTACAAGGCTTGACTTTTTCAATGAAAACCTATTCTACCATGAGGTAGATCTACGCACCTATCCTTTATTCGAATATCCACCTTATGAGCTAGCCCTCGCTAGCAAGATGGTAGATGTGGTAAAACATGAGAATCTAGACCTATTGCATGTTCACTATGCGATCCCTCATGCGTCGGCTGCCTATATGGCAAAACAAATATTAAATGAAAAGAATATCAACATTCCTGTAATAACCACTTTACATGGAACTGATATCACTTTAGTGGGCAAGGACCCTTCTTATGAGCCCGTTGTGACATTTAGTATCAATAAATCCGATGGCGTTACTGCTGTATCCGAAGACTTAAAAAAAGACACCTTAGAGCATTTCGATATCTACCAACATATAGAGGTAATTCCCAATTTCATCGATTTAAACAGGTTCAAAAAACAAAAGAAAGATCACTTCAAAACTGCCATTTGTCCAAACGGAGAAATGTTAATCACGCATACTTCCAACTTTAGGAAGGTAAAAAGAGTGGAAGATGTTATCAAAGTATTTTATAATATCAGAAAACAGATACCGGCGAAATTACTGTTGGTTGGTGATGGGCCAGAAAGGAATAAAATGGAAAGTCTTTGCAGAGAGCTAGGTACTTGCGAAGATATTCGTTTTCTAGGTAAATTAGATGCCGTTGAGGAGGTTCTTTCAGTATCTGATCTATTTATGATGCCTTCCGAGAAGGAGTCATTTGGTTTGGCTGCTTTAGAAGCCATGGCTTGCGAGGTGCCCGTGATAAGCAGTAATGTTGGAGGGTTGCCTGAACTTAATATTGATGGCATTACAGGATATACATGCAACGTAGGCGATATAGAGGATATGACTGCCAAGGCATTGTACATTCTTAAACAGGAAAACCTTGACACTTTCAAGGAGGCAGCACTGAAAAGGGCGAAGGAATTTGATGTAACCAATATCCTTCCACTATATGAGGCCTTTTACAAGAAAATAGTAGCCCAAGCATCTCAAGTAGTAGCAAAAGCCCTTTAAGCACGCACTGAGTAGATTTTATTTCGATTTATAAACTATTGTAATTAATGGTCGTTAGTTAAGGTCAAACAAGATGTATTTCTTACTACAGTCATGAAAGTAACGGACGGCAAAGAGGTTAAAGATACTGGAACGAAACAACTATTTCGAAACCCAATACTAGAACGCCTTAGTCGCAGTCATTTTTCAATACCCTTAACAATATTACTAGCTATTGCTGTTTTCTTGTCTTACCGTGGTCTAACTACAATTGAATTACCCCTAGCATCATTCCTCGTTTTGTTTATCAGTGGTTATTTTAGCTGGACGCTTGGCGAGTATCTTATTCATCGCTATTTATTTCACATGGCTGATGATAAGAAATGGAAAAGAGCAGTACAATATACATTTCACGGTATTCACCACGAGTACCCTAAAGACAAAGATAGAATAGTAATGCCACCTGCGGGGGCTATACTACTAGGTTCTATTATTTTTTTAGGCTTATGGGCAGTCATGAGAGATTACGCTTTTGCTTTTGTCCCTGGCTTCTTAACAGGCTATATAACCTATTCATTTTTACATTACGCTATTCATGCTTATCAGCCTCCAAAAAACTTCCTAAAGTGGCTATGGATCTACCATAGCATACATCATTATAAACACCCAGATAAGTATTTTGGCGTATCCTCCCCTTTTTGGGATTTCATTTTTAAGAGTAACAAACAAGAAGAAAATAAAAATTAAAATTGCGACATATTAGTATCCTCGGATGTGGCTGGCTCGGTATGAACTTAGCTACCCACTTGATTAATAATGGCCATAAAGTGGCCGGCAGCACCACATCAAAAAGTAAGTTAGAAAAACTCCTTCACCTACAAATTGAAGCCTTTCAAATGCAACTTCCGCAGCAAGTGGCGGTAGCTTTTTTTCAGAAAGCTGAGTACCTCATCATTGATATCCCCCCTCAAACAAGTGCTAAAGGGCCTGATTATCATAAAACTTGCATAGAAGCCATGCTACCTTATATAAAAGACCATCAGAAGGTTATTTATGTCAGCGCCACATCAGTTTACCCTGATGACAACCAAACTATCGATGAGAAAAATGATTTGGACAAAACTAGTGACCGTGCTAAAGCGCTTATTCAGGTAGAGGAATTACTTCGTACCACCTTGGGAGATAGGTTAACAATACTAAGAATGGGAGGATTACTTGGATATGATCGCATCCCAGGTCGTTATTCGGCTGGAAAGTCCATTAAGGGTGGTAATGAAAAAGTGAATTACATCCATAGAGATGACGCCATCGCTATCATTGCTGAAATCATTAAGCAACAGCAATGGGGGCTGACCCTTAATGTAGTGGCCCCACGACATCCTACCAGAAAAGCAGTTTACAATAGTAATGTGGCAGCTTACAATTTCGAACCTACCGAATTTATTGACGCGCAAAAAGACAAAAAATTACGACAGATTAGTGGTATTAAATTAGAATTATTACTGGATTATTCATTCATATACCCTGACCCCATGCACTTCTATTATACTATTTGAATAAATGACTTTTTTTTCAAGTTTAATTTTACAATCTTGATAGTGGCAATTTTAAGCTATGTGCACACTCACTTACCTTCCATTAGAAAATGAACAATACATTCTAACTAGCAATAGAGATGAGAGCCCTTCGCGTGCACAAGCAAAATTTCCAGCCTATAAGCACATAGAGAACAAAAATATTATCTTCCCAAAAGACCCGCAAGCAGGAGGTACTTGGATTGCCACATCTGATAATGGCATTACAGTTTGTCTGCTAAATGGAGCCGACAGAGCGCACGAGACGAGCCCTCCTTATAAAATAAGTAGGGGCTTAGTACTATTAGAAGCGATAGAGTGTATCAAGCCTGATGAATTTTTTAAAAATTATGACTTCTCAGATATTGAACCGTTTACAATGGTTGTACTCTTTCACGACCCTATACTCAAGGTAATAGAGTTTAAATGGAATGGAGTGAAGACAAGTCTCAATGAATTGGCTGTAGATCAACCTCATATTTGGGTGTCTGCTCAGCTATATAGTGCTGAAGCTATACGAAACAGGCAAAATTGGTTTGATAACTGGCTTGAAACACATGATGATTTTACGGTAGAGGGTGTCGTCGCGTTCCACGAAACTGCAGGAAATGGAGACAAGGAAAACGATATGGTAATGGACCGTGGCCTCGTGAAAACTGTGAGTATCACCTCTGTAATATCACAAGTAGGAATACTTAGGGTATTACACAAAGATTTAGGTTCCAACCGTGAACAAGAACTATGCCTTACACAAAATGTAAACCAAGAATTCTCCAACCACAACCTATAGGCACTAGTTAAAGCCATGAAGTTTTAGATTATTTACCTAAATAGGTAACATATCTTGCTACATTTAGTTGGAGTACACATGATTGGTTATAGGTTTACACAGTATCTCGCTCACAAAGATTTATCAGACACCCCTTTTGATCAACTCTTCAATGTATTTAATGAATTATTATTAATTACTGGAGGAGATGTATCAGAGGCATTAAATTGGCTTACCAATATTGATAAGCAATATAACATTACAAATAACGAATACGGCATTGGAGACTTTATCGACGAGTTAAAAAACAAAGGATTCATTTCTGACAAGACACCCGACGGCTCTTTTGAAATCACAGCAAAGGCAGAACAATCCATCCGGAAAAGAGCGCTAGAAGAGGTGTTTGGGAAGCTTAAAAAGTCGGGCAAAGGTGATCATAAAACAAACTTCTCCGGACTAAGTGATGAGCCAGGAACGGAAAATAGAGGTTATGAGTTTGGAGATCTCCTTCACCAGATATCAATGACTGATTCGTTGCGAAATGCTCAAATAAACCATGGATTAGGTGACTTTATGCTGACAGAAAACGACCTTGAGGTTGTGGAAAGCGAGTATAAAACGCAAACATCAACGGTTTTGATGATTGACATCTCCCATTCAATGATCTTATATGGCGAAGACCGCATTACGCCAGCAAAAAAGGTGGCTATGGCCTTAGCAGAATTAATCACTAAGAAATATAAGAAAGACACCCTTGACATCATTGTGTTTGGCAATGATGCCTGGCAAATTCAAGTTAAAGATTTACCCTACTTACAAGTGGGGCCTTACCATACCAACACTATTGCAGGATTAGAGCTAGCAATGGATCTACTAAGAAGACGCAAAAATAAGAACAAACAAATCTTTATGATTACCGATGGCAAGCCCACCTGTATGAAGCAAGGCATAAAGTACTATAAAAATAGCTTTGGGTTAGATCCGAAGATATTAAATAAAACACTAAATCTAGGAGCGCAATGTAGGAGGATAGGTATACCTATTACGACATTCATGATCGCCTCAGACCCTTATTTACAGGAGTTTGTAAAAGAATTCACCACTGTAAATAATGGAAAAGCATACTATAGTAGTTTACAAGGCTTAGGAGACTTAGTCTTTGAAGACTTTAAAAGAAACAGAAAAAAAAGATTTTAATTACTCATATGGAATATCATAAAATTACCACCTCAGATAAGCTAAAAATCACTACGCTTAAGGCATTAAGGGATTCAGGCTATAAGCCAGAGCCTGTAAAAGAAGAGCTTCGAAGGAATCTGATTGCCAAATTAAAGAAGAATGAAAATGTTTTTGATGGCATATGGGGTTATGAAGATACCGTTATTCCAGATATTCAAAGAGCCATTCTCTCAAGGCATAATATAAATTTGTTAGGCCTGAGAGGCCAAGCAAAAACGAGGATTGCTCGTATGATGACATTACTATTAGACGAGTATGTGCCATACCTCACAACTACAGAGTTAAACGATGATCCAATGCAGCCTTTATCTAGGCAGGCCCTAGATATACTAGAAGAGAAAGGAGAAGAAGCAGGAGTAAGCTGGCTACATAGAGAAGAGCGGTACACAGAAAAATTAGCTACACCTGATGTTTCTGTTGCCGATTTAATAGGGGATGTAGATCCAATAAAGGCAGCTACTTTAAAATTGCCTTACTCCGATGAAAGAGTAATCCATTATGGATTAATTCCTAGAGCACACAGAGGTATCTTCGTCATCAATGAATTACCAGATTTGCAAGCTAGAATTCAGGTAGCACTCTTCAACATCTTGCAGGAAGGCGATATTCAAATACGTGGATTCAAGCTAAGATTACCGCTTGATATTCAATTTGTATTTACAGCCAACCCAGAAGATTATACAAATAGAGGAAGTATTATTACTCCCTTGAAAGATAGAATTGACGCCCAGATAATCACTCACTACCCTGAAAGCATCGAGATCGGCAAAAAAATCACGCAGCAAGAAGCAGCTATAACCCCCGCGCAAAAGGAAAGTATTTCTGTGCAAGTGCTCTCTCAAGATCTGATTGAACAAATTGCAATAGAAGCACGTGGCAGTGAATATATTGATGAAAAAAGTGGTGTATCTGCCAGACTAACTATATCAGCTTATGAAAGTTTGTTAAGTGCGGCCGAACGAAGATCACTAATAAATCATGAAAAGAAGACTCATGTCAGAATGTCGGATTTTATTGGTGTTATACCAGCCATTACTGGAAAAGTTGAATTAGTCTACGAAGGAGAGCAGGAAGGGCCAGGAATAGTAGCGAACAGTTTAATCGGCAAAGCGATACGAAATCAGTTCATCAATTACTTCCCTAACCCTGAGGAATTACGGAAAAATAGAGAACAAAAAAATCCATACAAACCTATCTCGAAGTGGTTTAATGATGGAAATCAGCTAGATCTAATTAATGATGATAAAGAAAAAGTTTATCAAGACAAGTTAGATAGCATCCCTGGACTGAAGGAATTGGTGCAAGAGCATATGAAATCTACAGAGACTGATCAGCTATACTTTATGATGGAATTTGCATTACATGGAATGGCAGAATACAGTCTACTGAGCAAGCATAAATTGGTCACTGGAAACAGCTTTAAAGACCTATTAAGCAGCATGCTCAATTTGGAAGATTCGCAGGAAAAAGATGATGATTTTAATAATTGATGCTTATATTGGGGAATTAAACCTACAGTATAGCACAAATTGATTAAAAGTCCAGACAAAATAATTGAAGAGATAGAAGAACTGCTTGAAGAAGCATCTTCTACTGTTCATGAAAATATAAGTCAAGCGATTGTACTTACTGAAAAAGCTTTATTCAAGAGTCAAAAAATAAAGAAAAAAGAAGCTGTTCACGTCAAAGCGATAAATCAATTAGCAGCTATACAGCGAAAGAACAAAGAACTTTCGACGGCCAGAAGATTGGCTTTTCGCGCCATAGACTTATCTACAAAGATAAATTTTAAACGAGGAATAGCCGATGGTAAGTATAATTTAGCTAAAATACTACTTGGCGAAAACAAGCCCAGTGAAGCATTGCCTTACCTTACTGAAGCATCTAAAGCCTATAAGGCACTAGATGATAAAATACTTTTCGCCAAGTCTATTTGCTTGCTTGGTCAAATTTATGAAAGGTTTAGAGATTACAAAAGTGCTAGAGAGAGTTATAATAAGGCATTAGATCTAAGTATAAGTCAAAATAATGAAGCGTTAGTGTCTAGTGTATATTTATACCTTGCCAACGTCAGCATCGAGACTAAGAAATACACCAAGGCAAAACAGTATATAGAAAAGAGCCTTGAAGACAAAAAAGAGCCTCTCATAAAGCAGAGTGTAGCCATCGCCTATTACTTAAAAGGTAAAATATATTTACATTTCAAGGAGGCAGAGAATGCCCTTTCAAGCTTAGATTATTCACTAGAACTATTTAAGTTACAAGAAAATAAACAAGGAATTGTAGATACCCAGATTGAAATTGGTAGCGTGTTCCTAGCCTTAAGAGAGTTTGAACAGGCACGAGAATACTTGGATAGTGCTTTTGAATTGGCCAAGAGTATCGGCTTTAAACAAGCACTGTATAAATGTCATAGACTGCTATCTGAACTTTATAAGGAAATAGATGTAATTAAAGCTTTAGAACACCTCGAAAGCTATATCCAGATCAAAGAGGAGTTTGATGAAAAACATATCCAAAACATAGTCGATAGCTATGAGATGATGTCTCAAATTGAAGATCAGGAAAAAGATATGGAGCTTGAAGAAGTGAAGGCCTCTATCATTGACAGTAAGAATACAGAGATGGATTCCTTTTTCTACAGAGTATCACATGACTTAAAAGGCCCTATTGCCTCCCTTCTAGGTCTAAGTGAATTAGCTAAGAGAGACATTAAAGACAAAGACGCCCTAAATTACTTAGGCATGTATGAGAACCAGATCAAGCGTTTAAATATGATCGTAATGGAACTTATAAATATCACTGAACTTAACCACAGGGAACAGCAACTATCAAAAATCAATTTTTACGAAATTATTGATAATTGCATTACAGCCTACACCTATTTACCACATTTTGAGAAGATTAGGTTTAAGATCGATGTAGGTAGTGATCTAAATTTTTCTTCCGAATGGTATATAGTTAATACGATTCTTCAAAACTTAATAGAGAATAGTATTAAATATATAGATGTAGAAAAGCCTGATCAAATTGTGGACATACTTGTGAGCCGGGAAAGAAATAATATTATTATTCAGCTTACCGATAATGGATTAGGCATTCCTATTGAACACCAGAGCAGAATCTTTGAAATGTTTTTCAGAGCCAGCAATAATGCTGAAGGAACAGGACTGGGCCTATTCATTTTGAAAAGAGCTGTCGAACGCCTCAAAGGAGAAGTCGCACTATCAAGTGAAAATGGCAGTGGAACAACCTTCACGATAACCTTACCAATACAATAATTTCACACTATTACTTACATGGAATCACTCTTAACAATTGATACATTAATCAGTCTATTATCGCTCACATTAATGGAGATTGTATTAGGTATAGACAACATTATTTTTATATCGATTCTTTGCAATCGCTTACCCGAAAGCCAGCAAGACAAGGCGCGTACAGTGGGGCTAATACTTGCCCTGTTCATGCGAATCGGCTTGCTGTTCACTATCTCTTTGCTCGTAGGCCTCAAAACACCCCTTTTCGGTTTATTCGATTTTGAATTTACAGGAAGAGATCTTATACTTATTGCTGGTGGTATCTTCTTGATCTACAAGAGTACAACAGAAATACATGAGAAACTTGAGGGACCTGAAGCTGAAGAAGAGGGGACAAAAAAGAAAAGGAGTACTTTTCAATCGGTCATTTTACAGATTGTCTTATTGGATATCGTATTCAGTTTTGACTCCATTTTAACAGCAATTGGTTTGGTAGATAATGTCTGGATCATGGTGATAGCTGTGGTGATTTCACTAGGCATCATGTTACTTGCTGCTAAGTCAATAAGTAAATTCATCAACCAACACCCAACAGTGAAAATATTAGCCTTATCTTTCTTATTGATGATTGGTATGCTACTTTTTGTTGAAGGCTTTGGAGTGCACGTACCAAAGGGATATATTTATTTTGCCATTTTCTTCTCTTTAGTTGTAGAGTTCCTAAACCTTAAGATGAAGAAAGCTAGAAAAAATAATGAACCTATTCGGTTGAAAAGTAAATTCAAAGAAGAACAAAAAGAAGAGCAAGGCTAATCCAGATCTTTGCATATTGCACGATTAATGATTTCTTCAAAAAATATTAGGGGTGTCTGCCTAGCATGGTAGTCTGAGAATAAACCCTGTTTCAAAAAACGAACCTGATGTCGGTAATGCGGCCGTAGGGAAATATATTTATGGACTATACCTCACAAATTCTAGCCGCAGCAGAGGCATTAACTTTTCTTGAAGCTGCAGGAGTAGCCTTTGGCTTATTGTACATCTACCTAGCCGCCAAGGAAAATATTTGGTGCTGGCCAGCTGGCTTGGTCAGTGTTATTATCTATGTTTTCATCTGTTTTGAAGCTAAGCTATATGCCGAAGTAGGACTGCAGTTTTACTACCTAGGGGCTAGTTTATATGGGTGGTACCATTGGAATAGGCAAGCAGACCAAGAGACCTTACCTATCAGTACCTTAACAATAAAACAACACACCCTTTTTATTGGAGTAGGCATCATTGTCACAATAATTCTGGGCTATTTGTTGAGTGAGCATACTGATGCATCCATCCCTTATATAGATTCTTTCACCACCATTTTCAGTTTACTAACCACCATATTAGTGACCCGTAAAGTATTGGAAAATTGGCTTTACTGGATCGCAGTAGACAGCGTTGGGTCTTATCAATATTTCTATAAAGAACTGTATCTGACTAGCTTCCTATTCGCTTTATACGTGGTAATTGTAGTGTTTGGTTATCTAAAATGGAGAAAGATATACCGCCAGAAATATGCCTAAAAAGATAGCTATCATAGGACCCGAAAGCAGTGGTAAAAGCACATTAAGTAAGCAATTGGCTTTGCATTTTAACGAATCCTTCTTGCCCGAATATGGCCGGATTTATTTGGAAACACATGGCACTGATTACATCTTCGACGATCTAGAAAAGATCTGTAGAAAAATGATGGATTTGGAGAATACGCAAATCAAAAATGCTTCTAAGTTCCTTTTTTGTGATACAGATCTCCTTATGATGAAGGTCTGGTACGAAGTAAAGTTTAACCGAATAAGCGAATACCTGAAAGAGCAGTTAAGCAAAACTACCTACGACTACTATTTCATTTGCAGCCCAGACCTACCGTGGCAAGATGACCCTGTAAGGGAGAACCCACATATCAGAGAGATGCTTTTTGAGCGTTACATACAGGAAGTAGAACAAAATGGCATTCCTTATACGATAATAAATGGGAACGATAGAGTCGAAAAGGCTATCTCTGTTCTAGAAGCGCTTTTTTAATGGATACATTATCTATTGATGGCCTCTCTAATAACTGTTATACTACTACCTTCAACTATACCTAACACCCCAGAATAAATCCCTCCTTCTAGTCCCATGTCTTGCACTTTTATAGCAATAACATTGCTCGCTGTTTTCTTTAGCAGACCGTCAGGAATTCTATAAATACGGACATTTCTGTAGGAGTCGCTTTCGCCAAATTGTTTGCCATCATTTGTCTGCCCTATTTGCTGTCCATTTAGAAAAGTAACATCAAAGTCATCAATCTTGCCCACTACTAAATAATAGTTTTCATTTGGGTTAACTTCAAAGTTCAGCTTAAAGTGCTTTCTATACCATGCCACTCCATCAAAGGTTCTGTAGCCATGATTATCCCAATAGGATGGCACCATAATAGTACTCCATCCACTGTCGTCGGTTTTTTCGTCACTAAAAGCTTTAGTATCATAGTCGTTAAACTTCCATAATCCGGCTAAGTTCTGCAGGAGATTCAGATTATTACTATTTCTTTTTGCGTAAAAACCGATGTCCCCGCTACAAATGCCCCCACTTTTATAATCGTCATAAACCCTAATAGCAATTACATTATCTCCTTCAAAATCAACGAATTCATTCGGAATAGGATATCTCCTCTGGGCATTATAAGCTGTTCGAAACCTTGGAGGAAGCATACCACTTTTCCCAATTAATTCACCATTAAGGTAGGTCTCATCAACGTCATCTATAAAGCCTAGCATAACAAAGTTAATATCGCTTCTACTGAGTCCTCTCCCATCAAAATGATATCGGTACCACGCAAAACCATCATATCCATGATAACCTTGCAGCTCCCAATCTTCAGGTACGTTAATTGGATCCCAACTACCATCATTATAAATTTTCTCTTTCCACTGGAGGCTATCTCCGATAATAAATCTCCAGTCTCCAGCGATGGGAATACTCAGCTCTAAATCCTTATAAATACTGGCATCAGCAATTGTTAGGTCACGGTTCGCTGCTTCATCATTCGCTAGTTCACCTGCAATCATATTCCAAATCCAGTCAAAAATAGACTCCTCTTTTTCAGCAGACGTTTGTTCTTGAGCACTAGCAACATGCGTTATGAGCAACAATAAACTAACAATAAAAAATACCTTTCTTCTGAGATTTGACATATGAATGTACATTACTTAATCATACTATATGATTGATCCGAATCTAATGAATCTTTAAATAATTGTCTAGGGATGAACACTGTGCTGTTACATACATCTATACTAAATCCATGATGTTTCATCATATTCAAACCGATAATTAAAGAAATTCTTCTCCCTGAGCTCGCACTGACTTCCCTTACTAAGGGGGATATATCAGCACTTAACTTGGCCCCATAAAGTGATTCGTCTCCTATACTGATATCTGCATCGCCCACTACCTGGAAATTCAGATTTTGTGCTTCCCTCATATTGAGTCTATACTGATCATTACTGTACTTATAGTTTTTAAACCCATAAACATCTTGATCTTCGGCATTAAATACTGTAAAGTCTATATTCGCATCTAATAATGCCCACGCTTTCGTACCATTTATGGTTACCTCCACTAAAGGTTTGTTTTTATATAACACAATAGCTTGCTCTCGCTGAGCACATAACATATTAACTGACATACTTGAAATTAATACGACTAATAAGATTGTTTTAAATACTTTCATGACTTTGTTTGTTTAATTACTATACAAACAAAAGCATATCAATGTCAGCGTATGTCACACCCAAGTAAACAAATGTCACAATTTGTCACAGCTATTCAATAAGCTTATAACCCATACCATGTACAGTTAAAATTACCTTTGGCTCATTAGGGTTATACTCTACTTTCTGTCTTAATCTTAAAATAAAATTATCTACGGTTCTAGTGGTCGGAAATTCATCATACTGCCAAATACTTTGCAACAAATCATCTCTGCTTACTGTCTTAGATTTATTAGTCCATAAAAAATGTAGTACCTCCACCTCTCGATGAGACAATTTCAACTCTGTACTACCTTCCTTCACTATATAATGCTCAAAATCTACTGAAAGCTTTCCTATATTGACCATGCGTTCGTTTGCTTGATCAGTTGATGAGCTGGCGGAACTTCTTCTGATGATGGCTTTAATTCTTGCACTTAATTCTCTTACACTAAAAGGCTTGGTCATATAGTCATCTGCTCCCAACTCCAGCCCTAGCACTTTGTCAATCTCCTCTCCTTTTGCAGTTAAAAAAATGATGGGTACCTCTATTTTTTCTTGGCGCATTTTCTTACATACATCGAAACCAGACATCTGAGGCATCATCACATCTAGTACAACCAGGTCATAGCTGTTTTCTCCTAACTTAGCCAATGCCATAGCGCCATTTTCAGCCTCATCTGTTTCAAAGCCTTCAAATTGTAGGTTATCTACAATACCCATACGCATGGCTGCCTCATCGTCAACAATTAAAATCTTACTCATTTATTATCAATTATCGGAAAAACTAAACTGAAGGTACTGCCTGTATTTAACTTTGATTGAACTGTTACGCTACCATTGTGTGCTAACATAATGTGTTTTACCAAGCTTAAACCCATTCCAGTACCCTTCGTCTGCTGTGTTAAGGCACTTTCTATTCTGTAAAATCTATCGAAAATCTTATCGTATTCAATCTTAGAAATACCCACGCCATTATCAGTAATATGGCACAGAACTTCTTTGTTTTTCATCTCTGTAGTGACAGTAATTTCTATCCCCTCCTTGTCATCTCTTTTATACTTTATTGCATTCTCTATCAGGTTTGCTATCGCTTCATTAAGTGCTTGATGATCTCCATTAATCATCACACCCGCGGCATTTAACTTCAAATGACAGCGAACAGTTTTCTCCTTAAATGTGTATTCATAACTATGAAAAATCGCTTCTATCTGCTTGTCAAGTTCGAGTGCTAAAAAGTCATAGGTCATTTTATTGGCCTCGATTCTACTAAAATCTAGAATGTTATTAACCAGATGTGTAAGCCTACCTGATTCATGATAAATTACCTCATAATATTCCTTTCTCCTACTATCACTTGACAGCCTTCCTAACATAAGTGTCTCCGCATACATTTTTATTAAGGCCAGTGGCGTCCGAATTTCATGCGATACATTTGATACAAAATCAGATTTTAGCTGCGCTACCTTCATGGCATTCTGAATATTACGGATAATAATACCCACACCTATTAAAAGCACCAAAAGTGTGAAAATCAGAAACAATAAGTTATTCTTACTTCGCTCTTTGACCAGCTCACTATAATTTTCACCTATACTTTGTATGGCTATTTTCAAACCCTCAAAGATCCATAAATCTGCTGAAGTATACGTTTTTTCCACATTAAAATTGGCCGAACTCAGGATCGGTGCCTCCCCTAGCCTATTGGATAGTACGGCAACATTAAGTTCATCAACAGCTAGCGCCTGAATTTTTGCCCCTAAGATTTGATCTACCCAGTATCTTGTCTGTAGAATTACAAATATATTGTACATGATAGAATCGGCGTCATAAACCATAAAGGTTAAAGGGGTCTGTTTTCCCTGCAGCTGTTTAAGTTGTTGCCATTTATCAACACCTTGAATTTTCTGAAAACCTGCTTCGAAATACTGCTCTAACCGATTCAGGGTAGAGTCGTGACTACCCTTCCATTCTTTAATTGCTTGCTCAACAGCCAGATCAGGCACCACATATTCACCAAAAAGTAAGGTATCCACAGCTATTCCCACACCTTGGATGTGTAATACCTGAATTGATTCATTTCTTAGCACCAAATCGCCTGCATTATCTTCTATGGAAGCAGCAGTATTTCCCAATTTTCTCGCCCATTGACCCATTACATCATCCGCGTATTGATTTAAAGAAAAAAGCACTGTTTCCATCTGTTTCTCATAAATAGATTGTGCCATTTGTTCATCTTCATTGAGCGATTGCAGCTGGAGGTAACCGTAAATCATTAACGGGATAATCGTTAAGCCTAAAATAAATAATATGGTTCTTATATGCTTAGTCATGGTATATCAGCAGGGCTAAAGTAAGGAAAAATAGATTCTAATTGAACCTAAGAACAATTTCTAACAAATAAACACAGTATAATTTGACTGCTTAAATTATCCATTTATCTTTGCGACAATAAAAAAGGGGTGCCTTAAAATAACGGGCTGAGAGTATACCCTAAACCTGACGTCGGTAATGCGGCCGTAGGAATTTTTAACGAAAATATTTCCAATGGAAAAATTAACAATTGCCTTAGATTGGACAGCAAACACCAATCATACTGGATTCTTTGTAGCCTTAGCAAAGGGATTTTACAAAGAATCAAATTTAGAAGTGACACTAAGATCACCTGAATCAGATAATTACGAAAAAACACCTGCTAAATTATTGGTAGAAGAGCAGGTAGAAATCGCTATTGCTCCATCAGAAACAGTAATTGCCTACAGCAGCCGTACCGATAGACCTAATCTTATAGCTATCGCTGCCCTACTGCAAAAAGACGCTAGTGCCATCGTAAGCCTCAAAGCAGGAAAAATTAAGACCCTCAAAGATTTAGACGGTAGAAAGTATGCCTCTTATGATGCGCGCTTTGAAGATACCATCGTACAAGAGATGGTTAAAAAAGCCGGGGGCAAAGGCCTGCATATAAAAACAACCCCTGAGAAGTTAGGAATATGGAACACCTTACTCACAGGAGAAGCAGATGCCACTTGGGTATTTATGCCTTGGGAAGGTATCATGGCCAAAAGAAAAAATATCCCACTCAATAGTTTTACACTAGACCAATCTGATATCCCCTATGGTTACTCTCCTGTCTTGTTAGCAAGACCAGATTTCTTGGAAGGGAAGGATGAGGTAATTAAAAAATTCTTAGCTGCCACAGCAATAGGCTTTCAATGGGCAATTGATAACCCAAAAGAAGCAGCTGTCATCTTACAAGACCTCGGGAAGCATGCCGATCTAGCAGATTTAGAATTTGTACAGGAAAGTCAGGAGGCTATTAACCCCTTTTACGTAAATACCAAGAAGCAATGGGGCGTCATGAAAGAATATAGGTGGAAGAATTTTGTAGCGTGGTTAACTACAAATAAGCTGCTTACTAAAGAGGAAGTGGATTTAGTAAAAAAGAACACTTTATATACCAATAAGTATTTATAAAATATTTGGCAGCAATGCCAAGGGGTGCCTTACAATTACGGGCTGAGATTATACCCAATGAACCTGATGCCGGTAATGCGAACGAAGGGAAAATAGGTTAAGGAAAATTAACAGAAGTACAATACCCCACTTCTCAAATTTTTAACAAAAAATGATTAAAAACATGTTTATCAAATTAAGCAGCTATTTCATTATAGCATTTCTATTTACATTTTCAAGCCATCATGCAATGGCGCAATCGCTCACTATCTCCGGAAAAGTACTCGGTGAGAACAAGCAACCCTTAATAGGGGCCAATGTGATGCTGACACCTTCAAAACAAGGTTCAGTGACCGATATGGAGGGTGACTTCAAAATTAACAGCCTTTCTAGTGGTACCTACACTTTAATCGTAAGCTATGTGGGCTATAAGTCTACAAGCAGAGAACTACAAATTACTGAAAATACTGTTGCCGATTTTCGTTTACAAATGGATGCACTTTTATCGGAAGAGGTGGTGGTGAGAGCCATTAGAGCTGACGCTTTATCCCCTATTACCCAGAAGACACTTACTGAGAAAGACATTAAGAAGGTATTCAATGGGCAGGATGGCACATTTGTACTGGAGACCTTAACGCCTTCCATTCAAGTAAATTCTGATGCTGGAACACGCTTCACCAATTACGGCGGCATGCGTTTAAGAGGTATTGACCAGAAGCGCATTAACATTACACTAAACGGTGTGCCTCTTAACGACATGATGGACCAAGGTGTGTTCTTTTCTAACTTTACCGATATCACCCGTAGCGTGCAAAGTGTACAGGTACAAAGAGGAGTAGGAACTAGCACCAACGGTACTGCTTCTTATGCTGGCTCTGTGAGTTATGAGTCAGAGAACATCAATGTGCCTGAACCTGAAACGACCATTACACTTTTGGGCGGTTCATTTAATACCTGGCAGGGAACGGCTGAACTGAAGACTGGCCTCCTAGAGAATAATACAGCCTTTTATACCCGTATCAGCAAAACCTATAGCGACGGCTTTCGCGATCATTCAGGCACTGATGCCTACTCATTTTTCTTTAGCGGGGGTTATTTTGGTGAAAAGGACATTATTAAAATCAATGGCTTCAATGGTAAGACTAGAAATGATTTAGCCTATACTCCGGTTCCTCTATCACTAATCGAGCAAAACCCACGC
>JBKEFO010000014.1:0-24006 GCA_046709585.1 Marivirga sp.
GGTTAGCCTTCATATACTTGACAATGTAGGCTATGATTTTATCCGTTAAACTGTCTAGCTCGCTTTCTACTCTAAGCAAATTACCTATTTCTGCTAGTCCCGTAGTTTGCCAATTTCTTTTCTGCTCCTCCTTTTGAGCTGTTTCAAGGTCTTCCAAGGTCTTCTTAAGTGCATTTTCTTTTTCCGCTGCATTTTGGTTTTCTTTTTCAATTTCTGCCAATAACTCTTTTGCTCTGCTAAACTGTAAAAGATTAAGATATTTCAAGAATACAATTAAAAATATGCCTATGGCTACCGCTCCACCTACTATTGCCCATCTTAACCAAGTTTCTTGAAAAATTTGATTATCAAACTCTATGGCAAAAACGGCATTTAAATCCTCAACAAATAAAACCAAGCTAAAAGCCACTAAAAAAGGTGGCAACCAGTAGCCCACCTTTCGAATGTCGAAAACTGTAAATGGAATTAAACAAGCCACCACTTGAAAAGCATAAGTTTCTTTGATTGGAAGGTCTCCTTCCTGCATAATAACTGCTTGAAGCATTGCAATTACCAAAGGAGGGAATAATGAAGAGCCTATTCGTGTTACCCGATGAAAGCCCAAATAAGACATCAGAAGATTTATTAAATATAAACCAAGACCTGCAAGGCAATAATAGAAAATCTCTGGTGCTACAAAAAAGCAAATAATAGAATAAGCAATGATAATTACGATGAATGATACTGTCAGATAATTACTTAATCGTACTTTATTCTGCGTGTCATCATCCATTTCTTTGGATGTTCCAACGGTGCTTAACCAACTAAATAGGCTCATATTTTTCTAAAAATTTATTGATAGAAATCAAATTAGCAATTTGTTAGCTGAAATACTACTATTTATACTGCATGGAGTGCAACTGAGCATAAAGACCACCCTTTTCTAAAAGCTCTTGGTGAGTGCCGCTTTCTTTTATTTCCCCTTTATCTAAAACCAATATTTTATCGGCTTTCTGGATGGTTGACAGCCTATGGGCAATGACAATATTTGTCCTGCCCTTCATCATTTTATCTATGGCATGCTGTATCAATTCTTCTGTCTCCGTATCCACAGAAGAAGTAGCTTCATCTAAAACCATAATTTTAGGATCGTAAACCAGTGCCCTGACAAAGGATATAAGTTGTCGTTGACCAACAGATAAAGTAGCCCCTCTTTCCATTACATTATATTGAAAGCCACCTGGTAGCCGGTCAATAAATTTCTTTGCCCCCACAATTTCAGCAGCTTCTTCCACTTGTTTTTGTGTAATGTTATTATTACCTAGGGTGATATTATAAAATATGGTGTCTGAAAACAGAAATACATCCTGTAATACCACGCCTATATTCTTTCTCAAATAATCAAGATCAAACTCCTTAATATCTACACCATTTACAGATATACACCCTTTCTGGATATCGTAAAACCTGCTTAATAAATTTATGATTGAAGATTTACCTGCTCCGGTTGCTCCAACTAGGGCCACAGTTTCTCCCTCTTTCACTTCAAAATTGATATTTTTTAAAACGTTCTCTTCTTCATTATAGGCAAAATCAACGTCCTTAAATTGAATAGTACCTTCAATCTTCTCGGGCTTGAAGCTTCCACTATTCGGGATATGTTCTTTATTATCTAGTAGATTAAGAATTCTACTAGAACTAACAATGCCCATTTGCAGTGTATTGAATCTATCGGCTATCATTCTTATCGGTCTAAAAAACATTTGGATGTAAAGAATAAAGGCCACTAACATACCCAATGTAATTCCTGACTCAACTTCATTAATAACCCCTTTGGAACCATACCATACCAAAAGACCAATACCTGTAGCTTGAATAACTTCAGCAACGGGGAAATATATAGAATAATAAAGTACAGACCTGATGTTTGCCCGCTTGTGCTCTCTATTAATTGATTCAAAGCCATCGTACTCCCTCTTTTCGGCAGTAAATATTTGCACTATAGCCATGCCACTAACATGTTCCTGCACAAAGGAGTTTAGGTTTGAAACAGCATTTCTAACATCATTAAAGGCAACTTTCACTTTCTCTTTAAAGATATAGGTACTTATGAAAAGTAATGGCAGTGTCGCCAAGGAAACTAAAGTCAGTTTCCAACTCAAAGAAAACATCATGGCCAATATCACCACTATCTGCAATGCATCGCCTATCATAGCCGCTAGCCCTTCGCTAAAGACATCTGATAATTGCTCCACATCAGAAACATTCCTAGTAACCAGGCGACCTATAGGCGTTTTGTCAAAAAACTTTAACCTGAGTCCCAACAAATGACGGTATAACTTTAAACGAATATCTCTTATTATATGCTGCCCCAACCAACCTGAAAGGTAGGTATGACCAAACTGTACAAGTGCCTGTACCATTAGTAGTCCGACAAGTAAAAGCATTAACCAAGTTAAACCTTGAAAGTCCCCACTTTGAACAGGCCCATCAATTGCCATTTGAATAAAATATGGCCTGGTAGGTGCTAAGACTGCAAGCGCTACTGTTAGAAATACTAAAAAATAAAAACTCCTCTGATAAGGCTTTACATATTTATACAAACGCTTAAGTACATCTGTGTCTATAATATTGCCACTTTTAACTTCCTCTTTCTTCAAAATAAATTTTATAAATAAGTTGATTCTGGATATTTTACATCCGTTAAGTATAATCCATGCGCTGGCACGGCGCGTCCAGCAGCTGCTCGATTCCTAGCTTTTATGATATCATCAAAGTCTGACAAGCTTATCTTACCAATCCCTACATCTAGGAGGGTACCTACAATGGCACGTACCATCCCACGGAGGAATCTGTTCGCATTAATATGAAAAACCCATTCTTCATTAACTTGTTCAGATGCAGGCAGCCATTGTGCCTCAAAGATCTTACAATTAAAGGTGTTTACCCCAGTTTTTACTTTACTAAAACTCTGAAAATTGGTATACATCTTCATTGCGGCGGCGGCAACATTCATTTTCTGAAAATCTAATGCTGAATGAAAGTGGTAGACTAAATCCTGTCCGAAGGGATCTTTTTTTGCTCCTATTTTATATTCGTAACTTCTACTTATTGCATCAAATCGTGGATGCGCCTCTTGCTTCACTGCTTTAAAAGCACTGATAGCGATATCAAAAGGTAATAATTTGTTAACTCTGAAAATAATCCTTTCAATGCTAAAAGTACTTTCAATAGACAGCTGGAACACTTGTCTACTGGCATGAACGCCTGTATCCGTTCTGCCACTACCCGAAATTTCAATTTCCTTTTGAAGTAGCAATGAAAATGCCTCTTCTATTTTTTGTTGTACAGTGACAGCATTAGGCTGCCTTTGCCAGCCATGGTAGTTTGTTCCTCTGTAGGCTACTGTGAAAAAATACTGCCGCTCCATAAGCTGTAAAATTAGCTTTAAAAATAAGATTCTAGAAGAGAATTCAAGCTTAAAGTATATTTTTTATATAGGTATTATCTAATTTCTTGAAATCTTATCGTTCATATCATGTGCTTCACAGCATTATTTCTTATTTTCGCCTCAATTTGAAAATTTTTAAGCGCTCATGAATTCATATCATAAAATTAATAACCTAGTTGGATGGGTCATTTTCTTGGTAGCCTCTTCCGTTTATATCGCTACCATAGAACCCGTTGCCAGTTTTTGGGATTGTGCAGAGTTTATAGCCAGTGCTTATAAACTACAAGTACCCCATCCAGCTGGAGCTCCCATGTTTTTATTGATTGGTAGAATGTTCTCTATGTTCGCCGCCAGCAATGTAGAATCAGTAGGTTTTGCTGTTAACCTGGTCTCTGCTTTAAGTAGTGGCTTTACAATACTCTTCATGTATTGGTCAATTAACCTGCTTTCTCATAAAATAATGAAAATCAAAGTGGGCGAAGCTAACGGGTCTCAAGTATTGAGAATAATCCTTGCCGGTGCAATAGGCAGTTTAGCATTTACTTTTTCAGATTCCTTTTGGTGGTCGGCGGTAGAAGCAGAAGTGTACGCCATGTCTTCCTTCTTAATTGCGCTTGTATTTTGGGCTATGTTAAAGTGGGATGTTCTTGAAGAAGAGTCAGAAGCCAACAGATGGTTAATCTTGATTGCCTACATTATTGGATTATCTATTGGAGTCCACTTATTGAATATCGTTGCCTTACCAGCTTTAGGACTGATTTACTATTTCAAAAAATATCCTAAAGTCACTTTTAAAGGCATCGTTTACGCATTATTAATTAGCTCGGGAATTCTTATACTCATCTGGCAATTCATTATTCTCGGCTTGCCAGGTCTAATAGGCAAATTCGAAATATTTTTCGTCAATTCCGTTGGTCTTCCATTTGGATATGGCGCCTTAATATTTGGCATTTTACTAGTAGCAGGATTTGCCTATGGCATTTATTGGTCTACCAAAAACAATAAAATAACTCTCAACACCTTCCTTCTTGCTTTTTCATTCATCATCATTGGCTATTCGTCATACTTTGTCGTTTTAATCAGGTCTCAGTATAATCCACCTATCGATCAAAACAACCCGGAAGATGTAATGAACTTATTGGCCTATCTTAATAGAGACCAATATGGTTCAAGGCCGTTATTATCAGGACAGTATTTTGACGCTGAAGTAATTTCGCAAGAGAAAGGTGCACCAGTTTATACAAAAGGCAAGGAATCGTACGAGATCACCGATTATAAAATTGAAACTAAGTTTGACCCCAAGCGAACAACTATATTGCCTCGTATGTACAGCGCTGCTCCGGGCCATGCCGAAGAGTACAGAAGATGGACAGGCTTAAGCGCTAATGAGACACCTAAATTTGTTGATAACATTGTATTTATGTTCCGCTACCAATTGGGACATATGTACTTCCGCTATTTAATGTGGAACTTCTCAGGCAGAGAAAGTGATATCGAGGGAGCTGGCTGGAAAACAATGTTTGCCGATAATTCAGAGCTTCCTAACGCCATCAAAGACAATAAGGCAAGGAATAATTTCTGGATGTTGCCTTTCCTTCTTGGCATTGCTGGTTTACTGTACCACGCCAAAAAGGATGAAAAAGGCTTTTCAGTAGTCGCACTATTATTTATTTTAACTGGCGTAGCTTTAATACTCTACCTAAACTCACCAGCCACAGAGCCTAGAGAAAGGGATTACATATATGTAGGCTCCTATTATGCTTTTGGCTTCTGGATAGGTTTTGGAGTACTAGCCTTAGCCAGTGCCTTTGAAAAAATCTTAAAGAACCCGAAAGTGGCTAGTGTGGCCGCCGGTCTGATAGCATTAACAGTACCTGGAATTATGGCTGCACAAGGTTACGACGATCACGATAGGTCACAAAGGTACTTTTCAGTTGATGCTGCTAGGAACTATTTGGCTTCATGCGCACCAAATGCAATATTGTTCACTGGAGGAGATAATGATACCTTCCCACTATGGTTTATACAAGAAGTAGAAGGGTTCCGTACTGATGTAAGAGTAATTGTATTAAGCTATTTCAATACCGATTGGTACATCAACCAGATGAGGCAAAACTCATATGATTCAGAGCCCCTGCCAATTAGTTTAAGTGAAGAACAAGTTAAACAAGGTGGCTTAAATGATTACCTCCCGTATATGAGCAACGCAGGTATTAGTGGTGCCATCCCAGTTGATAAATACCTTGACTTAATCCGCAAAAACAATAAAAGTTTACAGATCCCCACTTCCGTTGGTAAATATAATATGCTGCCTTCTAAAACATTAACGATGGCCATAGATACAGCTAGAGTGAAGTCTTTAGGAATTATTCCAGAAGACAAAAAGCAGTATCTGGTAGACCGTATGACATGGAATATCAAAGGCGGTGGATTAGAAAAGAAAGATTTAATGATTTTAGACATCATGGATCAAAATAAATGGGAAAGACCTATTTATTTTAACATGACCTCACTAAATGGTGTGAAAATGGATCTGAGGAAGTATGTCATACAGGAAGGACTGACATACAGGTTACTGCCGCTGGCAAGACCTAATTTATCTGGTGAATTCGTTAATAATGATGTGATGTATGAAAACTTAATGCAAAACTTCAGTTTCACCAATACCGAAGATGAAGGCGTGTATTACAATCAAAATTATAGAAATTTCTTCTTAAACCACCGGTCTGTTTACGCAGCACTTGCTAGTACATTTGTACAGGAAGGGGAAGACGCCAAGGCCGTTGAGGTAGTAGACTTTATAATGAAAAAAGTACCTGTCAATGTTGTCCCTATGGACATGACAGGCTTAGAATTTTCTCAAATATATTTGGCTACAGGAAATGAGGAGAAGGCTTTAGAACTAATTCAGTTGATGTGGAATGACAACTATTCCTTATTTAATTACTTATTAGATCATGAACTAGACTATATGGGAAGAGAACGACAAATTAGTGTTGCAATTCTTAGCCAGCTGGTTCAAATATTAAGACAATATGGTCTTAATGATAAAGCTTTAGAATATCAAGAAGAGCTACGTTCCATTACAAATAGAATGTAGCACATTGCTAAAAATAAAAAAGGGTCTGTTCACACAGACCCTTTTTTTATGACTTTTTTATTTAGATACTTCTACGCCTTTCCAGAAAGCTACATAGTTCTCTATGTTCTTTGCCATTTCCTTTGCTTCTGGATAATACCATGCAGCATCTTTATTCACCTCACCATTTACCTTAACAGAATAATAAGAAGCAGTACCTTTCCATGGACAACCAGTGTGGGTATCTGTCTTTGAATAAAATTCCTCTTTAATCGATGCGGGCGGGAAATAATGATTCCCTTCAATAACAATGGTATCATTGCTCTCTGCAATTACCTGATCATTCCATATTGCTTTCATAATGTGATATTTATTTTAATAAACGGACATATGGTACTTAACTACAATATTTGAAGTTGGTTTCCATCACGACACTTTAAGTAGCTTATTTGTCATCTAGGCGCACCTTACAAATAATTGCTTGGCCAAAAAGACAAATCCCACTATTAAAAATAATCAATCCCAAAGTACCAAGGACTATCCATTGATAGGAACTAATGGTGTTGCTTCTTACCATAGCGGCATGTATACTCATAGATAAGCCTGCACCGAGTAATAAAAGGCCCGAAATAGAAAAAACTAACCATCTTCTTTTTAATGTTTGCATATGATTCAAATTTTGGTTGAACAAAAATGTATTATCTTCGTGTTGAATAGCTGTCTGCTGTAGCAATTTATGTAAAAAAATATTTATGAAGAAAATTTTAGGGACCCTGCTATTGGCAGGTTTATTTTTGCCTTTAGTTTTTGGACAAGTACTGAAACCCATCTCATGGGAGCACGCACTTTCCAAACAAAAAGACAAGATACAGGCCGGAGATACCATCACGCTATCTTTTAAAGCCGAAATAGATCGAAACTGGTATTTATACTCCTCTGATTTCGATCCAGAATTGGGCCCTATTGTCACTACTTTTGAGTTTCAAGAAAACGAGTCATTCGCATTAATTGACAGCATCATCCCTATAAATCCATCCAAAGGATATGATGAAATTTGGGAGGGAGATTACACCTACTTTAAAGAAAGAGGAGAGTTTCAGCAAAAAGTTGTAGTTAAATCTAGTCCTTTTCATATTTCTGGCGACTACAATTATCAGGTATGTTCCGATGTTGATGGTAAGTGTATTCCTTTTGACGAAAGCTTCAGCTTTGGTGACAAGATCAACAAGCAAAAGAAAGGTAGCCGAACCGATGAAAGTCAACTTTTAAATAATGCTACCACTGATGGAGGCTTTTTACAAAAAAACGATAATAATTCTCCTTACTCGCTTTTCGCCTTTATGCTTCTTGCCTTTTTAGGAGGCCTTGCCGCATTGCTTACACCATGTGTTTTCCCTATGATACCGATGACGGTAACATTTTTTACTGGCAGAGCCAAGGACAAAAAATCTGCTATCAGAAACGCAAGTATATATGGCATTTCTATTGTAGGTATATACATTATTGCAGGCACTTTAGTAGCGGTTATTAACGGACCTGAATTTGCAAATTGGCTTAGCACACATTGGCTTCCGAATGTTTTCTTCTTTGCCGTCTTTTTCATTTTTGCGCTTTCATTTTTAGGCTTGTTCGAAATCAACTTACCCTCCAGCTTTATTAATAAAGTTGATGCAAAGGCTGATAAAGGTGGTTTAGCTGGCATATTTTTCATGGCTTTTACATTGGTATTGGTCTCATTTAGCTGCACAGGGCCAATTGTAGGGAGTATATTGGTTGAATCTGCCGGTGGTGCATTCATTAAGCCACTTGTCGGAATGTTTGGGTTTTCTATGGCTTTTGCAATACCGTTCTTTCTATTTGCTGTTTTTCCTGAATGGCTAAACAATTTACCGAAATCTGGTGGATGGCTAAATTCCGTTAAAGTGGTTTTAGGTTTTCTAGAACTAGCACTTGGTCTCAAATTCTTAAGTGTAGCAGATCAGGTATATCACTGGGGCATTTTAGATCGCCATGTCTATATCGTTTTATGGATCGTTATCTTTGCATTTTTAGGCTTATACCTACTCGGTAAAATTAGATTACCAAATGACAGCCCTTTTGAAAAACTATCAGTTGGAAGGCTCCTGTTAGCTATTCTTACCTTTAGCTTTGTGTTGTACATGATCCCAGGTCTCTTTGGCGCTCCATTAAAAGCTCTTTCTGGCTACCTACCTCCAATGAGTACGCACGATTTCAATTTACGGGAGATCATACGTGAAAGTAGTCAGGAAACAGTACCCAGAGATAGTCAACTATGTGATGAGCCTAAATATGATGACTTCCTTCATTTCCCCTATGGTATTGAAGGTTATTTTGACTACGACCAAGCCTTGGCTTGCGCAAAACAACAGGGTAAGCCTATATTTATTGATTTCACCGGTCATGGCTGCGTGAATTGCCGTAAAATGGAAGACCTCGTTTGGGCAGACCCTGAAGTGCTTAGCATGCTTAAAAATGATTTTGTTATGCTTGCCCTCTATGTTGATGAGAAAAAAGAACTGCCAGAATCGGATTGGTATGTAAGTAAATACGATGGTAAAACAAAGAAGTCAATAGGTAAGCAAAATGCAGACCTTCAAATTACCCGATTCAATAACAATGCTCAACCCTACTATGTCATTTTAGACACGGAGGGTAAGCTTTTGGTGGCGCCTATTGCTTATGAAACGGACACTCAAAAATTCATTGGTTATTTGAAAAGTGGAATAAGCGAATTCAAATAATAGAATTGTTAAGAAGTAAAATAACTATTGTAAATTTACCGCCCACATCATCAAAATTGATTATTATAAATAATGGCAAAAAATAGAAGAGGAAACCCCTTGACAGAAGAAGAGAAAAAGCCACTCAATAAAGAAAATTTTAAGAAACTAGCGAGCATTTTTAGTTTCATTAAACCCTATAAAGGATACTTTATAGCAGGCTTACTTTTCCTTTTAATTTCCAGCACCACCTTATTAGCATTCCCTTATTTTACTGGTAAATTAGTAGACGTAGCACAGGGAAAGGCAGAAGGTATTTTCTCAAATATTAACAACGTCGCTTTCATACTACTTGGCATTTTAGCTGTTCAAAGCATCTTTTCTTTCTTTAGAGTTTACTTATTTGCTCAGGTTAGCGAGCGGTCTATGGCAGATATGCGCACCTCCCTCTACAGCAAACTTATGGAGCTACCAATGTCATTTTATGACAACAAGAGAATAGGGGAGCTTACCAGCCGAATTACTACTGATATTGCCCTCTTACAAGATACCTTTTCCGTTACGCTAGCGGAGTTTATCCGCCAGATTGCAACCTTAATAATCGGTGCCATTGTCATATTCTACCTAACACCGGAATTATCGCTTTTTATGCTCGGCACCTTCCCTATTCTAGTGATAGCAGCGATGGTATTCGGTAAATTTATCCGCAAATTATCTAAGAAAACGCAGGACGAATTAGCCAATGCCAACGTAATCGTGGAAGAAACTTTACAATCGATCAATGTGGTAAAAGCCTTTACTAGCGAGCTTTCTGAAGTTTTACGGTACAAAAAATCAATGGCGAAGGTAGTAACAGTTGCTCTTAAATCAGCTACTTACCGAGGTGCATTTATCTCTTTCATAATCTTCGCTATGTTTGGTGGTATTGTCGCTGTGATGTGGTACGGTGCCACATTGGTGCAATCTGGAGAGATGAGTGTTGGTGATTTATTAAGCTTTGTTTTATATACCACCTTTATAGGTGGTTCAATCGCAGGACTAGGTGACTTATATGGTCAACTTCAGAAAGCTATTGGAGCATCGGAAAGAGTAATGGAGATCTTAGCTGAAGAAGGTGAGCATCAAATTACTGGAAATGAAATTAGCGCAACAGCTATCGAAGGGACAATAGCCTTCAATTCTGTACATTTCGCTTACCCGACCAGAAAAGACATCACCGTCCTAAAGGGATTAAATTTCTCGGTTAAAGCAGGGGAGAAAGTAGCATTAGTAGGTCATAGTGGGGCAGGGAAATCTACCATCATTCAATTATTAATGCGTTTTTATCCTTTAAATGGAGGCGAAATAACAGTTGACAATAAACAAATAGAATCCTATAACTTAACTGCTTACAGGAAAAATATTGGTATCGTTCCACAGGAAATCATATTATTTGGCGGTACTATCAGAGAGAATATAGCTTATGGAAAACCTACCGCCACAGAGGAAGAAATTATTGCTGCTGCCGACCAAGCTAATGCCATGCTTTTTATCAAAGACTTCCCCGAAGGATTAGAAACACTAGTCGGTGAGCGTGGTGTAAAGCTTTCTGGAGGACAAAGACAGCGGATTGCCATTGCAAGAGCTATTTTAAAAGACCCAAAAATATTAATTCTAGATGAAGCTACTAGCTCTCTTGATGCAGAGTCTGAACATTATGTTCAGTTGGCATTAGATAAATTGATGGCGGGGAGAACCACTATAATAATAGCACATAGACTAGCTACTATAAGGAAGGTAGATAAAATTTATGTACTAAAGGATGGACAGATTGCTGAGCAAGGCACGCACGATGAGTTGCTGGCAACAGAGACGGGTACTTATAACAATCTAGTGAAATTACAGCTACAGGACTAATGCAACTTAAGTATCACATATTCAAAGGCTTAATATATACTTTAAGCATCATTCCTTTCTGGGTTTACCACTTTGTTGCGTGGCTATTAGGCAGACTATTTTATCATACGGGACTTTATAGAGGTAAGGTGGTAAAAGCCAATTTAACAAAAGCCTTCCCTGAAAAATCAGTAAATGAAATAAAAGCTATTTCAAAGAAATTCTATTTGCATCTAGCAGACTTATTAATTGAAAGTATAAAAGCCTTCGCCTTAACAGAAGAAGATATCAAGAAGAGATACAAATTTAATTATAGTGAAGAAGTCCAACGTTTATGCGATGAAAAAAGAAACATTGCTATTGTACTGCATCACTATAATAATTGGGAATGGGCGCCCATGGGGCTTAATTTTATTACCCCTAGAAACAACCCCAAAATGCTCATCATGTATAAAACGCTAAAGGATCCTGTAGCGGAGAAGATCGTGAAGCAATCTAGAGGGAAGTTTGAGGGTACTTATATGTTCCCCAAAGACAACGTGATAAAAGAAGTGATAGCACATAAGGATGAACATTATGCTCTAGGATTTGCTGCAGATCAAGCACCTGCCAATTCTTATAATTCTCACTGGATGCAATTTTTAGGGATAGAGACCGGTGTCTTTTTTGGCGTAGAAAAATTTTCTCAGAAAAATGACCTCGCTGTTGTATATTGCCACGTTAAGAAAAAGAAACGTTCTCACTACGAGATAGACATGGAACTGATCGCTGAACATCCTAACAAAACCTCGGCAGGCTTCATTACTGAAAAACATATGCGTTTATTGGAAACCGATATTCAAGAGAACCCCCAATATTGGCTTTGGACGCATAAAAGATGGAAAAGAAGCAAGCCTACAGATTACGACGAAAAACGTAATGCACAAAAACGCTAATTGACCGCTAGTATTTATTTTTTGAATTAAACGACCTTATTTATGAGTGAAATAGAAGAAGACGACAGCAAAGAATTAAGTAAAATAAGAAATGCTTTTAAAGATCGCGATTGGAATGAGATAAAAAGCTCTGACTCTTGGGCTATTTTTAAAATCATGTCAGAGTTTGTTGAGGGATTTGAGAAACTGGCTAAAATCGGACCGTGTGTGTCTGTGTTTGGCTCAGCAAGAACAAAGTCAGATCACAAATACTATAAAATGGCTGAAGAAGTATCTGCCAAGTTAGTAAGGCATGGTTACGGCGTTATCACTGGTGGCGGTCCCGGCATCATGGAAGCAGGTAATAAAGGTGCTAAAAGTGAGAATGGTAAATCCGTGGGCTTAAACATTGTTCTGCCTTTTGAGCAGTTTAATAACATTTACATCGACCCAGACAAATTAATCACCTTTGACTACTTTTTTGTTAGGAAAGTAATGTTTGTGAAATATGCTCAAGGATTTGTTGTAATGCCTGGAGGATTTGGAACGTTAGATGAATTATTTGAGGCCTTAACACTTATCCAAACACATAAAATCGGACGGTTTCCAATTGTATTGGTAGGAAGAGAATTTTGGTCTGGCTTACTAGACTGGATAAAAAACACATTGTTGGAAGCTGAAAATAATATCAACAAGGAAGATTTAGATCTATTTACTATAGTAGACACACCCACTGAAGCGGTAAAAGTAATCGACAATTTTTACGCTCAGTTTATGTTATCACCAAACTTTTAAATGAAGGCTTTCTGGAGCCTCTTCTTTTATGAGCTCAAACAAATTCGCTTTAGCAATATCAATGTTGTCACTCCTTACCGTGCTCCTTGTTTCTATTTGGGGCGGTAAAGAGCCAATTAATACTGTTAGCAACCTACCTTCGGAACCCCTTGAATTTACCAATGCAAAAACTATTGCACTCCCTGAATCCATATTTTTCGCTGAAGAAAGGGTTCCACTAGAAATTACAGATGTTAAAGAGCGACTAGATAAAGAATTACATATTAATTCTTACTGGCATAATAACACGATTTTTCTACTCAAAAGGGCTAACCGCTGGTTCCCACTTATAGAACCTATCTTAAAGGAGAATGGTATACCTGACGACTTTAAATACCTAGCACTAATTGAAAGTGGTTTAGAGAATGTTAAAAGTTATGCTGGAGCAGAAGGCTTTTGGCAAATAATGAAAGGCACTGCTAAGGAATATGGACTTGAGGTAGATAAAAGAATTGATGAGAGGTACCACCCTGTAAAGTCAACAGAGGTAGCATGCCGCTACCTCAATAGAGCGTATAAAAAATTTGGCTCTTGGACGCTAGTGGCAGCGTCATACAACAGAGGTGTGAGAGGAATGAGCAATGCACTAGAACACCAAAAAGCGGAGTCCTATTATGAGCTTATGCTAAATGAAGAAACCTATAGATATGTATTTAGAATATTAGCCATTAAACAAATATTTAACGACCCTTCTGCCTATGGTTTCGACATCAAAGAAGAGCACCTATATGAACCCTATCAATATATTTATGATACTATTAAGACTGATCTCAAATTAGTAGATTATGCTAAATCTAAAAAAATAGATTATAAAACTTTAAAGATTTACAATCCGTGGTTAAGGGATGATGAGATTAAGGTTGGAAGAAACAATACCTATGTATTTTATCTTCCTTCTAAAAAGTGACACCAATTTCTAAACCCAGCAGGTCACTATTTAATCTCCATGCCTGATCGTCACTTATCGGCGATTTTTTTACATTATTTAAGAGACCTCTATTGTAGAATAACCCTCCGAAAAGCTTAGTATTTACACCTAACCGGTACTCCATACCTATGGCTAAAAGAGCAGATAGATCCGCAAAATTTACTTCATTTAAAACAGGATTATCTTCTAGAATCCCCTGCGTTTTGAAATCTATTGCAGTACCAAACTGGAAATACACTTTTTTGTCTAGGCCTACTTCGTCAGTATAAAGCTTTAAGCTAATTGGAACCTGAATATACTGAAGCGCAAAAACTTCTTTATTTTCTGAGCCATCAAATTTATTAGTAAGCCTAATAGAAGCCTGTTTCGTACTAAAATAAAGACCTGTGCTAAAGTAATGATTTTCTCTAAATGGAAAGTCAAGAGTTGGTCCTAATTGCATTTTAATAGCGGCCTCAGTACTTACAATCTCATATAAGTCACCACTTGACTGTATTCTGTAAAAAGATAAATCCGGGGCTATTCTAAAACCAAATCTTACTTGCGCATGTGATGTGATGGCAGAAATTACTAGTATTGTAGCGAAGAACAATTTTTTCATAAATCAACAGTTGATTAGTAAAGCTTAAATTACAGCAATGCAGTTAAAAATAAATAAATATTTAGCGTTTTTATTTCTTTCACTTAGCTTATTCAGCTGTAAGCGTAGCCCAGATGATTGCAACAATGGTCCCCAACTAAAAGAAGACTATACAACGCTAAAGAGCGTAGACCTTTCAAAAGAGCTTATCAAGCTTAGCACACAGGAACAGGCCTTAGCATTTATCAAAAGAGAGCCATTTGTTTCCAATTACTTTTTCAATGTCACAAGACAGATCTCTGATACTGCGATGGCAGAATTAATGATCGACATATTCAATCATCCCGCCTACAGTGACACCCTTTACAAAGAGGTATTAAGCACATTTCCAAAATTAACAGATATCACCGACCAATTCTCTGTTGCCTTTGCCAATTATCAATTTTATTATCCCGAAATAAAAACCCCAGCAATAAAGTATGCACTATCAGGCTTACAATCAGATCTATTCGTTTCCGACAGTTTAATATCCATCGCATTAGATTACTATTTAGGCCCTAAGGCAAGGTTTGTACCATTAGGACTACCAAAGTATATGCTAAAGCGCTACCAAAAAGAATATATCGTCCCCATGATCATGTTGCTGACCTCACAAGAGAAAAATCAAACTGACCCTTCAAATAAGACGCTATTAGCCGATATGGTGTATTATGGAAAATCATATTATTTGGCTAAACAAATATTACCTTGCACCACTGATTCCTTGTTTATAGGCTACAGCGCTAAAGAAATGATTGACATACAGCAAAATGAGCATATTATTTGGGCCAATTTCCTAGAAAATGATTTACTTTATGAATCTAGCCATTTCATAAAAAATAAATTTATAGGCGAAAGGCCTAATACTTTTGAAATTAGCAACAACTGCCCAGGAAGAATAGGTGTTTGGGTGGGCTGGCAAATTGTAAATAGCTATATGGCTAACAACCCAGAAATAAGTGTTCAAAATTTGATGTCAACAACCGATGTCAACGAAATTTTCTCCAAATCAAAGTACAAGCCTAAGCCATAGAGTCTAACCCCAAGATAAAACTATTTTTTAGCTCAACTTTATTCACTAAATTATTAACTCAAGTAATTTAAAAACAATTAAATGAACCCATCAGAAAGAGGTTGGCTTGAGAAATATCTACAATATAGGTCATCAACGCCTATCCAACTTGATAGACAAATTATACTAAATGAGGATAAACTACTTTATAAAATCGTTCAGCCAACAGGTTTGTTATATGGCCATCCTCTACACTCACCTACTCTAAGACATCCCAAAGAGCAAAGATGGAATAGTCTTGGAAAGATGAAGGTAGTACTGCTAGAAAGCTTTCTTCATAGTGCCGTCCTAAAGACTCAAGACAAACCCACTTCCATACCAGAATGGGAACACTTTTATATAGAAACTGGAAAGTCCATAGGACATTTTTACGCAACGCTTAATCCCGAAAAACATAAAAAGTCTTTCTTTTCCATTCTCGAGAAAACAAGAGACGATTTTAAATATGCAGAGGATGCCCTTAGAAAAAACCTTTTTTTAAAGTCTAGATGGGACTACTTTTGGTCAAGTCTTTTCCAGAACAGTTTACTATTTCTGGATACGTATTATTTCGGTGAGTGGAAAGCTGGCAGGTTTCACAATATAAAATGGCACAAAGATGCTATTAAAATTATGGTTTTAAAGGTGTTAGCCGCTGCTGCTCATGCAAATAACCTTATCAAGAGAGAGGAACGAAATATGTTTTTCTCCTTTTTATCGTCAGCAAATCTGACGAAGGGGCACGAAAAATTACTAAAGGCAGCTTTTCGGGATGGGATTACACTGGAGCAAATTGACTTAAGACAAGCCGATACCTGGCTACTTAAGAAATATGTCTTAGAGTTAGCCGTATTAATGATTTGGTCTGATCAAAAAGTAGCGTTAAAGGAAAGAGCATTTTTGCTTAAACTAGCAGCATTGCTAGGCTTCTCAGAAATTGATTTAGAAGTGAGCTTAATAGCTATTGAATCATTTGTAATCGAAAACTGGAAGGAAGTGTATTTTCTACAAAGCAAACATTCTTATCAAGTAATAGGCGAAACCATTTTGACCCGCCTAAAATTTGTGGCAGATAAAAACAAAGAAGCACTGGTGCTCGCTTTTCAACAATCAAAAGAAATCCTACAGTTGCTTGAGAAATCGAAGCAAAACAAACTGGGCGAGGAAGAGAAAGAAAACTTAAGAATTCAAATAATAGATATCTTAAAAAGAATGCCTGAACTTGTAATAATTGCCTTACCAGATACTTTTTTAACACTAGCTGTTCTACTAAAAATCATTCCGAAAGAATTGTTTCCTACTAGCTTTCTAGATTAGTCAAAGAGGTCTCTTCTCGTTTTGGAATCAGTAGTGACATTAAAATGGATAATAGTAAAATAGCAAATATTACAGTAAAAGATACGACTGTGCTAATCTGAATATCGAAAAATTCTAACAACATTTTACCTCCAATAAAAATAAGAATGAAGGACAGGCCCTTTTGCAGTAGATGAAACTTATCTATGATACCTGCCAACAAGAAGAATTTCGCCCTTAAACCCAGTATCGCGAATATGTTACTAGTATAAAGTATAAACTCGCTTTGTGATATGGCAAAGACAGCTGGGATTGAATCTACTGCAAAAATTAAATCAGTCGATTCAATTAGTAGAATAACCAGAAATAAAGGGGTAAAGAGTATTTTTGACCCTCGTCTAATGATAAATTGTCCGTTAAAATGACCTTTTGTTATTCGAAGGTATTTCCGAGCAAATTTAATAATGACATTTTGTTCCGGATCGATGTCATCATCTTCCTCTTGAAAGAAAATCTTGACCCCACTATAGACCAAGAAAGCGCCGAATATATATAAAATCCAATGAAATTGCCCTATAAGATATGCTCCAAGAAAAATAAAAATCGCTCTAAATACGATAGCACCCATAACTCCCCAGAATAGGATTTTATGGTAAAATTTTTCCTCCACTTTAAAGTATCGGAGAATTAAAAGAATAACAAATATGTTGTCCACAGACAAAGCATACTCAGTAATATACGCTGAGTAAAACTCTAAGGCTACAATGGTTCCTCCATCGTATTTATAAATTAACAACCCGAAAATAACAGAGATTACTACCCAAAATATAGACTGAAAAGTAGCAGACTTTAGAGAAACTTTCTGTGCTGCTTTATTAAAGAAACCTAGATCAAAAATCAGGAATATCGTAATTACAACTCCAAATAATATGAAAAGACTAGTTTGTGGGTTATTCTGTAAGTTTAAACCAAAAATCATTTAAAATCTGCCGTATTTAATTTGAAAGATAAGCTAATTATAAGCTTCTTTCAGAATAATTCATTAGAATATTTATAAACTAAATTAGGTTTTTATCGAGTATCACCTTGATAAATGGTCTATTCTTGTTTTAATACGTAAAAAAGCTGCTGCATAAAACTAAAAAAAGCAGCCAATTGGCTGCTCTATATCAACTATCTTGGCCTTCGCTGTTTATCGTACTTTCCAGAGTCATCTAGATTATAATAATCTATCACCGCATCATAGTCATTAAAATCTAAACCCGTTGTAGCTGCCCTACCATATCCTCCAGGAACTACAACAGCCCTTACCACCCAATCGTCAGTATAGTCTGCCGCTAGGACATCAAGGTTAAAGTTGGCGTCCATAAATAATTTAACATCTGTTCTTGTATTATCATAATTATAAACCAACGTACCATCCACTGTGAATAACGTTTGAGGTAAAATTCTCCAAACATCCACATCTTCATCTGGTAAATAATCCCATAAGAAGTAAATCAAAACATGATCTGTTTCAAACATGCTAAAATCCGCAGGAAACTCTAAGAATTGCGTAAAGTCATTTCCAGCAGCGAATGTGATGCCATCATATTCAAAAACATACGCTTCCTCACCCGGCACACCTTGAGCTCCGGGAGCTCCTCTTGGACCTTGCGGACCGATTGGTCCTTCATCAGAAGATTGAACAGTACATGCGCCTAGTAAAGAAATAAGCATTGCAGCTTGAAGATAATTGTATAGCTTTTTCATATCCGTATTACTTTGTTTAGCCAAAAACTACCAAATAATATGCCAAATATGAAAATCTACTCGGCATACTAAAATTGTTATTATTTTAGTAGACTAAAAACAAACATCACAACAAATAAAACAAGCAAAAAACCACCCTTAAGTAGATTCTCCTCAATCCGTGACATGCTAAATACCTTCTTGACTTTATTCATAATAGCTAAAGGTATAGATAAGGTTCGGCTGAATAAAATAGGCGGGGGGTGCAAAAGAGTAAGGTTACACCTGTACTTAAAAAAAGAGGGGAAAAAGCTGCACTTACAAATAAAATCGCACGCTAGACATTATTGGTTATAAACCGAAAAGCGATCCTCCAGAGAGTTTTTTCTACTGATTGAGGATTAAATATTAAAATCTCTGCTGAAAACGTACATTACACCAAATTACGCAGCTATTTCAGGATAATTATTTAAATACGGGCTTGATAGGTATATAAATCATAATACCGCCCCTGCTTGCTGAGTAACTCTTCGTGCTTTCCTTGTTCTACAATCGTTCCCTCTTCTATAACAAGAATCTGATCTGCTCTTTTAATGGTACTGAGCCTGTGAGCAATTACAAAGGTCGTCTTACCTTCCATAAGCTCCTTCAGACTCTCCTGAATAAAGTGCTCACTTTCAGTGTCCAAATTAGAAGTAGCTTCATCTAAAATTAAGATCTTAGGATCTGCCAATATTGCTCTAGCAATTGCTATTCTTTGTTGTTGGCCACCAGATAACTTCACACCCCTTTCACCAATTTGCGTATCTAAGCCCAATTCAAATTTATCAGTAAATTGATGTACGTAGGCCTTCTTTACTGCATCATTTAACTCGTCTTCCGAAGCATTCGGTCTTGGAAATAAAATATTCTCTCTAATAGTGCCTTCAAACAAGAAATCTTCTTGAAGAACTACTCCTAAGTTCCTTCTAAAACTCGAGAGAGTTAATTCACTTAAGTCCTGATCATCGACAAATATTTGTCCTGAGGTCGGATTTAAAAAAGAGGATACTAAGCCTGCTATGGTTGATTTTCCCGAACCTGAAGTACCTACTAAAGCAGTAACTGTACCCCTTTCAGATTGGAATGAAATATTTGATAAAACTTCATTGCCTTCCTCATACGAAAAACTAACGTCATTAAAACGAATATTCCCGTCCAACCTCTCTAACACCTTTACCCGTTTTGGGTCATCATCTTCAACAGGCTGACTTAATATTTCATCCGTTCTATCCAAACCAGCAAAGGCTTCCGTCAACTGACTTCCAATATTACTCATTTGAACAATTGGAGCAATCATAAAGCCTAAATACAAAGTAAAAGCAAGAAAATCACCAAAGGTAAGTTCCCCATTTATAATCATATAACCACCTATACCCATAATTCCAGCAGAAGATAGCCCTAGCAATAAGGTAGCAGAACTCGTTATAAAACTAGTTGCTGTAAGACTAGCTTTTACATTTTTGAAAAGCCTATCAACACCTTCTGCAAACAATTTCACCTCTTGCAGCTCCGCATTGAAACCTTTAATGACCCTTATACCTCCTAAAGATTCTGTCAGCCTGCCCGTTACCTCAGCATTTATTTTACCCCTTTTTCTAAAAATCGGTCTTATTTTAGAAAATGCTTTCAAAGAAATAAGTCCAAATATACTTACGGGCACCAATACATATAACGTCATCATGGGACTGATTGTGATCAAAATCACTAAACATATTATTGATGTTATAATACCGCCTATCATTTGCGCCAATCCTGTGCCCACCAAATTTCGAACACCTTCTACATCCGTCATTATTCTTGAAACCAATTCCCCCGTTTTTACATTATCAAAATAACCTATTGGTAGTTTCATAATATGCGCTTGCACTTTGGATCGTAATTCCGCAATTAAATGCTGCGCTTCAACGCTAAGAATCTGGGTTAAACCAAAAGAAGTGATCGCCTGCACCACTATGGCAATTATCACCGCAAAGGACAACCATTTAAGCTGCTCAATGTCTCCATTTGGCACGACCTCATCCATCAACACCTTACTTGCTCCCGGTAGCACAAGAGACGCCAGCCTGCTTATAATTATTAAGACCAATCCAGTTAATACGTATTTACGTCGTGGCCAAATTATATTTTTAAAGGCTTTTGATAAGCTTGTCTTGGATACTTTTGAAGATTTCTTTGTCATAATCGAATTAAGCTATAAAAACAATACAACGAAGAAGGCTCGTTAAGGTTAAAAGATCGCCAGACCGATGGATTGTGAGATTATATTTCATTTAATAGCTAAACTTAGCTTTCTTTGTAAAAATTTAAAGAAATGTCAGAAAACGATAAACAAACAAACGGAACAAATAATGATGAAATCGACTTGAAAGAGTTATTCAATGCCATTGGAAATTTCTTCAAAAGTATTTTCATCAGTATTATGATGTTTTTTGTACACTTTAAAAATGCTACCGTAAAGAATAGTAAGTTAATTATACTTTTCGGTTTTCTTGGTGGATTTGCAGGCATCGCCTTAAATTATGCATCTGAAGATTACTATAAAAGTTCTTTGGTGCTTAGGTCAACACACCTCACGGGGCGACTTATGGAAAGCTCTATTGAAAAACTGAATCAACTAAGCGAAGAGGAAGATCACGCGCAATTGGCCATAGTATTAAAGATAAGTCCCGAGCTAGCTGATCAGATAAAAGCCTTTAGTTACGAACCTTTCGTTTCTGAGGACGAAGTAGTATCACTTGAGGTGTTCAAAGAACAACTGAGAGCAGAGATCGAAGATGATGAAACTATTGAGATATTTATTGACAAATTAAAATCTGAAAACCGTAATACGTACAGAATATTTATTGAGGTTTTTGATAATAACATCATAGATCAAATTCAGGCACCTCTTTTAAGCTATTTCAGCACGAATACGTATGTAAAGAAAAGACTTGAGATAACAAAGAGGAATCTAGAACTAGAAAAACAAAATATTACAGAAGAATTAGTGAGATTAGATAGTCTGAAAGTATTGATATTCAAAAATTTTGATATGCTATCAAATAAAGGAAGAGCTGGTTCAAACAATGTCATTCTGTCTGATGAAAACATGGCCAACCCGATAGATGTTATTAACCAAAGTAGAGCTAAGTATAATGATCTCTTGGGAATAAATAGCAGGCTTTTTCTGGGCGCAGATTTCGAGTTAATTGATGGATTTATCGCTTACAGTACGCCCGACAGTCCATCACTCATTAAATTTGGTTTTTTCTCAGGATTAACAGGATTAGGAATAGCCTATATAATAATAGTATTGCTCTCATTCAACACCTATTTAAATAGAATAGAAAAGGACCAACGAAAAAAAGAATTGAGCTAAGTAAATGCTGCATCAAATTAAAACATTTTTAGGGAAAGAAATCTTACTCGAGTGGAGAAATAAGAATGCATTCAACACCATACTATTGTATTTAATTTGTACTGTCTTTATTAGCTATCTAAGCTTTAATGTAAAGTCAGGTGGGCTACAGACAACCACATGGAATGCGCTATATTGGATCATTATTGTTTTTGCAAATATTAGTGGTGTCGCCAAAAGTTTTCTACAAGAAGGAGAAGGAAAGATTTTATACTACTATACCTTATGCAGCCCTCAGGTGATTTTAACTAGTAAGCTGCTGTTTAACACCTTACTTTCTCTTATTATTGCAAGTATCGGTTTTCTTGCTTACGGCGTCATTTTTGGTAACCCGGTTCAAAATAGTGTTTACTTTTTCTTTACAATAATACTAACATGTATTGGCTTTTCGTCCGTATTAACCTTAGTGTCAGGAATAGTGTCGAAAGCCAATAATAGTACAACTTTAATGGCTGTTCTCAGTTTTCCATTACTACTCCCCACACTACTTGTAGCAATAGGGGTTTCAAAAAATGCAATTGATGGCATTGATACTTCATTAATGAATCCGAAGTTATTAACTTTGTTATCAATTGATACTATAGTTATTGCAACAGCATTTCTGTTGTTTCCCTTTATTTGGAGAAATTAATTATGAGAAAAATCTGGTGGAAAATACTGGCGATTGTTTTAGTGGGTTATACCATTCTAGGAGGACTACTAATGGATGTTCCTAGGCTTGTTATTCTAAATGAGACAATCAGAGCTTTACATTTTCATGTACCGATGTGGTTTGGAATGGTAATCATGCTAACAGCCTCCGCCTTTTTCTCCATAAAGTTCTTAAGAACTGGAAACCTGAAATTTGATATCTATGCCATTGAATTGGTAAACATATCTATATTATTTGGCATCTTAGGATTAGCTACCGGTATGGTGTGGGCCAATTACACTTGGGGGTCACCGTGGAGTGGGGATCCTAAACAAAATGCTTCCGCCATTGGAATGCTTATATACTTTGCCTACGTTTTGCTAAGGAATGCTATTGCTGACAGACAACAAAAGGCCAAAATAAGTAGTGTATATAATATTTTTGCTTATGCTGCCCTGATCCCACTATTATTTATTTTACCAAGAATGACAGATTCATTACATCCAGGAAATGGAGGAAATCCAGGTTTTAATGCCTATGAATTAGACAGTAGATTAAGAATGATCTTTTACCCTGCAGTTGTTGGCTGGTCATTATTAGGTTTGTGGCTAGCAGAACAACGAATAAGACTGAATATTATCAAATCAAAAATTAATGAAGAAATTTAAAATCATATCTCTCTTAGTCACTATTTTAGCAGGCTTTTGTGCCGTTGGTCAGAAAATGACAATTGAAAATCAAGATTACAGTAACAATTCAATTGAAATGGCAGATGTAATGAGGTCTGAAGGCAAAATATACGTACTCGTTGCAATTATCGTAGTAATCTTCATTGGCTTCATATTTTTTCTTCTCAAAACGGAACAAAAGCTGAAAAAAATCGAAAAAGAAATAAATAAATAGAATCATTTCTACAGAACAGTTGTTAGCAAAGCAATAAAAAAATACCATGAAAAAATCATATATTTTTGGAATCGTCATCATAGCCGCAGCAATAATGATGATTATTTCTACAGCAGGAGATGCCAGCTCTTATGTAAGCTTTTCAGAAGCCCAGCAAATGTCTAAAACAGGAGATTCAAACATGATCCATGTAGTAGGGACATTAAAGAAAGATGTAAATGGACATATTCTTGGTTTACAGCCTTCTGCCAATAAATTATCTTTCTCCTTCATCATGTTAGACGAGAACGGCCTAGAACAAAAAGTTTATTACAACGAGCCAATGCCCGCTGATTTCATGAAGTCTGAGCAGGTCGTTGTAATCGGTGCTTATAATGACAATAACTTTATAGCTGATAAGATCTTGATGAAATGCCCATCGAAATATCAGGAAGAAACAGTTGTTTAAAATTTAGATCTATTCCTTATGATACACACTACAATAGGTGACCTGGGTCACCTTTTTGTTATTATTAGCTTTATTTTATCACTTGTT
>JBKEFO010000015.1:0-23777 GCA_046709585.1 Marivirga sp.
CCTCGACACAACTAGTTTAAAGAGCCCCCAAGTACCTGCACAGTATTATTCCAGAAACAACCTTAGAAGCTTGACAAAATTGATTCAACAAAAAGACTTGTCTTTGCAATTAAATCCTAAAAATGTAGATTGTCCCTCTATTTTAACCTTAACAATATATAAAAAGATGACCAGAGAGGAACGACTTGTATTTTGTAAAAAATGCCTAAAACGACAAATGGACTTCCAACAGGGACTACTGTGTTCATTGACCGGAGAGAAAGCTATTTTTGAAGGAGACTGCTCTTCTTACGAAAGAGACTTAGCTGTAAAAGAACAAGTTTATGTGGCGGCGGATACCCATCCCATAGCCCTAATTAACAGTTTATCAATTGAAAAATTAGCCCTCTTTAAAGAAGAACAAAATCTCAATTTAGCCATTGGTACAGGTATTATGGCAGGGATTTTAGGTGCCGTAATATGGGGCCTAATTACCGTTACTACGGGTTATCAAATTGGCTATATGGCTATCGCCATTGGTGCAGGAGTTGGCTTTACTATGAGATATTTTGGTAAAGGAGTAGACCAGATTTATGGTATCCTAGGTGCTATTATAGCTGTAACAAGCTGTTTTATAGGTAACTTCTTCTCAATAATAGGCTTCGCAGCAAATTCCGAGAACTTAAACTATTTTAACACCTTTCTGCAATTTGACTATGCCTACTTTTTCCCACTAATGAGTGAAACATTTAGTCTCATGGACGTTCTGTTTTATGCGTTTGCAGGATATCAAGGTTATAAATTCTCTTTCAGAAATATTAATGAAGAAGAACTAAATACATAATAATGACTGAAACATATAAGGCGAAAGCAATTTTTAATTGGAGCGGGGGAAAAGACTCTGCGCTATGCCTTTATTATATATTAAAGGAGAAGAAATATGAAGTACTGTGCCTGCTCACGAGCATTAATGAGGGCCATAACCGGATATCCATGCATGGCGTCCGAACCAGTCTTTTAGAGGAACAGACGAAGAGCATAGGCCTTCCGCTCACAAAAATGATGATGCCCGAAATGCCTACTATGGAAGCCTACGAAGAAAGTATGCATACGACATTAATTGCACTTAAACAGCAAGGTGCTGAAGCATCTATTTTTGGAGATATCTTTTTAGCCGACCTTAGAAAATACCGAGAAGACAAACTAGAAGGCATTTCGTTAAAAGGTGTGTTTCCCTTATGGAAAAAAGACACAAGGAAACTCATGGATGAGTTTATCGCCTTAGGTTTTAAAACCATTGTAGTATGCGTCAATGAAAAATTTCTTGATAAAAGCTTCGTCGGTAGAATTATTGACCAGCAGTTTCTATCGGACTTACCACCATCAGTAGATCCATGCGGCGAAAATGGAGAGTTCCACACCTTTGTTTTTGATGGTCCGATATTCAAAAACGCCATTGCATTTGAGCTTGGAAAAGTAATGTATCGTACATATGAAAAGCCTACAGCAACAACCAAAGACAACTCCTACGATTGCGACGCTCAGGAAGATGCATCATCGCCATTTAATAGTGGTTTCTGGTACTTAGATCTGCTCCCTTCTGTTTAATTGATTCAGAAAATATTATTTTCCATACTTTTATATTAAATTAGTTAAGCAAATTCTCACTTAAATCTATTTACCGATGAAAAACGCTTTAAACTGGTTTGAAATTCCTGTAAGTGATTTCAGGCGTGCAAAGAATTTTTACGAAGCAATCTTAAATACTTCTATGGATATTATGGAAATACCTGGCTATCAGGCAGCCATGTTCCCTGCCGATCTAGAGAATGGTATTGGCGGATGTATAATGTATGGAGAGGGCTATGAGCCAAGTAACAAAGGAAGTATCATCTACCTTAATGCTGGAGCAGATTTGAATGACGCGTTAGGAAGAATAACCATGGCTGGTGGCCAAATAATACAAGCTAAAACTTCCATCGGCGAAAACGGATTTATGGCTTTATTTGAGGATACTGAAGGGAATAAAGCAGCCTTACACTCTAACGCTTAAACTTTCTTCACAAATTCAGATTTTAGCGCCATAGCACCAAAACCATCGATTTTACAATCAATGTTATGGTCGCCCTCAACAAGCCTGATACCCTTTACCTTTGTACCTGCTTTGATTGATTTCGGTGCGCCTTTCACTGGCAAGTCTTTTACAATACTCACGGTATCGCCGTCTTGCAACACATTTCCGTTGGCATCTTTCACTACCTGGCCTTCCTCTTCAATAGTTGTTTCAACAGCTACATTCCATTCATGACCACATTCTGGGCACATCAAAAGATGATCTGACGGATAAGAATAGGGAGATTTACAATTTGGGCAAGGAGGAAATTCAGACATGTTGATTTATTATTTCACCCTACAAATATAGCAGATTTTGAGCAGTTATAGGAGCCTCAACAAAATTTGGTCTTTTATATTGACAGCGCTAACTATAGCCCATTATTCTTGAAAATTAAGGCCATAAATGCCACGATTATTATCTCCTATTGGCCAGAGACGCTATGAACTCCTATGAGAATGTGTCGCTCTAAAGAATGCGCAAAACAATATAAATAGCTTATAATAAATAATAGTATTTTATTGCACTGGCACTATACACTTACTTATAAGTGTTAAATATTCAAAATCACATTCAATCTTACTTAATCGAACAAATAAAATAATTTATATACATTAGCAGAGTGTAATGTATAAGACGATAGCATTACTTAAATATTATGGTGCATACTAAGGCAGTGCGAAAGATGGAGTACGATTACGTTATAATAGGGAGTGGTTTTGGAGGTTCCGTTAGTGCCTTAAGGCTGTCCAAAAAAGGATATAAGGTTTTGGTAGTTGAGAAAGGGAAATGGTTTGAGGCTAAAGACTTCCCTAAGACCAACTGGAATTTTAGAAAATGGCTTTGGATGCCAAAGTTACGTTTTTTCGGTATCATGAAATTAACCATCCTCAAGCACGTCGCCGTTCTTTCAGGCACAGGTGTTGGTGGAGGCTCATTGGTGTATGCCAATACATTACCAATCCCCAAATCAACATTTTTCAAAACAGGTAGCTGGAGTAGTCTAAATGACTGGGAGAGCGACCTAGCGCCATATTACCAAGAAGCCTTGAGAATGCTAGGGGCGGCAAAAACACCAAAATTATTTGACGGAGATATTGGGCTAAAAAAAGTGGCCCAAAAACTTAATATGGAAGATAAATTTGACGCTACCAATGTTGCCATTTATTTTGGCGAAGAAAATGTTACTAAAGATGATCCGTATTTTGACGGTATGGGTCCAAAAAGAACAGGTTGTAATTATTGTGGCGCATGCATGACAGGGTGTAGAAATAATTCTAAAAACACCTTGGACAAAAATTATTTATACCTAGCACAAAAATATGGGGCCGAAATACTTGCTGAACAAGAGGTCTATGATGTCCGTCCAATAGACACTTCAGATGGGGCAGATGGTTATGAAGTAGCCATAAAAACAAGCACAAAATTCTTCACTAAAAGGAAAACCATTACGAGCAAAGGCGTAATTTTTTCGGGGGGTGTACTTGGTACCATCAAATTGCTACTTAATTTAAAGTCACGCTCTTTGCCTAATATCTCTGAGAGACTGGGGAAAGACATAAGAACTAATAATGAAACGCTAGTGAGCGTATCAAGCCTTGAAAAAGACAAAAATTACTCCAAAGGGGTTGCCATAGGAAGTATTTTAGATACCGATGAGAATAGCCACCTCGAAATATGCCGCTATTCTGAAGGCTCCAATGCTTGGAAGTTCATCCACCTGCCTTATGTTACAGGTAGTAATATTTTCATTCGCCTAGGAAAGGTCTTGGTATCATTAATAAAATCCCCTGTAAAATATTTCAAAATATATTTTGTAAACAGTTGGGCAAAAAAAACAGTCGTACTTCTTTTCATGCAAACCCTAGATAGCACACTTAGATTTAAGAGAAATATTTTTGGTTTCATGAGTTCAACTGTAAGTACCGGTAAAAAACCGACTCCTTTTATTCCAGAGTCTGTCAAATTAATTAAAGAATATAGTAAGGCCGTAAATGGTGTGAGCACTTCCTTTGCATTAGAAACAATTGCAGGCATTCCGTCGACGGCGCATATTTTGGGAGGTGCTGTGATGGGTGAAAATCCTTCTACAGGCGTGATTGATAAAAACAATAAAGTTTTCGGCTATGAGAATCTTTATATCATCGACGGTTCAATGATTTCAGCAAATCCTGGTGTGAATCCATCCTTATCAATTACAGCAATTGCTGAAAGAGCAATGGACCAAATAGCTGTTAAGGTTAAAGTTTCCGCTATGCAAAACCAAATGATGTAAGTAAATGAGCTATTTAATTAAAGGTATAAAAATCGTCTTACTTCTCCTTATACTGATCAGTATAGGTATTGTTCTCTTCTTTGGCAAACAAGATATTCCATTGAGTCAATTAACAGCAAAGTATGCCAACACAGCTTCTTCATTCATTTCTGTGAATGGAATGGATGTCCATTTTCGTGACGAGGGAAATGAAACCGACTCTATTCCAATCGTACTTATTCATGGCACAGGAGCCAGCTTACATACTTTTGACAGCTGGGCTGATAGTTTGAAGAAAACGAATCGAGTAATAAGAATGGATCTTCCTGCATACGGCTTAACAGGCCCGTTTCCTAATCGCGATTACTCAATGTCACAATATACCGCTTTCTTAAAAGATTTTCTGACAGCTTTGCAGGTCAAGCACTGTATAATGGCTGGAAATTCGCTGGGAGGACAGATAGCTTGGAGGTTTACATTAGAGGAGCCAAACATAGTGGAAAAATTAATTCTCATTGATGCAGCAGGATATCCTAGTAAGTCAAAGAGCGTACCTATTGCCTTTAAATTAGGTAGGAGCGCCGTATTTAGCAAGTTACTCATCTATCTAACTCCACGATTTCTAATAAGAGCCAGCATAGAGAATGTATATTTCGATAAATCAAAAGTGACGGATACCGTAGTTGACAGATATTTTGAACTCACACTCAGGAAGGGGAATCGCCAGGCATTTGTAGATAGGTTGAATGCTACTTCGGGTCCCGGTACCTACAATGACATTAGCAACATTCAGCAGCCAACACTGATACTTTGGGGAGCACATGATTTATTAATACCAGTGGAGAATGCCTTTAGATTTCATGAAGATTTACCAAACGATACATTGGTGGTTCTGGACGACTCAGGTCATACTCCAATGGAGGAAAGTCCTAATAGAAGCTTAGTGCCAGTACTTAATTTCTTAAGAACCTCACAATAAGTTATTTGAAGCCATACGCTTATTTGCAAAAAATATAACCTAAGTCAATACTGCTCCATTCGTAAGTACGCTATGAAAATTATACTTTTGTATAAAATAACTTACCGTAGCCGTGCCATGTCTTCGTGCATTCGAACTAGCATGACAACGTAAATGAGAGGTGACTAAACTTACCTAATGACAACGAAAGAGGAGTTACCAAAAAAGAATGCCACGTTGAAAATGATGACTTCATTTATTTTAGGACTAATAGTTAACTATGCTTATCACCAGTATTTACAAAACTGTCAGCAACAGTTTGCATTTCGATACTCTTTTGCCTTTGTTCTTTTTACACCTCCTCCGTATAAACTTTTATAATATTCGAAAAATCAAGAAGAAAATTGATTGAATTGATTTAAAAGATAATGGCTCTAATCAAACAGCTAGATAATTATTGAGTGCGCTACAATTTTTGTAAAACATCCACTTTCAATAAAACAAAATTCATTATCCCTACTGGCTTTACCTTTTAGGAAGCAACCTTCTTTTAAAGAATAGTCTATTCATCGTTAATGCTCTAAGATCTACAATTGGCTAAATCAGCCATCGTAAAACCAGGTTGTGAGCTATAAAATCTCCTATTTGATAGTTAAGAACACCTCGACCGAAAGCTAACTAGAACTACCTACTAGTCTACTAGTAGTAGCTCCAGCACTGAAATATGCCTAGACTTAATAATTCGTTTCAGGCCTACTGATTCCCTTTTTTTCACTAAATTAAGCAAAACAACCACAAGTTGATTTGCAATCAAATCTAAAAGGCGCTTATAGTCGAAGATGAAAAAAATGAAAGCCTCAATACGTACAAGATATTGTTCCCCCAACGAGCTCAAAATCGAGCATATTGATCAACCAATTCCCAAAGACAATGAGCTACTAATTAAGGTGCACACTACTACAGTCAACAGGACAGATTGTGCAAACCTTACAGCCAAACCTTTTTTGATGCGATTTGTCTTAGGGCTCATAAAACCAAGAAAACCAATATTAGGGACAGATTTCGCCGGTGAAGTGATATCCATGGGCAAAAATACCAATTCATTTAGTGTAGGTGATAAAGTCTTTGGTTTTACAGACACCGGCGCTGAATCGCAAGCCGAATACCTAACAATAGCAGCAGAAAATCTATTTCTTATACCCGAAGGAATAAACTATCAAGAGGCTGCTGCTAGTTTGGAAGGGGCTCATTATGCTTACACATTCATTCATAGAGTAACTATCCAAGCCGGTCAAAATATTTTAATTAATGGCGCTAGTGGTGGGATTGGTTCTGCTCTGCTACAATTTGTACGGCAGTATGATGTCCAAATAACAGCGACTTGCAATACGAAGAATATCGAGCTCATGCACTCTTTAGGAGCAGACAAGGTTTACGACTATACCAAAGACAGCTTTCTTGATGATGAGCATAAATATGACTTTATATTTGATGCCGTAGGCAAAAGTACCTTTGGTAAGTGTAAGTCCATATTAAAAGAGAAAGGAATTTATGTGTCATCAGAATTAGGTCCTTATGCCCAAAATATCTTTTATCCTTTATTAACTGCAGGCTTTAATAAAAAAGTGATCTTTCCCGTACCTTATAATACGCATAAAACAATACCCTATATTATTAGTCTCCTAGTAAAAAGACAGTTCAAGCCTGTCATAGACCGAAACTATTCTTTAGAAGATATTTCGAAGGCCTACGAATACGTAATGGGTGGACAAAAAACAGGAAACGTAATAATTAATGTACAATAAAAGGAGCATCCACAAAATGTCAGAAACAGCTATGACTACTTTTTAGCCCTCCATATATATACATATATATATTAATCCCTATACCCCGTACATCTCACTCCCCAAGTACACAAAGATAAATTACTTCAGCATAAACACTTAGAATTTCTCCCTACTGCGTAAAAGAGCCTCTCGCCTTTTTCGACAGCCAAGTACTGTAAAATACTTTTCAAGGATCTTTACGTTGATATTTAGGCTTCTTATCGTTTGAAAGACTGATAACTGGAATCAAAAGAACAAGTCACAATAAATCAGTTTTGTATCCTGTTTCTCTTCATTAGATATTTATTAATCTGAGATAATACTAGAAAAACAGACTGTTGTGGGGGAACTAATTTTGCTGTCTATTTGGAAAATAAAGTGAATTATTAAAATAAATAAAAAAATAGAACGCTTTAAAAGCAATCCTAAGTTTTTGGATTTGTAACTTTGCAGGATTAGCAAATAAAAAATGCTGATAAAAAAGGTATTAGATTAAAAAAAACAATTAGAAAAACCTATGAGCAAGGAGGTTAAAGATAAAAAGAAAATGGTGGAAAAAAACACTTATGAATCACTTAAAAGTTTGTATTATTCTGGTAAGGTGAAACCAACATTAAACAAAATTGTTGCTGAACTAAAGAATGATCCAGAGAACTTACAACTCACGCTTTTAGCATGTCAATGCTTAGAAAGGACCAAGAATTTTGATGACTTAGCTACCTACGCTGATGTTTGCATAAAGCTGGATGCAGAAATTGCTGACGGTTATTATTATAAAGGAGTGGCCCTACAGCATACTAAAGGAAAAGAGCAAGCAGCTTTAAAAAACTTTAGTAAAGCAATAGCTTTGGATCCAGAAAACACCTTATATCTTAAAAGCAAGGCTGTTACTCATCTTTTACTTTATAAAGATTATGATCTACCAATAACCTTTGCTGAAAAACACAGGGTTAAAGCTGAAGAGAATTTACTCAAAATTGTTGAGCTAGTAGAAGAGAAAGAAGGTCCTGATTATATAGAATTTTTCACGCTTGGTGAAGTAAATATGATGATGACTCAATCTATAAATGCTAAGAAGTATTATATTAAAGCAGTTAATGCTTATGATGTTACTGATGAGCTACAACAAGATAAAAACATCTATAAAGACCTCATTAAGGCCCAAAAAGCTTGTGTAAAGCTAATAGATAAGTTCACTGAATAGGGATTTTCATGAGCGTCAAATAAATAACAAAAACTCAACACTCAACAAGGGCGAAAATGCATTTGTGCTCTGCTTCTTGCTGAGTGAATAGGAAAATCACCGACTTGCCGAAGATTTACTATCATTTAAGGTAAAATAAAGCTGTGTATTTCGGTCTCTCTATGTTGCCAAAAACAACCTCTACCAACAGTAAACGAACAAAACTTCTAACTAACAAATAGTAGTAGCTGCTTTAAAAAGCCTTGTCATACTTAAGCAATAAAAAGTGGACAAGCCGTTTTATCCAAGTTTTGTTTAGCGTTTCAGTAAAGGGTTATAGTAATATAGGTCGCAAGAAAAGAACATAAAGAATGCATAAAACATGTTTTTTTTTTACAGGAAGTTGAAACTTTTGCAATCCTAATTAATGCAATATATTTACGCAGTGCATAAGCAGCTTGACTCGTTATATGAAGGCGTAACGCAACGATAGGGTATATTTATAACAATCAAATTTGATAATATGAGAAGAATACTTTTTTGTTTGTTACTGCCCTTAGTACTCGGATATCAGAGCTTATACGGTCAATGTGACTACATTACTCCGCCAGCAGTTAAAAAAATTACCTTTGCCTCTAGAGAGGTTACTTTTTCTAACGTGACAATGAATGGTAAGGAAACCACTTATTTAGCTGTAAAAAAAGGTGAAACAGTTAAAATCAAGGCCATTGTAGAGGCTAAGAAGACGGGCGATTATTGCCCTGACTGCATCGTACAAATATATTGGGGAATTAGAGGCTATACATCCGTTTGTGCAAAAAGCTTCCATGGCTATCAATTCAGTAAGAAAAAATCATCACTCAAGTTTAGCGCACCCATGGAAGATGGCTATTATTATATCACCATGGGGTCTACACTGGATTACTCCTGCAAAAATAATATATATAGACCTAGCTGCTCGCCCGATGCTGCTTTTGCTGTATTAAAAGTTGGTAATCCTGATCCAGAGAAAAAAATTACACTTACAAAAGCAAAAAAAGGTGGCACCACATTCTTAAAAACAACTTTGCTTAAACAAGGATGTTTTGGAAATTTAGATAAGATAGAATGGTATTTCGACGATAAGAAACTAGCGTATGATAACCAAGAAGAAATACAACTAACAAAACTTGGCACCTATAAAGTGATTTGGTCCAATTGTTTAGGTAGTGTTGCTGATTCCATTATGCACTCCTCAGACGATATAAAAGTAACTAGCCTAAGCTTTGTACAAGGTGCTAGCGCTGCAGAGAAAACGGAGATAGAAGTTCTACTAGAGAATAACGATAATTTTGTACTGAAGAACCTCATTTTCGATTTAGGCAAGTCAGCAATTAGACCTGAAGCCCAAAAGGATTTAGATAAGCTTTCAGAAGTCATGAAAAACAATCCCGCTATGAGAATTCTTTTGGAGGGCCACACCGATGTACGCGGAGCTGCTAAGAAAAACCTATTATTATCAGAACAACGAGTGCAATCGACTAAAGACTACCTTGTTAAGCAAGGGGTTAGAGATAGCAATATCGAAACCAAAGGCTGGGGGCATCAGAAGCCATTGCTTATTACCAAAGATGTAGAAAAAGGTAAAATAAATAGGCGAGTAGAAGTTAGCGTGCTTTCAAGATAGCGCAATTTAAAAACAAAGGTCTTTTAAATTCTGCCTAGCTTAGTGAGAGAGTAAGTCAAAAGATATGGTGAAAGTTATAGCTTCTTTTGGACAGTCACTGCGGTACAATTATTTTTCTACAAGTAGATAGATGTGTTAACTTGCCCTTCTTAGTGCTACCCTGAGAAAAGCGTATATGAAGTCACTATCTACAACAATTATAATTGCCTTCTTTTACTAGTCATGTGAGAATATCGAACCTCTCACTTGCGGATGTATAGGGTATGACGAAGGTGGAAGTACTGCCGAAGTGGTGTGCGGTTCGTGCAACAAAGGTATTACAAGCGCTACATATAATGATTACGACAACGATAATCGCCGAAATTTAAATTGAATTTATGAAGAAGCGCAGTCTGTAGGATTACTGGTCCCCCACGAATCCAATAGTTAACACCCCTATTTTTTAAGATTAAGACGTATTATCTGTTTTTTTACATTTACAGGTAAGAACTTAGAACCATGACTATTCATAATTAAGAATTTATTAATATCTTAATGCAATTGTACTAACGTAACTTAATAACAGCTGAGATAAAAAAGCGACAGACGAATTTCACACTGCCTAAAGAAGAAAAAAATCCGATGAATTTTGAGCCCGCGCATCTGTTGAAAGCAAAAACCAGAAATGACCTAATTGATATTGCAAGCAAAAACAATATTCCGATTGACAAGGCTTTAGCCAAACTAAAATACGAAGCTGAACTGGCTTTATTACAAACAGAATTTGTTACTCTGCAAAAGTGGATAATTAAGCACAAATTACGCGTGGCTATTATTTTTGAAGGAAGAGATGCTGCAGGAAAAGGAGGTGCGATCAAGCGCTTTAAAGAACATCTAAACCCTCGGTCCTCCCGGGTGGTCGCCTTAACCAAACCCACAGAGGTGGAAAAAGGCCAATGGTATTTCCGACGGTATATTAAAGTATTGCCTAACCCTGGAGAAATTGTATTTTTTGACAGGAGTTGGTACAATCGTGCCGTGGTGGAACCGGTAATGGGTTTCTGTTCCAAAGAGGAGTATGATAAATTTATGGTCCAAGTACCAGAATACGAGCACTTGCTGTATGAGGATAATCTAAAAATAATTAAATTCTGGTTTTCTATAGCTAAGGAAGAACAAAAAACAAGGTTTGACGCACGACTCAAAAACCCTTTGAAACGCTGGAAATTTAGTCCTGTTGATATGAAAGGACAAGAATTTTGGGATAAATACACCTTTTACAAGGAGCAGATGTTTAGCAAGACACACACCAATTTTAGCCCCTGGATAGTTGTGAAAACAAACGATAAGAAGCAGGCAAGGCTGGAAAGTATGCGATATGTTCTTTCACAATTTGATTATGAAGGAAAAGGACAATCAGACATCTCCCTTTTTCCGGACCCTAATGTTATTATGAGATACCACAGAGGCATTGTTCAAATCGATATATAATCTGAGTACAATATGGACGAATTGAAACTGACAGAAAAAGAAGTGAAGCTACTAAACTCCAAAGTAGGTTTACATGCACTTTTAAGGAATAAAAAGGTTAACCTAACTAAATCTATAGAAGAGGTAAAATACAGTAGAAAACTACAAAAAAAGCAGGAAGAGCTAATAAAGCTGCAGAACTGGGTCATCAACAACAATAAAAAGGTGGTTGTTATTTTCGAGGGTAGAGATGCCGCTGGTAAGGGTGGTGCTATAAGGAGAATTACAGAGTATATTAATCCGAGACATTTTAGAATAATTGCACTGAACAAACCTACCCCAGATGAAGAGAGCCAATGGTTCTTTCAACGCTATGTTAACCAATTGCCGAAACCTGGTGAGATTGTTTTATTTGACAGAAGTTGGTACAATAGAGCTGTTATAGAACCCGTAAACAATTTTTGCACAGCCGATGAGTACAATATTTTTATGTCAAACGTCAATGAGTTTGAAAAAATGCTTATTCAGTCTGATATCCACCTCATTAAGTTCTATTTCTCCATTACTAAAGAGGAGCAGCAAAAACGCTTTACTGACATAAAGAAAGACCCTTTAAAACGTTGGAAGATGACGCCTGTTGATGAAAGGGCCCAAGAGCTATGGAATGAGTACAGTGTTTATAAGGAAAGAATGTTCGAGAAAACAGATACTGAACATGCCCCTTGGGTTATTATTAATGCTGATAGGAAGAATAGGGCTAGACTGGACGCCATCAAACACATGCTGAAAACAATCCCCTACAAGCAAGTGGACAAGAAAAAGGCGAGCTCAAAATGAGCTTGCTGTGGGTTACATTAAGAGATTTATTGCTCTGCAGAGCAGAAAACTATACAACACCATACAGGCAAGAAATCTACATCGTCAGCTGCTTAACCTTTGTGTTTAAGTAGACGCCTCGATCACTAGTCGCTCAGCATTTATAGTTTCTTTAATCTTTATACCCCCCTTTCAACCACAACGTCTATTCGAGCCGTTTGTGGGTGAACAAATACAGCCATTTATCTTGACTTGTAGATCCCAAAAACAACAAAATAGTCGACATGGTTTATTGATAGTATTGCGGTGTCAAAGATAGTGTGCATTACCAAATGGACACCATTGACTTGAGCGGAGCTTAAATCAATAATTAATCTAACAAATTTTAGACGTGACTTCGATTCTTCTACTAAAGTCCTAGGAGAATAGTGTAAGCACAATAAACTTTCACTGTTAGGGAGAAAATATCTTTTTCTTACCATTTATAATCCCTTCTTTGTAAGAGCAATACATGGAAACCCAGTGAACATGAAAGCTTAAATAGGAATTCCGACCCTCCCGCATTTACACCGTACAAAAAAAATATTTTTAAAGTGCAGAGTTATTATGGCTAATTACTAGATTGAGGAACTTTAATACAAAATAAACTTTTTTGTTAATGCGATTTACGCAATTTTTTATTCTAATGATGTTCTCCATTAGCATCAGGGCTCAAAAAATACAGGATGTATTCATTTACCCCACCGATAACGACAAAATATTAAGTGAACTACTTAATGAAAAGGAAGCGGAATATGGTGTCAAATTCGTTTTCGACCGCAATCAAATGAGGGCGCGAACGATATTAGGAGTGGAAGGAAAAACCAGACTTCTTAGCTACCTCGATGACCAATTAGCACCTTATGTAGTGGAGAAGTTAGCTGATGACTTAGTCATAATAGTCAAAAAAGAGCTAGCAGGTACTTTTGGCAGACGAAAAGACGCATACATTGTTTTAAAAGCTAATTCTGGCATCAAAACTAGAATTAGAGGGACCATCCTAGATGGTGCCACAGATGAGGGAATAGTGGGTGCGCAGGTGCTCATTACAGGTAAAAATATTGGCACTGTGACGGATGTAGACGGTGGCTTCTATATCAATGCAGAGGCTGAATTGATGGAGTTTAGTATGAAATTTATTGGCTTCCAAACGAAGTCAGTTATTATAGGCTTCCATCCAGAAGTAGAGAGCACCACCTTTTCGACCACTTTATATCAAGAAATCGAACAACTTAAAAGCGTAATAGTAACAGCGCAAGCTCCCGATAGAAACGTAAAGACTACTTTAACGGGGGTCGAAAGAATGGGAATTCAAGAGATTAAAAACTTACCTACCTTCATGGGAGAAGTTGACCCAATAAAAAGTATGACCACCCTTCCTGGAGTAAGTACGCAAGGCGAACTTTCCTCGGGCTTTAATGTAAGAGGAGGCGAAAGTGGACAGAATTTAATTTTACAGGACAATGCAACCATCTATAATCCCTCTCACCTATTCGGCTTCTTCTCAGCATTCAATCCCGATTTAGTGAGTAGTGTTGTTTTGTACAAAGGTGGTGGCCCTGCAGAATACGGCAGTCGTGTAGCTTCGGTACTGGATGTTTCTCTGAGAAATGGTGATGCCGAGAAAATGAAAATTTCTGGTGGAACAGGGTTGGTTTCTAGTAGGTTGACAGTGGAAGGCCCAATTAAACGCGGAAAGTCATCGTTTATAGTGGGGGGAAGAGTGTCTTATACTGATTGGCTATTAAAGGCTACAGAAAATATTGAACTCACGCAAAGTTCTGCCCAATTCTATGATATAACAGGGAAATTTTTCCACTCATTTAACGACAATAACATTATTACCTTAACCTTATATAATAGCTACGATGACTTTAGTCTAGCAAGCGATTCAGTTTTTAGCTGGCAAACAAGGAATGCTTCCATCTTGTGGGACCAAACCTTTAATGACAAAGCCTATGCTTCCTTAAGTTTAGCAAGTAGCAACTACAATAGTGAAATTAACAATTTAGATGAAATTGAAGGGTTCAGTTATGTCAATCAAATCAATAACCTCCATTTGAAATACATCTTTCATTATGACCCTACAGACGATTATAAATTGAGTGCAGGAGTAGAATCCATTGGTATACTGCTCGAACCAGGCGAATTGACTCCTACTAAACCGGAAAACAATGTACTAGCAGCCGACATGAGCGATCAACGAAGTATTGAAGCAGCCGTTTTCGTACAAGCTGATCTAAAGTTAGCCGAAAAGCTATCCATAGCGGCAGGCCTTCGATTCTCTCAATTTTTTCGATTAGGTGGCGATCAAATCTACACCTTTGACTTTAACAACATTGAAGGTAGGTATCCCGCTATTGTTGATACGCTGAATTATAGTAATGGTGAGCTTATCAATAGCTTTAGCGGACTAGAACCGAGGATCTCATTACGGTATTTACTGTCCGAAGAATTATCACTGAAATTAAGTTATTTTAGGACGTATCAATACTTACACTTAATATCAAATACTGCCGCCGCTACACCGCAAGACTATTGGGTAAGTAGCGGTCCATACTTGAAACCAGCAATTGGAGACCAGTTTTCAATCGGGTTGTTTAAAAATATCAACAAAGATGCTTTCTCCACATCTTTGGAGCTTTTTTACAAAACGACCACCAATGCAGTAGACTATATTGAAGGTGCGGACATTACCTTAAACCCATCATTAGAAGCTGGCCTTCTACAAGGTGCCGCATTAGCTTATGGCGCTGAAGTATTGTTAAAGAAAAATAAAGGTGATTTCAACGGATGGATCGCTTATACCTATTCACGCAGTCTGCGGCAGTTCAACAATAATATGGACGAACGCCTGATAGTCAACAATGGCGCATTTTATCCTGCCACCTTTGATCAGCCCCACAACCTATCCGTAGTAGCTAACTATCAAATAAGTAAAAGAGCGGTCTTTTCTATGAATTTTAGCTACAGTACAGGTAGGCCAATAACTATCCCTGTTTCTAAATTTTCTTATGGCCCCTACCTTTCAGTGTTAAACTATTCGGAACGCAACGAATACCGAATTCCAGATTACCATAGACTAGATTTATCTGTAAAAGTCAAAGACAACCCCTATAGAAATTCACGTTTGAAAGGTGAATGGGTTATTTCGGTATACAATGCATATGCACGTAAAAATGCCTACTCCATCACCTTTAACAAATACGGCAGAGCAAAAAAGCTGTCGATCCTAGGCAATATTTTCCCTTCAATAGCCTATAACTTCACTTTCTAATGAGATTAATTTTGAAAAAAAGTGATCGCTCTCTCATTAAACACCTAAGTACAGCTCTCAGATCGATCTGTCTGATCATGGCTTTTCTATCCATCACCAACTGCATTGAACCCTTTGAATTCGTCGTAGAAAACAATGAGCCTACCCTCGTAGTACAAGGTTACATTTCCGATAAATCATTTATTGAAACTACCACTTACCCTAGTGATGGAAGGCTTTTCCGAATTGAATTGACCTATACCAACGATGTCTCAGATATTAGAGGACAAAACGTTAATAATGCAGTGATAAACCTTGTTGACGACCGAGGCAACAGTTGGTTCTATGAAGCATGTGATGAAGCTGGTAAAACGGTTTATGAGTTAAATGACATAAACTTTAAAGCTTTAGCTGAGAGAAAGTACCAGCTGCAGATAAGCTTGGAGAACCTAGAAAAATATGAATCTAGCTGGGTAAGTTTACCTGCTACAAACGTAGGCACAATAGGGACTATTGGTTTTACAGAAGAAGAGATACAAGCCTACATTTATATTTCCGGAGAGCAGGATATAAGAACAATACAGGCAATGCATGCCACCATACAATTACCAAAGAACACCAACACATCACCCCTCTATTATAAATGGGATTATGATGCCACGTGGATTTATGAAACGCCGCTTACTCCATCCTCTGGTGATACTCCCAGCACTTGTTGGGCTAAAAATAACAATTTCTTAAATTCCTTTGATGTTGCTGAAGACTACTCAGGCAACTACAGAAAGGAATTATTTTTCATGGAAACGATCGGCAATGAGCATATTTACGATCAGCTATCTGTACTCATCACTCAGCAAGTAATGAATAAAGAGCATTACTTTTTTTGGAAAGAGTTGAAAGAGCAGGCTGGCAACAGTTTAGTGTTTGACAAACTTCCATACGATTTAGCCACCAACATTAAATCCGTGGATGGCAAAAAGCGTGTATCTGGTTACTTCGATGTAGTCCAAGAGCAAGGAGTACGCTGGTACTTCGATCGCACAGCTTTATCCTATCCAGTGGAGCATGACTTAGCCGCAAATTGCATACAGTACCAAGGACCTGATGGTCCTGCCCCTGAGTGCCGCAATTGTTTACTATACTCTGGTGGTGATGCTGTAGATACGCCGCCTGTTTGGTGGGATCCGCAATAGCGACGAATGCTGTTGCAGTAGGAATATTCCCTTTTACCCGCTGTCTGTACGACCCTATAATTTTAAAATTGACTGAAACAAATTATAGCTGTATCAACAAAAACTTGCTTTCTCCGTCTGGCATCGCCAAACTCCTGTATGTCTACTTTTTAACAGCTGCCCCTCTTTTATACATACATTAGTTGTAGAAAATCAAACAACCTATTATGAAGTATTATTTGAAAAGTCTTTTAGCTACCTTATTAATTTGCCTTCCCTTCGTAAACTTTGCGCAATCAAGAGCTGATATCATTAAAGAAGTCCAAAAGTTAATGACCGAAAATTACATTTTTATTGACACGGCTGAAGCTACTAATGAACACCTGACCCACTTAATGGAAATCGACTTCTTTAAAAGCATCGATGACCCACAAACATTTGCCAAAATGCTGACCACAGAAATGCAGAAAATCACCCATGACAAACATTTAAATATTGCACCTCCCCGACAGCAGAGAGCAGCAGCTCCCACTACTGACTTTATCACTAGGCACCTCAATAATTTAGAAAGGTTTAGAAATGGTGGCTTCGGCAAAATTGAATTGCTCGAAGGAAATATAGGCTACGTTTCTCTAGAAGGTTTCAGAAGAGAAGACATACCCAAAGTAGATGCCGTCATGAATTACTTCTCAACAGCGGATGCCATGATCATCGATTTAAGAGAAAATGGTGGCGGAAATAGCCTAGGACAATACTGGAGTAGCTATTTCCTTGAAGACAACATAGCGGTAAGTGGCCTTTATGAAAGACGAACTGATAATTACAGTGAATTAAAAACAGTTGCCGTAAAAGGCAAAAAGAGGCTGAATATACCCTTATTTATCCTCACCAGCCATTTTACTTTTTCTGCTGCTGAAGCATTTGCCTACGATCTACAGTGTAGAAATAGAGCTTTTGTCATAGGAGAAACTACGGGCGGAGGCGCACATCCAGTGGAGTTCATGGCACTACCAGAAGGATATAGCGTTATTATGCCCTACGCTAGGTCTATTAACCCAATTTCTAAAACCAATTGGGAAGGAATAGGCGTACAACCCAACCTACTAACGGCCAGTGACCGCACTTTTGAAACAGCAAAGTTAAGAGCACGAGAGGCGGCCAAGATGTACCGAGAAGGTCCTTTTCTAAACCTAAAAGACATCCTTCTAAAGGATCAGATCTCTCAAACAGCAGCAGTAGAAGTGGAAAGAATAATCACCCTTTTAATCGCAAGAAACCACTTGGAAGACTTCATGGTAGTTGATTTAGGCTATTTCTATCTTGATAACGATCAAATAAATGCTACTTTGGCTATCTTCAAGGCAAATACAAATATTTTTCCTGAGTCGCCTAACGCGCATGACAGTTATGCAGAGTCCTTGGCTAAGCACGGACAAAATGATGACGCTTTGAAACACTTTAAAAAGGCAGTATCACTGGCGGAAGCACAAAAGGACCATGACGTAAATAGCTTTAGGAAAAATCTAGTTGCCTTCAAAGCAAGCCTAAATCAATAGTGGGCACTTAAAGGCCTATCATGAACGAACGACTATTAATAGATGAATAAACAGTACCAACTATTTCTATCCAGAAAAGTAATAAGCCATACCCTATTTTGGTGCATGATGTTTATTTATTATGTCGGTTCCTCTTGGCCGCAGGAATCTGATAAATTCTTTTTGCTTGAAAGAATGCTGTCAAAGACGATGGTTCAGATTATCTTATCTTATTTATTTATCCTTGTACTGATTCCCAATTTTTTAAATAAAAAGAACAAGATACTATTTTCTATATTAAGTTTGGCTGCAGTGTATGGTGCCTACATTATCCACACCGCCACCAGCTGTTATTACCTATTACCAAGATATCCTGAGATTTATAGCTATCGGCCACCTCTAGATTTCTTAGAAAGAATCACAAACGTTTATTCCTTCTTAGGGAATATTACGGGTTTAATATTTCCGACTATCATATTAATAGTGATTGCTTATTACCGAAAACAGCAGGAATTATTAAAACTACAAGAGCAGAAGAAGACGACCGAGCTATATTTACTACGACATCAACTCAACCCTCATTTCTTATTTAATACTCTAAACAACCTATATGCCCTAGCGATAAAAAAATCGGATAAAACGCCAGAAGTCATCGAAAAGCTATCTGATATATTAGACTATATTTTGTACCAATGTGAGCCAAAATTTGTGCCAATCGAGAAAGAAGTGGAGCTACTTGAAAATTATATAGCACTAGAAAAGCTCAGATACTCAAAGCGATTGGCTATCAATTTTGACTATGAAGTGGATGAGAAGCTGAAAATTGCTCCCCTATTATTACTTACATTTGTAGAAAATGCTTTCAAACATGGTGTGAAGCAAGAACTTAAGGTAGCTCATATTCATATAATGCTCAAAACTATGAAAGACCTAGTGACTTTTAAGATCAGGAATACAAAACCGGACACAAACATTACTGAGGCTTCAAAAAACAAAACTTCTATAGGCCTCAAGAATATTGAAAAACAACTTGAATTATTATATCCTAATCATCACACATTAGAAATTACAGAAACGAAAGACTACTTTACAGTTAACCTAAAATTGACCGCGCATGTCATATAAATGCATGATAGTAGATGACGAAGAGCTTGCAAGGGAGTTAGTGGCCTCTCACCTGTCTAGGTTGGATAATTTTGAACTAGTTGCTAGCTGCGAATCCGCAGTGGAAGCACTTCAGCTTATGCAAAAAGTAAAAATCGATTTACTTTTTTTAGACATAGAAATGCCTGTTTTAAAAGGACATGATTTCTATAAACACCTTATCACAAAACCCAAGGTTATCTTCACAACAGCCTACCGCGACTATGCTTTAGATGGATTTGAATTAAGTGCCGTAGATTTTTTACTGAAGCCTATCGTACTGAGAAGATTTATGGCTGCCATAGAGAAGTTTTTGGAAAGCACTAAGCAGAGTGAACTACCTATGGCGACAGCTGTTAAAGAGGACTTCATTTACATACAACACAACAAAAAGAATATCAAAATTCAATTGGATGAAATCTTATTCATCGAAAGTATGAAGGACTATATAAGAATACAACTAAGCAACAATAAAATAACTGTAAAGCATGCTATTGGAGCATTCGAGGAGAAATTAGATGATAGGTTTTTAAGGGTGCACCGTTCTTTTTTAGTAAACGCCGACAAAATCACCGCCTATACGAAACAGGATGTAGAGGTAGGCAGACAAGAGATACCTATAGGTGAATCATATAAAAAGGACACATTGAGCCGCCTAGGCATTTAACTGGCTTAAATGCTGTTTAAAGTGACCTCCCTGGTTTCTAATTCGAAATATTTTTATGGCCAGGCCTCGATATACCCACCTTCGAATTGATGCAATTTTATTAACATGAGCTACCTCTTACCGTATCAATAACATAGCAGTAGATCAAATCTATGGACCTGAATCAGCAGATTCCATGAAAAAGTACCTTTATGAAAAACTTATTTTCCCTAAGGACTTTTTGTAAAACAATTCCATAATCAAAGAGTGAGGAAGTGTTAAACAAGATATAAAAATCAAAAGGACCAAGGGCATAGAAATGGTCATTTGATAGTAATTCACCACCAAGACAAAAAACAGCAACCCTAGAATAGAGATAATTGTGAATGGCAGGAGCATTTTGAAGAATTTTAACAATGAAAATGTAGTACTCTTCATAGTAAAAAACTGATATTCATGGGTCATTACTCGGATAGAATGAAGGATAACGAAGTAAAGTGTGAAGCCGAGTAAAGGAGAGGATACTGTGAAGACCACACCAATAATAAACATTTGGTAGATCTCTGTTAAACCTCTTTCAATTGTCATTTTTTGGGTATAAATAAAATTTGCTAACAACAACAACAATAGACCCACTGAGGCCACTAATATGTACACGGAAAATGTTAACAGCCAGCCAAACACATCCAAAGGTACAGTGCTAGAGTCATTAGCTGTTGTGAGTTCGGCCGAATTAAAATAAATAAAAGCGGAGAGTAAAACTACACCCCAACTTATGTAGAGGATTCTATCCAAAAAAGATGCCTTTCCAGAAAAATCAATAAACTGAGATTGACCAAAATGATAGGCCGATATGATTAAAAATATAGTAAAAGCTATGTCAAAGCTCAAGTACCATACGACACCAAATAACAAGCCTGCGAACACGTAGATCGCGATAAATAATTTGTTCTCCTTAACGCTTTTTATGCCATATAAATGGTTGTCAATAGCCCCATGTGCTATGCCAAAAGTTCCGATTAGGATACTACATAATACCAGTTCCACATAAGGCACAAACTCATGCTCTATCACTTCCAATGGCAATAGTAGAAAGGCTGCGGCTATAAATATAAAACTGATTTTGTTCACGATATTTATTTAAAAGGTAAAGGGGCATCTTTCAATGCCCCTTCAATTACTTTTTTAATAAAAGCTTATGCGCTAACCTTATCTTTAGAAGCAGAAACCGCTAGGCTATAAACTACTAAACCAAAACCGATTTTGTTAATTGCATCAGCGATGTTGTAAAATAAATCTACATTTCCTGAACCCCATCCTAAAGAAGTGTTCAACCATCCACCGTCCATACACATGTAACCGATTGGATAAATTGCCCATCCTACTAATACAAACCAGGCCAAAATACGTACACTGCTAATAATTGCAGGGTTATTAGATTTCTTCGCTAATTGAGCTACTTCTCCTACCCACACTGTGTACAGGATATATAAATAACCTAATGTTGAAAGCACACCATATATTACTGAGTGTGACGCACTACCACCTTCTGGATTGAAAGCTTCACCGATGTAACCGAATACTAACATCCATACTGATGCTATAATCAATTTCCATAATAAGCTCTTTTTCGCACCTGCAGCAGCAGTCAATAAATAAAACTCAACACACATTAATGGAACTGTTAAAGTCCAATCAATATATCTTAATGAAGTCGGGTTTTCACCTGTTGCCAGATAATAATCCTTCATGTAATAATAGTGAACCGCAGCAATAAATGTAATCAATCCTGATATTAGTAAGGAAAGTTGCCACTTTTTGTCTACTCTACTTCTCTCGAAGAAGAAGAAGATTGATGCTGCCATCATTGCCATGTACCCCGTAAAGAATGTAAACGCAATGGGATCATCCTTCGGAATTGTAATAATCTCTAAAAACTGTAACATAATTGTTTGTTTAAGTGGTTTATATGGTTTTAAAATTAATTGACGAACAATCTGATTAGTTTTTTTGTTTAACCAAATATGATATTTATTAAACGGATCATATACAATATTGCTTAAAATAGCCATAAAGGCTGTTTTTTCGATATTTATTTTTCCTTTTTTTATTTTGAGCACCTTAATTGTACAAAAATTGTACAATTGAAAAAACAATTTGCCGTAAAAAGCCGTATGTCGACAGGATCATGATCGTTGTTGTACCTTTGAGCTGTATGACAATGATGCTCCATACAAACCTGACGTATTACTCAATCACGACCTACTTCGATGTAGCCACTAAGGCCTTTCATTATAGTAAAAGGTAATAAAAGTCATCCCCCACGCATCTATTTAACGAATGGACAAGCAAATTTAAAGAACAGCCCATTCTAACATCTGAAATTTTGGGTTAAGGAAACATTTAAGTAATCTACTATTAAGTCACAACTGCTTATCAGTTTATTAATATTCGTATTAACCGACATAAACAGCTCAATCATATAGGTGCTTCAACACAAACTGCGTAAAACCAATGCAGAAAAAAAACTCTTAATAGCGACAGAGACACCTCACTTTAATTAGCCTTTGAGTTGGTTTTATACGCATAGACTCCACAAGAATAGGCTCTTTAATTATTTTTATTAACTTGAAGTTTAGTTTAACTAATTAAACCAAACGCCTTCCGGCGTCATCAAACATCTTGCATGAAAACAAAAAGTCTATTTGTACTCCTAGCATTTTCCTTGTCTTCATGCCACTTAGGTCGATTCGTGATCTATAATTTTGCTGACATCGACGACTACAAAAAATTCCCTCAAACAGAAATCAAAAGTGAAGGCACGCCTTTTTACTTTCAGCAAGCGGAAAATGCATATGATGAGCGTATGGAAGAGATTAAGTTAACAACTGAAGAATTGGGTGAGGTGGGGCTTACTGAGTATTTAGACAAAGGAACAAGTACGGTAGCTTTCATAGTCATCAAATCTGACAGCATCTTGTATGAAAAGTATTTTGAGGAATATGATGAAGAATCTATAGTTACGTCATTTTCTGTAGCTAAGTCCTATGTTTCAGCCTTGGTGGGCATTGCCAAGGACGAAGGCTTCATTAAAAATGTGGAAGAGCCCATCACCAATTACATTCCGGAATTACTGGAGAAAGATCCTCGCTTTGAAGCGATTACCATCAAGCACCTGTTAGATATGCGCTCTGGTTTAAAGTTCAATGAGAACTCATATACCAACCCATTCGCGGAGATTGCTAAACTCTATTACGGCAGGGATCATCTCAAGCAAGTAATTAACACCAAGATTGAAGAGCCTGCAGGTACCACATATGAATACCAAAGCATCAATACGGAGATATTAGCCATCATAGTAGAACGTGCCACCACAACACCTTTAGCGAGCTATTTCGAAGCTAAAATATGGCAACCTATAGGAATGGAATATGACGCCAGCTGGAACATTGACAGTAAAAAGAACCAGACACCTAAAGCCTTTTGCTGCTTAAATGCAAGGGCGAGAGATTTCGCCAAACTTGGCAGGCTTTATCTCAAAGAAGGCAATTGGGAAGGTCAACAGCTAATCAGCAAAGATTGGATTGAGCGCTCCGTTCAGCCTGACTTTGAAAATGGCTGCTATCAATACCAGTGGTATAGCGAAGAGAGCACAATAAAAAATGACGATGGCCAGATTAAGTATTTTGTTGATTCATTGTCTGCCAGTCAAGAGACCGCCAACAGCTATCAAAGAACCGTT
>JBKEFO010000016.1:0-23126 GCA_046709585.1 Marivirga sp.
ATGACTTAAAAGATATTCCTGGACCAAAAGTTTTGCACTGTGTGACTACTAAAGGAAAAGGTTTTGCCCCTGCAGAAAAAGACCAAACCAAATGGCATGCACCAGGTAAGTTCGATAAGATAACTGGAGAAATTACAAAAAAGGTAGTTACAAAGCCCCAAGCGCCAAAATACCAACAAGTATTTGGAGAAACATTAGTCGAACTAGCTAAGCAGAATGAAAGAATTGTTGGGGTTACACCAGCAATGCCTTCAGGTTCGTCAATGAACTTGATGATGAAAGAGATACCTGAGAGAGCATTTGACGTAGGCATCGCTGAACAGCATGCAGTAACTTTCTCCGCTGGCCTCGCTACACAAGGGATGACTGTATTTTGCAACATATACAGCACTTTCATGCAACGAGGGTACGACCAAGTAATCCACGACGTTTGTATCCAAGACCTTCCTGTAAACTTCTGCCTCGACAGAGCTGGCTTTGCTGGTGCTGACGGACCAACACATCATGGTAGTTACGACATTGCATTTATGCGTTGTATACCAAATATGATCGTAGCTGCACCTATGAATGAAAAAGAATTGCGTAACATGATGTTTACCGCCCAGCAACCAAGAACTGGTAAGGCGTTCACCATCAGGTATCCTAGAGGGGTTGGCGTAATGCCCGAGTGGAAAACTCCATTCGAAGCAATTGAAATAGGGAAAGGTAGAAAAGTGATAGATGGTGAAGAAGTAGCTATTCTAAGCTTTGGCCACATAGGCAATTATGCAATAGATGCAATAGAAAGACTTACAGAAGAAGGCATTTCTACTGCTTTATATGATATGCGATTTGCCAAACCATTGGATGAAGAAATGTTGCACGACGTATTCTCTAAATTCCATAGAGTGATAACAATTGAAGATGGCTGTATCATGGGAGGCTTTGGTAGTGCAATACTTGAATTTATGGCAGAAAATGACTATTCTGCTAAAGTAAAAAGGTTAGGTATACCAGATAGAATAGTAGAGCATGGGGAGCAACATGAATTACATAAAGAATGTAATTTTGATGCAGATGGAATTTATGCTGCCGTTTTACAAATAAACGAAAAAGCATTATCTGTTAAGATATGAATATAAACTCTAAGGAATTTGGAAAAGGTTACCCTGTAATCCTCCTACATGGATTTGGAGGATCGCATACTATCTGGGAACCTATAGGAGAAAGACTTGCTGCAAAATACAAAGTACTTTTGCCTGATTTACCAGGTTTCGGCGAAAGTGATCCACTTCCTTATGACCATTCACTCGATGTGGTAGCGAATTCTATCTACGACTGGATGAAGAAAAAAAATATCTCTGAATGCATTATTATAGGACACTCCCTAGGTGGCTATGTAGCATTGGAAATAGCAAAAAAATTTCCCAATATAGTATCAGCAATTGGCCTTATCCATTCAACAGCACTAGAAGATACCCTTGATAAAAAATTAGGCAGAGACAAAAGTATTGAGTTCATTCAAAAACATGGAGTAGCAAAATTTATTGACAGTTTTGTACCTATGCTATTCTTTGAAAAAAACAGAGATAAGCATGAATCGGCTATAAAAAAATTGCTGGAAGAAGGTAGAAAAACAGCTGAAAAAACCCTTACAGATTATATGCTTTCGATGCGTGACAGAGATGACTCCACCGACTTTTTAAAGGAATCTGAAAAACCGATTTTATTTATCTTCGGAGAAGAGGACACGAGCATTCCCTTAGCTAGGAGCAAAGAACAAATTAAATATATGCGACATCCGTATCTGAAAAATTTGCCCGAGACAGGACATATGGGCTTGATTGAAAGAGAAGAAGAAATTTACAATACAATAGCTAAGTTCGTTGAAGTTACTCACAAGTAACTAATACAGAATCTCTACTACTTCCCTTCCTTCTCCAAAGCATTTTCCCACTTCCAAGCGGACAGTAGCATCTCATCTAGCGTTTTTAGTGGTCTCCAGCCTAACTCATCAGTAGCCTTAGTTATATCCGCATAAACAGACTCCACATCACCTGCTCTTCGTGATCCAATTTCGTGCGGCACATCGATACCAGTAGCATGCATAAAACTTCTAACCATCTCTAGCACAGAATACCCTTTACCAGACCCTATGTTATAAACATTATATTTTTCAGCTCCTGAATTTTCAATAATTGATTTCAATGCAAAAATATGCGCATTAGCTAAATCAACAACATGAATATAATCTCTAACACATGTTCCGTCAGTTGTATTCCAATCATCTCCCCATATTTTTAACACTGCTCTTTTACCACGTGCTGTTTCGGTAATATAAGGCACTAAGTGGTGCGGTGGCCCTTGTTGGAACTCTCCTATCAAAGCTGATTCGTGTGCGCCTATGGGGTTAAAGTAGCGTAGAGAGGTCACTTGAAGACCATATGCATTACTAGCATCCCTTAAAATGTCTTCGCAAATTTTCTTAGTATTTCCATATGGAGATACAGCCGGCTTAATGGAAGCGCCTTCTGTTACTGGAAGCTCATCAGGGTTACCATAGACCGTACAAGAAGAACTAAAAACAATGGACTTAACATCAAATTCCTTCATGCACTCCAACAAATTAATAGTGGAGGTCAGATTGTTATAATAATAATGCAGCGGCTGTTCAACAGATTCACCCACCAATAAAACTGCAGCAAAATGGATTACACCAATTATTTGTTGATTATTACTCCAGAACACTTCTTGTAGCTGCTCTTTATCGCGCATCTCCACTTGTTGAAATTCTGGACGTACTCCTGTAATTTTCTCTATTCTATCCAAAACAGAAATATCAGAATTAGAAAGATTATCAATAATAAGCGGTTGATAGCCCTTATTAATTAACTCTACAACGGTATGCGAGCCAATATACCCCAAGCCACCTGTTACTAAAATCTTTCCTTTCATATTGCCTTATTTCGTTTTTGGTAGCTATCTGCTATTTCAACACGTATTTATCAAAATCTTTATGGTCCTTTTCAAAAAGCTTTTCCTTACTGAGGCTTCTAAAGTAATCATACGTGACTTTCAACCCCTCTTCTCTGGAAACCTTCGGAGACCATCCTAATAGATCCTTCGCTTTTTCTATATTAGGTTGTCGTTGTTTCGGATCATCTTGCGGTAGATCTTTATAAATGACTTTTTGATCGGTACCAGTTAATTTAATAATCTCCTCAGCAAATTCACTAATCGTAATTTCACCAGGGTTACCAATATTAACGGGATAAGCATAATCTGAAAGCAAAAGCTTATGGATTCCATTGACAAGATCGGAAACATAACAAAATGAACGAGTTTGTGAACCGTCGCCAAAAATCGTTAAATCTTCACCCCTCAGTGCTTGTCCAATGAATGCAGGCAATACTCTACCGTCATTCAATCTCATTCTCGGACCATACGTATTGAAAATCCTAACTATCCTCGTTTCTACCTGATGATAGGTATGATAAGCCATGGTAATAGACTCCATAAAACGTTTTGCCTCATCATATACTCCTCTGGGGCCAACAGGATTTACATTTCCATAATACTCCTCCGTCTGCGGGTGAACCATAGGGTCGCCATATACTTCAGACGTAGAGGCTACCAATATTCTGGCTTGCTTTTCTTTTGCTAAACCCAATAGATTGTGGGTCCCGTGGGCACCAACCTTTAATGTTTGAATAGGAATCTTTAAATAATCAATAGGGCTAGCGGGCGAAGCAAAGTGTAAAATGTATTTGAGCTTACCTGGAACGTGTACAAATTTTGTCACATCATGATTATAGAATTCGAAGTCTTCTAATTTCATAAGATGGGCAATGTTATCCATTGATCCCGTAATCAGATTGTCCATTCCAATAACATGGTAACCTTCAGCAATAAACTTATCACATAAATGCGACCCTAAAAAGCCTGCTGCTCCTGTTATTAATACTCTTTCCTTCTCCATAATACGTTATCTACCGATGCTTATATAGGTGAACCCTAACTCTTTCATACGAGCAGTCTCATACAAATTACGGCCATCTAAAATCAATGGATTGTTTAATTTCTCTTTGATTAATTCAAATTCAGGTGTTCTAAAGACAGGCCATTCAGTCATAATCATCAAAGCATCTGCTCCCTCTAAAGCGGCATATTCATCTTCATAATAGCTCACTGTATCACCGATTACTCCCTTAACATTTTCCATTGCTTCAGGGTCATATACATTCACCTTAGCACCAGCTGCTAATAAAGCCTCAATATTATACAAGGCAGGCGCCTCTCTAATATCATCTGTATATGGTTTAAATGCTAGACCCCATAAAGCGATTGTTTTTCCAGCTAGATCATTCTTGAAATAACCCTTCAAATGGTCTATTAATCTTGTCTTCTGATTGTGGTTCACTTCCATAACAGAGTTCAATATTTTAAAATCGTAACCTGCATCTATTGAAGATTTAGCCAAAGCCTGAACATCCTTTGGAAAGCAACTTCCGCCATAACCGATCCCTGCAAATAAGAACCTTTTTCCAATTCTAGTATCTGTACCTATTCCCTTACGCACCATATCAACATCAGCCCCTAGTTTCTCACAAAGGTTAGCAATCTCATTCATGAAGGTGATCTTAGTTGCCAAGAACGAATTAGCAGCATATTTAGTCAGTTCAGCTGACCTTTCATCCATAAATATTACTGGATTGCCTTGTCTTACTAATGGGCCGTAAAGGTTCTCCATTATCTTCTTTGCTCTGTCAGACTGCGTACCAATAACCACCCTATCAGGCTTCATAAAGTCATCAACAGCTACACCTTCCCTTAAGAATTCAGGATTTGACACAACATCGAAATCGACCTTGGCATTTGCTGCTATTGCAGCGTGTACCTTTGCAGCAGTTCCAACAGGCACCGTAGACTTATCAATAATAACCGCATAATGCTCCAAGATGGGACCTAGATCATTTGCGACCTTTAAGATATACTGTAAATCAGCGGATCCGTCCTCACCAGGAGGCGTTGGCAAAGCTAAAAAGATAACTTCTGCTCCTTTAATACCCTCTTTCAGATCGGTAGTAAAGTCTAGGCGCTTTTGTCTTATATTTCTTTCAAATAGTGCCTCCAAACCTGGCTCGTATATAGTTACTACACCACTCTGAAGTTTTTTTACTTTCTTTTCGTCGATATCAACACAGGTAACATGATTTCCTGTCTCTGCAAAACATGTTCCTGTTACCAAGCCTACATAACCCGTGCCTATTACTGCAATTTTCATATTTTCTATTGGTTCTTATTAGTATATACGGATAGTTATAATAGACAATATAAGACTACTATTCCCAACGCACAAAATTAATGGTTAGAATTAATTAAGCTAAACAAAACCAGTATTTTACAGCAGATATTTCAATTTTTTATTACTAAAAATCAATTACTATCCCCAAAGTCGGTAAAAGGGATGAGTTATTAGCGGATTCTATTACTACCAATTCTGTGGGTTGTAGAATAACACCTTGGTCATCTCGCCTTAATCCATAGCTCGGCTCGGAAGGAAGCTCTTGAATGAATACATTTTGTAATTCTATAAATAAGTTGAATGTCCATCTTTCAAAATTCCATTTTTTATCAATACGTAAATCTGTTTGATTAAAAGGATCAAGAAGCACTTGTCCTTGCTTTTGAAAGTCTCTTATAATTGTAGGATAACTTCTCAAAGTTGCCACCTCGTCTACAGGCGCAAGTGGCGTTTGGCCTAAATAACGCACCCTAGCACTAACTTCCCAGTTTTTACCAAATTTATAGCCCCCAGTAAAGGTTACAAGGTTTGTATTATCCCACGTGCTTGGTAGGTAAGTGCTTTCATCAAAGCCTGTAAACTCACTCTTATAAAGCGTATAAGCCAATATTGCGTAGAAATTTTTAGTGAATTTTCGTTGATACAAAAATTCCACTCCATATGTTCTGCCTAGTCCTACACTTTGGATCGCCTCATTGCCTAAAACACTAAATCCCCCGCCCAAATTGGCTAAGGACACACTATCGACCATTGAAACAGGGTAGTTATTGTATTTCTTATAGAAGCCCTCAACACTTAATCTTGACGACGGTGATAAAAGGTATTCCACCCCTATAACAGCATGATCACTCTGGATATATTTGCTATCTTTATTAACAAATCCATTATTAAAAAATCCTAAAACAGTATAGGGTGGGATTTTGAAATAACGACCTACGGAACCGTTCACAGTCCACTTTTCTGCTAGCTGATACGACAACGATAGCCTTGGGCTGAAGGTTTTAGCTAAGTTGGCGCCCCCATCTGTGAAGGTGTTCCCGTCCATTCTAAAGCCTAATGAAACGCCTAGCTTATCTTTTAAATATTGGCGCGATGCTTGCCCACTTATTCCAAATCTCTCAAAAGAGAGCGTTTGATCATAATCAGTAATAGAATCTGCTCTTACAGATGTAAATTTATTTGAATAAATAGCCTTTTGCACGATAGTTCCTGCTGATAGTGTCCATTCACCGATAAACTTGGTGTAATTGTACCGTAATTTAATCTCCTGCTCTTGCGATCTATTGCTGAAAACTAGACCTGTTTCAGCTTCGTTATCACGGTATTGTTCAAATAAATTATTTAAAATATTAGTACTTAAGGCTGTGGTCATAAAACCACTACCATCCTTAAACCTATTTTTCCAACTCAAACCAGAAGTTGTAGTCCACTGATTAATTAGAGGAACCTGATCTAAAGTTGCTTGCTGATCAGGGCTAAATTCATCAGGTGCATTGATACTAATATCGTCTAATGAACCTACACCAGTAAAATTGATAGTATTATATTTATCTACTTCATGCGTAATTTTATATTGATAGTCCCAGTAATCTGGTAAGAAAGGCAAGTCAATAGCTTGGAAAAGTAGTTGTAGATATGAACGCCTTACCGAAGCAATAAAGCTGGTATTACTCATCTCCTCATTCTTGCCCTTAAAGAGTGGCCCTTCAGCCGTGAGAGCAGCTTCACTACTACTTACTCTAAAGTTTACCTGGTAATCCCTTTGATTTCCCCTGCGTTGATCAAACTGTAATACTCCCGAAAGAACATTATCATATTGTGCAGCAAAAGCACTTGAAGTCAGGGTAACCCCTTCGAAGAAAGACACATTCAACAGCCCTACTGGACCTCCAGCACTACCTTGTGTACTAAAATGATTAATGGTAGGTATTTCAATACCATCTAGATAATATACATTTTCATTCGGTGCCCCTCCCCGAATGATGATGTCATTTCTAAACCCGCCAACTGAACCGCTTACACCGGGTAAAGACTGTACCACCTTAGCAATATCATTGTTACCACCTGGGTATGTAGCGATCTCCTCGGGAGAAAGCCTTTGGATGGACAAAGGTGTTTCTTCTGTTTTACGGAATGGGTTTGCCTTTACTGTGACACCCGCTAATTGTTCAATACTCTCCTCCAAATTAAAATTAATAGTAGGGATACCTCCACTTTTAATAACAACATTAAACTTTGTCACATCCTTAAAGCCTACATAACTTGCCGTTAAACTGTAGGTTTGAGTGGCTAATTCTGTAATTAAATAATAGCCATTGATATCTGTTACCGCTCCTTTATCAGAGTCCTCAACTCTTACAGAAGCGCCAATTAGTGCTTCTCCTGTTTTGAGATCTTTCACAAAACCACCTACCTCACCTGTCGACTGGGCTAGTAAAGTTGAAACTGAAATAAAAGCTAAAAAAATGAGTGAAGCAATGCTTCGTTTTAAATTTCTCTCGAACATCCTATAAAAAATAATAAATAAGGGTATTTATCTTTACCCGTAAAATGTGTTAAAAAAAAGAAAAAAGGCCATACATAACGTATGACCTTTCAGCTTAGCAGTTTTAAATAGCTACTACTTCAGAATTTCCTTCAGCATATTAAATTTCTTTACCGCATCCTTCCCATTTTCTAAGGTCCAGACAGGGAAATTGGTAAATTTATATGAATTTGTAGAGCTTTCATCTGATAACTTTGTGTAGATGATACATGGGCTCTTTTTATTTTCACACATAAACTTCATGTAATACTTCGGTTCCCCTTCTAGGTAATTCTCAGTTTTCACTTCTTCAATTGAAACATTAATGGTAGACAACCGAAATACTGCACGGTAATCATTCGAATGATCTGCAAACTTCTTCGTATAAGTAATTACTCCCTCATCACTTATAACAATTAACGCATTCTCTTCCACACCATCTAAATATTTTTGCAATTGTGCTACTTCCTCTTTGATATCCACTTGTTGGGCGTAAACAGAAACACTAGCAAAGCACATAACGATTAAGCCTAATATTATTTTTCCCATAATTGTGATGATTTTAAAAATTTAACAAATAAACCCCAGCGGTATTATCTTAGACATTACTCTTTTCCTTATGCTTATATTTTTTGGGAGCATATAAAAACCCGAAAGCCTCTGCCCCACCTTTGCTGTGCACCTCATGATGAACATAATGTGCTTTTATCATCCGCTTCAAATAAGTACCCTGCGCCTTAAATCCAATTTTAATCCTTCTATGGACTAATATATCATGAAATAAGACATAAAAAAGTCCATAACAGGCAACACCTATACCCACAAATAGTAGCCACCTAACATTTGATAACTCAATACCTGCAATAATCAACGCTGCGGAGGGAATACTGAAAACAAGCGCAAACAAATCATTCCTTTCTAATGTGTGGTCATGCACCTTATGATGCGACTTGTGCCACGTCCATAAAAAACCGTGCATAATGTACTTGTGAGTAAACCAAGCTACCGCTTCCATAAACAAAAAAGTACCTAGAATTAAAAAACCATAAAAACCGTATAATAGAGCCGTTCCCATTATTTTTTAATTAAAACTGTAGGAGGTTAGCCTGCACTTCTTCCATCAACCACATAGGCGTTGAAGTAGCCCCACATATACCAACGGTATCATTATCTTGAAACCAATCACTATTCAATTCACTGAGATTTGATATAAAAAAAGAATTCGGATTTTTCTCCTTACATACGTTGTATAGGACCTTACCATTTGAAGACTTTGTACCTGAGACGAATACTATTTTATCGTAATTCAACGCAAATTTACGTAAATCCTTGTCTCGGTTAGACACCTGCCTGCATATAGTATCGTTCGCATTTACAGTAATCCCACTGTCTATAAGAATTTGCTTTATTTCGTAGAAGTTATCTGTGCTCTTTGTCGTTTGACTATACAATGTCAAACTTCTTGGCAAGTTTGGGAGATCTAATTCGCTGATATCTTGAAAAACAATAGCTTCTTGGTTAGTTTGTCCTAGTAGACCCTCCACTTCCGCATGGCCGTGCTTACCATATATGTAGATTTGTTCTTTTTTATCAAAAGAATTTTTGATACGATTTTGTAGCTTCAGTACCACCGGACAAGAAGCATCAACTAGTATTAAATTGTTCTCAATTGCTAATTTATAAGTAGAAGGTGGCTCACCGTGTGCCCTGATAAGTACCCTTTCATCCTTTAATTCTGCTAAATCGTCCCTATTGATGATCCGCAATCCTTTGGCCTCTAAACGTCTTACTTCCTCATCATTGTGTACTATATCTCCTAAACAATAGAGATAACCGCACTCCTCAAGCATGTCTTCCGCCATTTCAATAGCATAAACAACACCGAAGCAGAATCCCGAATTATTATCAATTTCAACACTTAGATTCATAATCGTAGTTTATTAAAGCGTATTTAACCTGTGTTTAACATAACTCCCAACTAGCAATAAAAGTTTTTTTGAATCTGGAACTCTAATTCTTTCTTCTAATATTTTTTGTGGTTCACAATTTTTTATCTTTTGAAAAAGATTCTTATAATAGGTGTAAGCCAAATAAACGCCAAGTCTTGCACCTTTTGGTAATTTAATAATCCCTAAATATGCTGCTTGAAAATCTTCCGCAATATCCTGCTCGATATTAAGCTTGTCTTGTTCGTTAAAATGATTGAAATCTACATCAGGAAAATAAACTCTACCTCTATCATAGAAGTCAGACTTGATATCTCTTAAAAAATTAATCTTCTGAAACGCCGCACCTAGGCTTTTAGCTGGAGCAATAAGACGATTGTACTCTTGCTCATCTCCCTCAGAGAACACTTTTAAACACATTAACCCAACTACTTCAGCAGACCCATATATATACTCTTCATAGGTAGCCTTATCATATTCAATGTCCTTTAAATCCATAGCCATGCTATGCAAAAAAGCTTCGATCAACGCATGATCAATCTGATAGGTATTAACCACCATTTGAAAGCAATGTAAAACAGGGTTCAAACTAATACCTGCTTTTATTGCCCTGAAAGTATCCCTCTTAAACTCTTCTAAAAGCCCTTCTTTGTCTTGATCATGAAAAGTATCTACTATTTCATCGGCATATCGCACAAAACCATACACTGCATAAATAGGGTAATGATACTTTTTATCAAGCGTTTTGATGCCTAAAGTGAAGGAAGTACTGTACCGCTCAGTTATAAGCTTACTACATTCAAAGGTTGTTTGATTGAATAGTTCTTTTGGATCCATTTCTTCTATTTAAAATCTTTCATGATTTCATTCGCTACCACATAGCCAGATATAAGAGATGGAGGAACGCCAGGACCAGGAACAGTTAGTTGACCTGCAAAATAAAAGTTTTTTAGATGCTTACTTTTCAAAGATGGTTTTAATATCGCAGTCTGTCTCAAGGTATTTGCTAAGCCGTACGCATTTCCCTTAAATGAATGATAATCGCTTTTAAAATCATTATGTGCGAAGCTCCTTTTATAAACTACATGCTCTTTAATTTTCTCTCCTAGTAATGTTTCCATCCGATCCATTATTAAGTTATAATATTTTTCTCGTATTTCCTCGGTGTCTTCTAAACCTGGGGCAACGGGCATTAAAATAAAAATATTTTCACATCCCTCAGGAGCCACAGTGTCATCTGTTTTGGAAGTAGCACTCACATAAAACAATGGCTCGTCAGGCCATCTTGGGTCTTCATAAATCTCTCTGGCATGTGGTCCAAAATCTTTGTCGAAAAATAAATTATGATGGACTAATCCTGCTATTTCTTTATCTATACCCAAATAAAATATTAGTGATGAAGGGGCCATTGTTCGGCTATCCCAATATTTTTTATCGTAATTTCTATTTTCAGGAGCCAACAGCTGCTGGTCAGTGTGCTCATAATCTGCAGAGGAAACAACAATATCAGCATCATACTCCACTTCTTTTGTCACTACTTTCTTGGCTCGTTTTTCACTAGACCTAATAGAAGTAACCTCTGCCTCAGTAACAAATTTCACTCCTTTTTCTTGAGCAAGGCTTACCATACCTTCTATTACCTTATACATTCCTCCTTTTGGATACCACGTACCCAGACTAATATCAGCATAGTTCATAAGACTGTAGAGAGCTGGCGTATTTTCAGGTAAGGCACCTAAAAATAAAATCGGAAACTCCATTAAACGAATTATCCTTTCATTCTTAAAGTATTTCCGTACATGTTTATAAATAGAGGAGAAGATATCCATCCTCAACATGTCGAACAACAACTTAGGCGACATAAACTCAGTCAATGACCTGCCTGGCTTTAAAACCAAGTCGTTTATGCCTTTTTCATATTTATATGCTGCCTGTTTCAGGAACTCATCCAGTTGTTTGGCGCTCCCAGGCTCTAAAGACTCAAACATTTGTTTGAATTCAGACATTTTAGCTGGCACCTTCATCACGTCATCTTTACCAAATACAACATGGTAAGAAGGATCTAGACGCTGTAAATCATAATAGTCAGCAGTTTTTTTACCGAAATAATCAAAATACTTATCAAAAACATCTGGCATCCAATACCAACTTGGCCCCATATCAAAAATAAAGCCCTCAGCTTTAAACTGACGGGCTCTACCTCCAAGATCTTTATTCTTCTCTAAAACGGTTACATCGTAACCGTGATGCGCTAAGTAGGTGGCTGTCGATAAACCAGCGAAACCCGAACCTATTACGATAACATTTTTTTGCGACATTGATTAGCTTGCTTTTGAATACACCTTTAATGCATCCTTTAATTCTTTTCTAGCAATATGAATTCTATTTTTTACAGTTCCAATAGGAATTTCTAATTTATCGGCAATCTCGTGGTATTTAAAACCTCTAAAATGCATCATAAAAGGCGTTTTGTATACATCATTCAACTTTTCTACTTGTTCTACTATATCTCTCATAGCGAAGTTACCATATGCGCTATTTTGAGCTATATTTTCAGTAGAATTGATAAAATGAAGATTTTCAGTTGTGTCAATAAAAGTCTTTCTTCTTACCATTCTTTGGTAATTAGTGATGAAAGTGTTCTTCATAATTGTGAATAACCATGCTTTCAAATTAGTACCCTCAGCAAATTTCTCTCTATTAGAAAAAGCTTTCAGTACTGTTTCCTGAATTAAATCATTTGCTTGCTCCATGTCCTTCGTTAGCTTCAATGCAAAAGGCTTCATGGTTTTTGTCATGTTATTAATTGCGTAACCGAATTCTATAGCTGTCATAGTGATTGTATTTATCTTGTTTAACAAATATAAATTTTTATTAAACAAAAAGCAATGGTTTTGTTTAATTTTATTACAAATACGTTAAACAAAATACACAATGCAGCCATATACATGTTGAGACATACCTTCTGCTATTTTCTACGATAAAAAAAAGGACCAAGCTTTGGTCCTTTTTTTTATAAATCAGTAATAAGATTACTAATCATACTGTCAGTTTTTGAGTGGCCCCTATTTTAAGCTATTTTTATTTGCTTCAATTTGGTCTAGGAAGGAGACAAGATCATCCATCTTATAAAGAAACTCTACATTCTCTTTCTTTATAAGGTCCTCTCCAATCACTTGGTAGCCGCCTACGAACAGCCTTGCATCACCAAATAATTCTGCCACCTCATCGATATATCCTTGCACTTCGCTTCTTTTCGGGTAGGTAGTACTAAGCGTCAGTATGAAGTCAGGGTTTTGCAGCCTTTTAACTTCTTGCAGATCCGCTTGCGGAAGATTCTGGCCCAAGTATATCACCTTATATTTTCTAGAACGCAATAAAAAAGAGGAAAACAGCAAGGACAGCTCGTGTAATTCTCCCTCTGGAAGGTACAATAACCACTTCCCTTTTGATTCCTCATTTGTCACAAAATTTTGGTCAATTGCAACAGACATCTTTTGTCTTATGAGGTTAGATATAAAATGCTCTTGCGCTGGCATTATACTTCCTGTTTGCCAAAGCATACCTATCTTCGCTAGAAAAGGATAAACCACCTTCAACATGGTCTGTTCAAAGCCATATTTAGCAATATTATTACTTAGTATTTTCTCAAACCTATCCTCATCCATATCAACAGTACCTAGTGTCAATGAATTTATCTGGTCAGGAAAGCGCATATTCTTTTCCGCTATCGTCAAAACCTTATCGCTAATTTCCTGATGAGACATCTCAGCGATCTTGGAAATCTTAAACTCATTCTCTTTAAGCGTAGCAATGTTCAAGATTAATTTTAAATCTTCGTCACTGTAGAACCTTATATTAGTTTCTGTCCTCTTGGGCTCGATAAAATGATAGCGTTGTTCCCATATCCTTAAGGTATGCGCTTTAATTCCAGAGAGGTTTTCTAAATCTTTTATTGAATAATTACTCACGGTGCTATATTATTTCTTTATCCTGGAAATCTTACTACAAAAAAATATTTGTTTCAAAAAAAAATTGAGGAGATGCGAAGTTAACCTATCAATTAATAAAATTGTTTTCAGGTTACATTTTAAAAAGCCAAATTCGCATAAAATAAATTATACTCCTATGATCATATATAATGTGACTGTGAATGTTGAGAAAGGTATTGAGAATGAGTGGGTCAGTTGGATGAAGGAAAAACATATTCCTGATATCTTATCTACAGGTTTTTTCCATGACCACAAAATGTTACGACTGCTCAATGAAACCGAAAATGAAGGGGAAACATATGCGGTACAATATTTCACTGATGAATTGGATAAATTAGAGACGTATATGGTGGAAGCCGCTCCAAAACTAAGAGAGGAACATTTCGCTAAGTTTCAAGATAAATGTGTGTCTTTCAGAACATTTTTGGAAACAGTTTAATAAAAAGGCTCCTTATGGGAGCCTTTTTATTGTTTATCTAAACTTATGATAGTCTTCCTTCTTTACTGTACAGTTAATCCACTCCTCATCTAATTCTGCTCCTATTTTTCTATAGAAGTTAATAGAGGGCTCATTCCAGTCTAACACTTGCCATACACATAGGCGACAGTTATCAGCATCTGCTTGCTGTACAATTCTATCTAGTAATTTCTTCCCATAGCCCTTTCCTCTTTCAGACTCAGTTACAACTAGGTCTTCTAGGTATAACACTTTGCCATTCCAAGTAGAATAACGATAATAATAATGCGCTATCCCCAATATTCCTGCCTCTGTTTCCGCAACAAAAAAGCCGAAAAGTGGCCGGTCTCCAAACCCATCTTTTTCGAGTTCCTCAACAGTTACTACTACTGCATCTGGAGCACGCTCAAAAATAGCTAGCTCTTGTACTAATTCCAGTAATCTAGGTAAGTCTTTCTTTTCTCCTCTTCTAATATTCATTTTTACTCTTTAAAAGGGTTAACGCCCATATTATACCAAGCAAAAGCATACTTATCTGCTTGCTCCTCAATTATTTTGTCAGTTGGTTTTCCTGCACCATGTCCCGCATTCGTCTCAATCCTTATGAGAACAGGATTATTTCCCTGATACTTGCTTTGCAGCTCTGCTGCAAATTTAAAGGAATGCGCTGGCACCACTCTGTCGTCATGATCAGCTGTGGTTACTAGTGTTGCAGGATAAGCAGTGCCCGCTTTCACATTGTGCACTGGTGAATAACCATATATGTAGTCAAACATTTCTTTTGAATCTTCTGAAGTACCATAGTCATAAGCCCAACCCGCCCCTGCAGTAAAGGTATGGTAGCGCAACATATCCATTACGCCAACTGCAGGGAAGGCGACTTTGCAAAGCTCTGGTCTTTGCGTCATGGTTGCTCCCACGAGTAATCCTCCATTAGACCCCCCTGCTATTGCTAAATGCTCCGTATCTGTATATTGTTCCGTTTTTAGGTATTCTGCTGCTGCAATAAAATCATCAAACACATTCTGTTTCTGCATTTTAGTACCTGCTACATGCCAAGCCTCCCCATATTCTCCGCCTCCTCTTAAGTTAGGCTGTGCATAAATACCTCCTTTTTCCAACCAAACAAGTCTGGCAATACTAAAGCTTGGGCGCAGACTTACATTAAAACCACCATAGGCATATAAATAAGTCGGATTCTTACCGTTAAGCGCCAAGCCCTTCTTATGTGTGATGAACATAGGAATTTTCGTTCCATCTTTACTCTCATAAAAAATTTGCTTGGTTACATAAGCTTCAGGATTGAAGTCAATCTCAGGTTTCCAATAAAGGTCCGAACTACCCCCTTCAATATCATATTGAAAGATTGCTGAAGGGTAGGTGAAAGAAGTAAAGGAGTAATAAAGCGTCGTATCTTCTTTTTCTGCACCAAAGCCTCCTGCAGTGCCAATCCCTGGTAATTCAATTTTGCGTAGTTGCTTCCCAGCATAGTCATATTGATAAACTTCCGTTTTAACATCAACCATATAGTTGGCGAAAATGTAACCTCCACCGGTTCCTACGCTTAATACATTTTCTGTTTCAGGAATCACATCCACCCAGTTTTCAGCCGATGGATTGTTGGCCTCTACTCTAACTAACCTTTGATTAGGTGCATTTAAGTTTGTTGAGATATAAAGCATCTCTCCTTGGGTATCGATGACATTGCTTTCACTTTCAAAGCCAGTAGCTATTGGAACAAAACCACTATTAGGCTTATCTAGCCTTTTCATATACAATTCATTTCCAGAGGTACTCTCAGAAGCTGAAACAAAGAGATAATTTCCATCTTCACTCACACTACCACCAATATATCTACGCGGTGTTTCTTCCCCCCCAAACACCAATTCATCCTCACTTTGTGGGGTTCCTAGTGTATGAAAGTATAGCTTATGCTGTTGCGTTTTTGCTGAAAGCTCACTGCCTTTGGGTTTGTCATAACTACTGTAATAAAACCCTTCATTTCCTCTCCAGGAAGCACCGCTAAATTTCACGTCAATCAGCGTATCTTCTACGATGGTTTTATCAAGGGTATTCATCACCATAATTTTCCGCCAATCAGACCCCCCCTCAGAGATCTGGAAAGCTAAAAGGCTTCCATCCTTACTAAAAGAGGTCCCTGCTAGGCTAGTGGTGGCATCATCTGAAAAAGTATTTGGATCAAGGAAAAGCTCCTCTTTACCATCCACTCCTTTTTTTCTATAAACTACCCATTGGTTTTGGAGCCCATCATTTTTATAGGTATAGTAATAGTCGCCATGTTTTCTAGGTGCACCTTCTTTTGCATAATTCCAGAGCTCAGTTAAACGTGTCTCAATTTTATCGCGAAAAGGTATGTTTTCCAAATAGCCAAAAGTGACTTTATTTTGGGCTTTAACCCATTCGGCAGTCTGCACCGAACGATCGTCCTCCAACCAGCGGTAGGGATCAGGCACATCAGTCCCAAAATAGTTGTCTACCGTGTCCACTTTTGCCGTTTCTGGATATTCATTAATTGCCATTTTTGATTCTTTTTCACCACTGTTACATGCGAAAACGGCAAGTGCAAGTGGATAGACCCATAGTTTCTTCATTGCTTTTCAATTATTGTAGAATACTAAAATATAGTATTCTTAACAGAAAACATAGAGAATTATAAAGGCGGTAATTGATAGGGATGATGGGTTGTTAAGATTAAACAAACCTTATCTTTACTGCAAATATCAATTATTTAGAAAAAGGGGGATCTCTCTCTTATACATCATATTCCGGCGCCAATCATCGATCTCATGCGTGACTAGTACATAAAGATACTGATTGATTATATTCACTTTAAAAATATCTCTTTTAGGTAATTTATCAGAAAGGTCAATTACTTGATTTTCGTCAAAATAAAATAACTTTTGAACACGATTTCCGGTCTCCTCTGGTGTAAAAAATCGATAAAATACCATATACCCATTCTGGAACTTAAATAATTGTGAAGACGCTAACCTATAATCTGCGACAGCAGGCAAAGCCGAATTCTTAAATGACTTATATTCCAGGCTCCCATCAAATTTATAGAGCTCTTTATGATAAATGTCTAAAATTGAAAGACTATTTGAGTCAACGAATTCTGCAAAGGCATATATATGCTCAATTTCATCCTCTCCCTCAATTTTGAAGTTGATTACCTCCTTATTATCAATATACACCGTTTGCTCACTATGCCTTCTTCTTTCTACCTCGTTAAAGCTCACCAGATGTGATTGAAAGTAAAATCGATCTTGGCCTTGGTTTCCTTTCCCGAATTTCTCACAATCCACCACAAATAAGTGATTATTCTCCACACCAAAAATCAATTGACCTCGCTCGTAATCTAAAGCACAGCATTCGCTTTTATAAAAAAACAATGGTTTAAAATAAAACAGTTGCTTGGCATAATCATATTTCAAAGAAAGGTTTGCCGGTGCACATCTTACAGAAAGACTGTCGAGATGAAAATTTTCTTTACTTAACAAAATTATATGAACAGTAGAACTACCATAAGTAGTACTCAATATCACTTTTTGTTCGCCATAAGCAACCATATCATGTATACTTCCTTGGTCATTCCCATACAAAAGCTCAAAATCAGTAATGAATATATCATCCTCTATAGATTGGGCTTTCAAGTTTGTTGTAAGGCAACCTATCATAAGCAGCCACAGTATTTTAGTTCGAAGTAATTTCATAAATCTCAATTTGCTCTGAATTAAAGCTATTAGTAATTAATGTATCTTGAAATATGGATAGGTTTACGGCCTCATTTGGAAGCTTTATATTGTTTTTAAACTCCATTTCTGCTGTAAAAACACTAATCGTATTTCTATAGTTTTTCAGAATTAATGCTTCATTCTCCAAGTTATCGCCTATTTGCTCAAAATCTAGTTCACGAACTATAAAAATCAAACTATCATTATATACTTTTGTGTCATAGGCTTGGTAATAAGGAGGTTTTACAACACTCTCGTCCAGAAAGAATTCCATGTCACCACTAAACGGTAATATTTCAGTTTTTAGTATATTGTAATTTGTGTCAAATAAGAAATACTCACCGTACCAATCAAATATTAATAAAACCTTGTCATTGATATTTACTAGTTTGTATGAATAATACATCCTTTCTTCAATAAATTTTGAATTTAGCTCTTGCTGTTTTACTAACTCAATTTTGTCAGCACTTTCAGAAAAGACAAAACTAAAGAGGGAAAATTGCGGATCGTCTTCATTAAAACCAGCAGTTAAAAAGCCATTATTGAATGGGATTACACTATAAGCCATGTCTAAGCTAAATGGATATTTACCAATTAAATGCAAATCTTTATCAAAGACAGCAATAACCCGAGGCCCCAATACAAATACATATTCTTCTGTAACTGAATAGGAGTAAATATTTACTATTTCCTGAGGGCCTTCACCCTTTACAATAAGCTTACTGTGGAAGGTAAAGTTACTCTTTAAGGAAATGATTGCTTCATTATACGGATCATAATAGACCCAAAAGTTATTAATTCTCTGTGGAGCATTTCTAAATACAGCCTGCATTTCAGGAATACTTAACTCCATCTGATTAATCAACTTCACACCAATTGACCCTTCAGTTAAATTGTTATCTCTTGTACTGCAAGAGGATACGATTATGATGGGTAGTAAAAAATAATTTAATAATTTGTTCATTTTTAATGAGATGAAAAAAGACGAGAATAATCTCGCCTTTATTTTAACATAAATCGTCGTAGAATTCTCTCTACCTTTTCCCTAAACAAATTCTAATAATTGCCCCGCCATGACACTCTGCCACTAGGGCAGCACCTTCTGCGCTTAGGTTTTTGTCATCATCTTGAAGTGATAGTTTCAAATCTCTACACCCGCAATTAATGGACAAAGCTTGAGCGGTCATTCCAGTTCCTAAAGACAAGAAAAAGAATGCTGCGAATGCTACTTTTTAAAAATTTTTCATTTGAAAAAAATTATTTATTAAATAATTCAACAAATGCTCTGAACTTGAGAGTACAATTAAACTTAATCCGTGGCGCCTTAAGGATAGGGAGAATAGTCATACACTTTATAGGGTTTTGATCGGAGAGCCGATAAACACTAAATCTTTATAGATTCAGCATAGTTGAAAATCAAAGAAAAAAAAACAAATGAACATTGCAAGTATTTATATCATTTATTTTTACACCTCACTTAGCTTTTCAAAAAAAGACAAGCCCTTACGCTTTTTATTAATTTGTGTTATCTTGTTTGTTCATCAATTCACAAACATTTGGAAGTATTAGGCATAGACATCGGTGGCAATGGAATGAAAGCTGCTATTGTTGACATAGACAAAGGCACATTTATAGGGGAAAGGAAACGTATTAAAACTCCGCAGCCAGCTAACCCTGAAGCGATGACTAAGGTGGTAAAGCAGTTACAAAAGCATTTCAACTGGACTGGCAAGATAGGCATAGGTTTCCCTGCAGCCATTGTCAATGGCATAGTAAAAACAGCTTCCAATATTGATGATATTTGGATAGGCCAGGCCATCAACGAAATGTTTAGCAAAACCACGAACTGCCAAGTAAGTGTAATGAACGATGTGGATGTTACGGGCTTAGCAGAAATGAAGTATGGTGCAGGCAAAGGCAATGATGGCACCGTACTAACCGTGGCATTAGGCACAGGAATAGGTACTGCCTTGTTCTATAAACAACAATTATATCCTAATACAGAGCTAGGTCATATTCAGCTAGATGGTTTTTTAGCTGAGAATTATGCGGCAAACTCTATTAGGGAAGACAATAAGCTAAGCTGGAAAGAGTGGGGGAAAAGGCTAAATAAATACCTCCTTGAAGTTGACAAGCTTTTGTGGCCAGAGCTTATTATTTTGGGTGGGGGAGTAAGTAAGCATTTCAAAGAGTATGAGAAATACCTTGACCCAAATCTTAAAGTAGTACCTGCACAGTTAAAAAACCATGCAGGTATTATTGGTGCCGCAAGTCAATTTAAGCCTTTATAAGTTCTCTTTATTTTTTATAGGAATATAAGCCGGAACCTGGTTTCTGATATAGTTTTTCCAAAGGAAATAATTAAACCATATGATAGCTTCAGGGATTGCAAACCAAAACAAGCTGCTATCAGCAGGAAAAGTACCAATCCACAGAAAGTAAATAAATACACTGAATACTATCAATGATAGTATCAAAGTTGTATAAAACTGCTTAACACTTGGGTTCAAAAAGTAGTTCTTCATTGTCTTATCAAATTAATCATTTGTATCATATAAAGTCTTTCCCGCCTCATAATACTTATCTCCTTCTGTCCAAAAGGGAGTAGTAGGATCATTAGCAATTAATCGACAAGCCAATACATAGGCTTTAAAGAACTTCTCTAGATACACATAATCCATATTATCAGGGTTGTCTGCGGTTTGATGATAGTACTTCATTATTTCCTCATCAAATGCACTAAAACCCAAGCTGAATGTAGGTGCAGGAATACCTACTTTGGCAAAGTTCACATTATCAGACCTATCAAAAAGGCCTTGCTCACCTGCAGGGTCATCAATTGCTTTAAGTCCAAATGCTGTTGAAGCAGTTTTGATATGCTTTGCAGCGGTTGTGCGTTCTAAGCCTACTATAGTAGCAAGTGAAGTATCATTATAGCCCCCGTTGTCACTATTAAAACAATATACCATTTGATTTAATGGCAGAAGAGGGTTTTCTACATAATATTTACTTCCCAATAAACCCTTTTCCTCAGCTGTAAACAGAATAAACAAGGCTGAGCGTTTAGTAGGGTATTTGGCAATATTCTCTGCTGCACTCATGACCGTCACCACACCCACAGCATTGTCTCTAGCACCATTATAAATTGAATCACCTTCCTCGTTGGGGGCACCAACACCATTATGATCATAGTGAGCAGAATAAATTATAAATTCATCTTTTAACTTGGCATCAGTACCTTCTACCACCCCAACCACATTCTTCGAGTTAACTGTAATACTTTGGGAAGCCGAGATAGTCACCTCGGCTGTGCTCATTTTTAGCTTCAAAGCCTGCTTTATTTTACTTTCAGCATCAATTGCCCAGATGAGAAAGAAATCCTCTGCCTCTGCCTGAGTTTCATTGCTACCCAAACTAACTGATCCATGCGAGAAATACTCTTTATAACCATCCCACTGTGCTGGCTGCTCATTAAATAGCTCTACTAAACCAGCTGCTCCAGCAGCTTTCGCTAAGGCAATTTTAGCTGCTCTTGCGCCAAAAGCTGCACGCATACCTTGATCCTCTTCTGTTCCTGCCATAGCAACAATTATTTTACCTTCAGCAATAACTTTTTTGAAGTCATCTTCAGTACCATAATTAACAAATACAAACGCACTTTTATGCTCCATATCAGCACCATTCATACGCATCATATTGTCTGCAGACACCACTACATTATTTATAGAAACGGAATATGATTGTGGTGGCACATTTTTAACCATTGGTACATTCTGAAAAAATGACCCGTTTATAGGCTTCACTCCATATTTCATAAATGAGGTGGAGATATATTTTGCTGCGATATCAATCTCAGGGGTTCCCACTTCTCTACCTCTAAGCTCATCAGCAGCTAAAAAATGTATGTGGCCTTCAATTTTATCTTTCGTTACTGTTTGAACAGTTAACTCATTATCAGACTGTGCATAAGCGACAGCAACGAATAAAAAGGCAAGTAAGGATAAGCTTAATTTTTTCATATTATATGTTTTGTAAATGCGCTTTAATTTCTGCGTTGTTTTTTTGTTTAAAATAAATAATGACGATAATCGCTGTAACAAACATCAGTAAACTATAGATAGCTCCAGGTATAGCCATTTGACTATTATTTAAAATACTGGGACTCAAGGCCAAAGTAATGGCTAAAGTACCATTTTGAATTCCTGTTTCTATGCTTATCGCACTTCTTTGTCTATGGCTCAAGCTAAAAACTCGCCCTAAATGGTATCCTACAAAAAGACTAATACCATTGAGTAATAAGGCCGCCAAGCCTGCTTGTTGAAAGTAGGGGACAATGTTAGCCTTTTCTTTCAGTAGTGCGGCTAATAAAATTATTACGAAGAAAACAGCTGAGATAATACTCATGCTTTTCTCTGTCCGTTTGGCAAAATCATTAAAACGATGTTTTACAAGCATACCGATTGACACTGGCAGAATAGTGATCACAAAAATCTGCAGGAACGTTTTCACTAAAGGTAACTGAATACCTTGTTCCCCACCCATGTATTTAAAAAGGGCAATATTTAGTAGTATGGGGATGGTAAAGTTGGTCACCAAGCTGCTAACTGCCGTTAAACTTATAGAAAGTGCCAAATCAGCTTTCGCCAGATGAGAAATAATATTGGAGGTAGCGCCACCTGGGCATAAAGCAATGAGGATAAAGCCTACAGCCAACTCAGGTACATCAAAAAATACTGCTGCCAAGCCAAAGCCCAATAGCGGCAACATGATCAGCTGGGCGCTCAGCCCAATTATAGCAGCCTTAGGAAAACGAACTACTCGCCTAAAATCTGCTGGCGTCAAGGTCATGCCCATCCCCAACATAATGATAGCTAAGGCAAGAGGTAAAAATACCGCAGTCACAACACTTTGTTCCATACTATATTAATTTAGCAACAAAATGCTGAATTAATCTCATTTATACAAATGGGAGAAACAACTAAATACTAGTGTGCGTCCATCCAATTATCCGCTACGCCTACCCCTATTTCCATAGGTACATTCAAGTCCATGGCATTTTTCATAAAATCAACAACATGCTTTTCAAGGGTTGCCAACTCATCTTTATGCACATCAAAAATTAATTCATCATGTACCTGCATAATCATTTTTGACTGCAGCTTTTCTTT
>JBKEFO010000017.1:0-22107 GCA_046709585.1 Marivirga sp.
TTAATCCGAAGTCGTAGGTGTGTCGTTTACCCATATTGTATCAATTTAAGATGTTGCTCTTATGCTGAATCTAATTTTGGGATTTTTGTTGAAGAATAAAAAAAAAGGGGTAAATATTTACCCCTTTCATATTAAAAAAATGTTTTACCAGCTGCCCCCAGCACCGCCGCCGCCGGTCATTCCTCCTCCGAATCCTCCGAATCCACCTCCGCCAGAGTTGAAGTCACTATAACTGCCACCATGTCTATTACTAGAGCCTAGCAGCATCATGACAGTCAGAAAATTTAGACTTCCGCCTCCCATATGGTGGTTACGAATTCTTCCCACTTTGGAAATGAGGGTGATAATAATGAAGATGATAATAAAACCTGCAACGCCGAAGCCTTTTTCGGCATTGCTGTTAGCAATTTTATCAGCCTTGTATCTACCGGCCGCCAAATCGAAGATGATAGTAGTGGCCTGATCTAGTCCACCATAATAGTCACCATTCCTAAAAGCAGGCTTCATATACTCTTCTACTATCGTTTTGGAAGCAGCGTCTGTTATCCTATCTTCCATACCGTAGCCAGTTGTGATCCACATTTTTCTATCACTCATTGCCAAGGAAATTAGAATGCCATTGTCTTGCTCCTTAGTACCTATCTTTGACTGGTCGAAAACTCTTACATTATAGTCTGAAGGCTCGTAATTCCCATAAGTATCAACAATCAAGATAGCTACTTGTGAGGAGGTAGAGTCATTGTAAGCAATTAATTTTCTTGTTAAAGCTTCCGCCTCTTGGCTACTTAGGGTATTGCTAAAATCATTCACCAACTGATCAATTTTAGGAGGTTCTTGGGTATAAGCTAGCTGAGCGAGCAAGACTAAACTTGCGATAAATAATTTTTTCATAATTTTCATATTAGTCTTTCCCGAAAGATATTTCATCCGATAATTCATTTTCATCATCAGCCTGATAAGGAAAATGCTGGGCTAATTGTAAGCCCGCCATCTTTATTCCTTTGCTTAAGCCTTCAGCAATCTTACCAGTTTTAAATAGGCTAGCCATCTCCTCCTTAATATTATCCCAAAAGTTGTCATCTACCTTCTGGTTGATGCCTGCATCACCTAAAATAGCAAACTTATGGTCTTTAATAGCGAGGTAGAATAGCACACCATTTCTTTCTTTGGTTTTGTGCATTTTAAGCGTTTTGAACATAAATGCAGCCCTGTCTAATACCTCTTCCTTGCAATGATTGTCAATGTGTACCTGAACCTCACCAGAGGTTTCTTTTTCTGCTGCTTTTATAGCAGCTACAATCATTTCCTTGTCCGATGAACTTATTTTATCTGATGCCATAATTAAAATTTAACTTCAGGGACCTTGTCTGCGCCAGCATCTGCTTCAAAATAGCCCTTCTTCTCGAAGCCATACATGCCTGCTAACATAGTCTGTGGGAATTTACGGATATAGGCGTTGAAGCTTTTTACCACTTCGTTAAAGCGCTTTCTCTCCACGGCTATTCTATTTTCGGTACCTTCTAATTGAGATTGTAATTGCAAGAAGCCTTGGTTTGCTTTTAAATCAGGATAACGCTCTACCACCACCATTAAACGAGATAGTGCTGAGGATAAACCTTGCTGTGCTTGCTGAAACTGTTGAAGACTGCCTTCATTCAAATTACCAGCATCTATATTCACACTAGTCGCCTTTGCTCTAGCCTCAATGACACCTTGCAAAGTCTCTTTTTCGAAATCAGCATATCCCTGTACGGTATTTACTAGATTGGGGATAAGGTCAGCTCTTCGCTGGTATACGTTTTCAACTTGACTCCATGCTTCTGACACGGTTTCTTCTTTCTCTACCATATTATTAAATGATCCGGCAAAAACCCGATACAATATAAATATTGCCACCAATATAATTCCGATGGTAATTAATGTTCCTTTTTTCATTTTATGTTCGATTAATAGTTAATTTGATCATTAGATATGCTAAGCTAATACATACGTTTCAAAGAAAGAAAAGTTAATACATGCTACAACAAGAAGAATTTAAAGAAAAGGCCCATCAGCTAGTGGATTGGATGGCTAAATACTTAGAAGAGGTGGAACAATATCCAGTGCTGTCGCAAGTAAAACCTGGTGAGGTGGCGGCAAAAATTCCGGCCTCTTTTCCTGAGGAGGGGGAGAAATTTGATGACATCTTTCAAGACTTTGAAGAAAAGGTGATGCCTGGTATTACCCACTGGGAGAGTCCCAACTTCTTCGCTTATTTCCCGGCCTCTAAAAGTAGGGCCTCTATATTAGCGGAAATGATTACTGCTACCCTGGGTGTACAAGGGATGTTGTGGATGACTTCCCCAGCAGCCACCGAGCTGGAAGACTGTATGATGGTGTGGATGCAACAGTTGCTAGGCTTACCTGAAAACTGGACGGGCTCTATTCAAGATACCGCCAGCAATGGCACCTTGAATGCTTTATTAACAGCGAGGGAGAAAGCAACGAATTACCAAATCAATGAAAATGGCTTTTATCAGCAGCCAGTTTTTAGAATCTACTGCTCTGAACATGCCCACAGCTCTATAGATAAAAATGTGAAGATAGCTGGTTTTGGTAGCGCCAATTTAGTGAAAGTAGCAGTAGATGAGGCTTATGCTATGTTGCCAGAAGCTTTAGAGAAAGCTATTTTGGCGGATAAAGCACAAGGTTTCCACCCGCTTTTTGTCATGAATGCATTGGGCACCACTAGCTCTACTGCCGTTGATCCATTGAATGAAATTGCCGACATCTGTAATAAGCATGAATTGTGGCTGCATGTAGATGCGGCCTATTCTGGTGCGGCATTAATAATTGAAGAAAATAGATGGATGAGCAAAGGCATGGAAAAGGCCGATTCCTTTGTTTTTAACCCTCATAAATGGCTTTTCACCAATTTTGATTGCAGTCTTTACTATGTAAAAGACAAGCAAGCCTTAATTAACACTTTTTCTATTACGCCAGAATACCTTAAAACAGATAATGAAGAAGAGGTGAATAACTACCGCGACTGGCACATTCAGCTGGGAAGAAGGTTTAGGTCGCTCAAGCTTTGGTTTGTTTTAAGAAACTTCGGCGCTAAATCCCTAAGAGGCATTATTCAAAACCATTGCGACTGGGCGGCTTGGCTGGGCGAGCAAATAGAGGAACATCCTAATTTCGAGCTATTGGCACCTATTCCTGTCAATCTAGTTTGCTTTAGGTATGTAGCAGAAAATAAATCAGAGGAGGAGTTGAATCAGCTGAATGAATTTTTTTTAAAAGAAATTAATGGTAGCGGTAAGATTTATATGACCCATACTAAGCTAGATGGGAAATACACTTTGCGTTGGGTTGGTGGCCATGCAGAGCTTACTAAAAAGCATGTGGAGAATGCGTGGAAGATCATTAAACAAAAAGTGAGCACCATAGAACAGTAAGTAAAAAAAACAGTTATAATTATATGAAAAAAGTATCAAGCGTTCTTCTACTGTTAGTTTGCTTAGCCTGTGCTACAGGTACGTCAAAACTTATTGAAGAGGAAAAACTTAGCTTTTCTTATACGGATGAGGCCTATCTATTTTTTAGAAATATGCGGCAGGCCCAATATGATAGAACAGAAATGGAGAAAGAAGGCTTACGCCTCTATCAGCATGACGACTATAGTGAAGAACAACTTTTTAAAACAAAAATAACCGTTAATTGGAGGGCCAATAGAGCCTATGTTTTGATCGATTTAGCGGACTCAACAGAAAAAATTGACGTTAAAGTCTCCTATAAAAGAGCGAAAGGTGAATGGATTGAAATAGTTCCTGAAAATCTCCGAAGACAGGGAGAGCTAGCCTTTTTGACAGATATCTATAACCATATTCAAGAAGAACATACCTTATTTCTTACTTTTAGGGGGCAAGAACCGAAGCCTTTGTTTACAACAGCAGATGATCAAGAAGCCTTCAGGGTAAGTATGTATGATTTCTACAGGATGACGGGGGTATTATAGAAATATTTCTGCAAAGAATGCAAGACCAAAAAATTAATCTGTTGTTTTTAGCTTTTTCAAGCTGTATTTTGTCATTTCAAAATATAGTATCAGATGGTCCAATACAACCCAAGAACTTGGTTCTCCTTAATTTTTCACTCTTACAGTCGTCAAGTAGTTAAAACACTATTCCCAGGTTTATTTGCCATGGGTGCCTATACTGCGGTCATCACTTTTTTGATGGAAGATTTCTTTGACGTGAGCTTTAATAGTACGACAGTAGTACACTCTCTCTTAGGTGTTGTTTTAGGGCTGTTTTTAGTTTTTAGAATTAACTCAGCCTACGATCGCTGGTGGGAAGGCCGAAAATTATGGGGTAGCTTACTTAATAACTCCCGTAACTTAGCGACTAAAATCAATGCTTTTTTACCTGCAAATGCCCACAATGAGCGGGCCTATTTCGCACAGTTGATTCCAAATTTTGCCTATGCACTAAAAGACCACCTTAGAGAAGGAGCAAATGCTGTGGATCTGGATCTCTCGGACTTAGATGTGCTGGAGCGTCTGAAGGGAAAAGAACATATCCCCAACGCCTTACTTTCAATGATGTACGATAGTGTTACCCAGTTGACAGAAAAGGGCTCCTTCAACAGGGAGCAATTCTTTCTGTTGGACAAGGAGTTGAAGGAGTTTTCGGATATTTTAGGAGGTTGCGAGAGGATTAGGAACACGCCTATACCTTATTCCTATAGCATGTTTATAAAGAAATTTATTTTTACCTTCACAATAACGCTACCATTTGCTTTTATTACAGAATTTCATTATTTCACTATCCCCATCGTTTTGATGGTGTTCTTTATTCTGGTGAGTGTGGAACTCGTGGCAGAGGAAATAGAAGATCCTTTCGGCAATGATGTAAATGACCTACCTACCACTGAATTAAGTAAAAAAATTAAGAATAATGTCCGTGAATTGCTGATACAATAATTAAGTTTGTAAATAAGAATAAGCTACAATCAATACCAATAGAAAATGAACCCAGTAAAGATTAGAAGTTTCGAAGAATTTAAGGCTTTTGAAGGAGCGATTATAGGTACTTCAGATTGGCATTTGATAGATCAGGAGCAAGTCAATAAATTTGCAGATGCTACACTGGATCACCAGTGGATTCACCTTGATGAGCAAAAAGCAAAAGCAACGCCTTTTGGAGGAACTATTGCGCATGGATATCTGACGCTAGCCCTAGCCCCGTACTTGTGGAAACAAATTGCTGAAGTAAGCAATTTAAAAATGATGATTAATTATGGCATCGAAAAATTGAAATTCAACCAACCAGTTTTGGTAGGTTCAGAAGTAAGGCTAGTAGCCAGGCTAAATTCCATTATTGATTTGCGAGGGGTAAGTAAGGCACAGTTAAACATAACCTTAGAAATCAAAGACGTAAAGAAACCAGCTTTTACAGCTTGTTTAATTTTCTTATACCACTTTGAATAAAAGTATTCTTATACTGTTTTCTCAACTGCTGACTGTACTGGTGAAGTGTTGTTCTCTGCATAAGTAGGACAAGTCCTTCCTGCACAAGCAGAAGCGAATAGAATGATGCCAGCTAACAATGCGAATAATTTTGTATTTTTTTTCATAGTGGTTCTATTATTTATAACACTACAAATGTAGCTATTGTTAGGGCAATCTAAAAGGATTGTTAGCTGCAAACATTACTTTTTACTTAGTAAAAGGATGTAATTGACAGCATTCTCGATAAGGTGGAATAAATAGGCAGTTAGTGTTGAATATTAATCGATTAAATACTTTTAGACAAGCTGCTGTAAGATGAGAGTATTGAATATTTATTTGATTATAGTTGCTTTTTTTAAAAAACCGTCTTTATACTACATGTGTAAATAGAATTTGATTATAAGTTACAATTCAAAAACCTTGAAATATGCGTAAAATTCTCTCCCTTTTAGCAATATGTTCTTTTGTCCTCCTACTTCCGGCTTGTGAGTCCAGTCAGAAGAAAAGTGTGGCAGAGGTTGAAGCGCCAGGAGCAGCTGTAAAAGTTCCTGCTTTTAACGCGAGCAATGCTTATACCTATATTGAGCAGCAGGTGGCTTTTGGCCCGAGAATTCCAAATACCGAACCGCATCAGTTAACAAAGACATATTTGATGGAGGAGCTTGAAAAGGCAGGTGCTAAGGTAGTTACGCAAGAGTTTACAGCCAACACATATGATAACGAGCAATGGGAGCTCACCAATATTATAGGAAGTATTTTACCTGAAAAGAAGAAAAGGATTTTATTGGCGGCTCATTGGGATAGCCGAAAAGTCGCGGATAAAGACTCCGAGCGTCAAAATGAACCTATTGATGGGGCTAATGACGGAGCCAGCGGAGTAGGTGTAATTATAGAAATATTGAACGCCATCAGCACTTCTAGTCTGAAGCCTGACGTAGGCGTTGACGTTATATTTTTTGATGGGGAAGATAATGGGGAGCCAAATGGTCAAGCCAGCGTGCCTACCGCCACAACAGATGGCTCTTGGTGGTGCTTGGGGTCGCAATATTGGTCTAAAAATAAACATGAGGTAAACTACTCTGCTTACTACGGTATTCTATTTGATATGGTGGGAGCGGCAAATGCTACTTTTTATATGGAGGGCTTTTCAAGTCAATATGCACCTTCCATCGTAAGTAAAGTGTGGAATACCTCTGAGGAAATAGGGTTTGGCAACTATTTTGTCAGTGAGGAGGTGCCCCCTATTACTGATGATCACTATTATGTGAATAAATATGCAAAAATTCCGATGATTGATATTATTGCATACGATCCTTTATCAGGGCAGTTCTTTCCCGATTACCACCATACGCATAACGACAATATGGATATTATCTCTCAAGAAACTTTGAAAGCGGTTGGACAAACGGTGTTAAGGGTTATTTATAAAGAGAAGCCATAAACGTCAAGAAAGTTATACGCATTAAAAAAGGCGACGTATTAATACGTCGCCTTTTTTAGTGCTGTTTATTTAATAAGCTCTTTACGCTTGAGAATGGTCTCTATGAATTTACGTTCATTCAGCGTATTAAAGATCTTATATGGCAGATAAATAAATTGTGCTTTTGATAACACAAAGGTAAAGGCATCTTTTCCGACTTTGGCTCCTTTTATCTGGTCCCATTTGATAGGCATGCCCTGCTTACTGTTTAGCTTGATCAACACCTGCTGTGAACTTATCTCATAACTAAGCTTTTCAAATAGAATTTTATACTGTTCTAATTGTGTGACGCCCGCGAATTGAATCAACCAAAAAAGGAAATAGATGACTAGTGCAATGCCAGTTCCTATGAACCACCACATGCTTGGCGCGAAAAAGTAACCGCAGCAAAGGGCAATAACTATTAATGACACCCACCACTGTTGTTTGATAATATTTACCAAACCTATTTTAATGTATGTGCCGTTTGTTAATTTATATTTCTTAGTCTTTACAAGCATTGCTGTAAGTTTTTATTTATTGAATGTTTTATTTTCTCTCTTCTTTAAAAGGACTGCAAAGATATTGGATTTTATGTTATCAGGAAACTGCTTTTAGACTGATATCTAAACTTTTATAGGAATGTGTCAAAGCCCCTACTGAAATGTAATTAACACCCGTTTCTGCAATTGGCACAATAGTGTCTTCTGTGATGCCCCCTGAAGCCTCTGTTTCGCACTTATCACCTATTAACGCAACAGCCTCTTTCATCATAACAACAGACATATTATCTAACATAATTATATCCACTGTATTCGTAGCTAGTGCTTCATTTACCTCTTCTAGATCCCTTGTTTCTACTTCAATGCGTAAGTCTAAATTGTTGGCAAACAAATAGTTTTTTGTTGCCCTTACTGCTGCAGTAATACCACCAGCAAAGTCATTGTGGTTGTCTTTTAACATAATGAGATCAAATAGACCGAAACGATGGTTCTTACCACCACCAATTTTGACCGCCCACTTTTCAGCAATTCTAAAGTTTGGAGTTGTTTTACGCGTATCTAACAATTTGGTGGAGGTATGTGCTATTAGCGAGCTCATCTCCGCAGTATAGGTTGCAATTCCGCTCATGCGCTGCATACAGTTCAAAACTAATCGCTCGGCAGTTAATATTGAAATAGCTTTCCCTTCCACTGTTAATCCTATATCGCCTTTTTTTACCCTGTCTCCATCTTCCTTAAGTACGGTGACTATCAAATCAGGATCTATATAGTTAAAAATATATTTTGCCATCTCAACACCAGCCAATATACCGTCACCTTTAATGATTAGCTCAGCCTTATTGTTCGTATCCTGTCTGATGGATGCTAATGAAGAGTGGTCGCCGCTCCCTATATCCTCCTTCAAGGCCTGTGCGATGAAATGTTGAATGGCTTCTTTTTCTAAATAGTTATATGACACGCTTCTAAATATTGATTATAATGTAAAAGTACTGAACAATCTGTTGATAGTAAATGAAATATTGTGCTATTCCTCCCTGGTTGCTCTTGGCCTTTTCTTGGCATGAAAGTCTATCAGAAATAATGCGATTAGGAAAAAAGGAACCATCACGATCCTGTAACGAGAAAGGGTACCAAAGTTATAGGTTGAAATACCCACAGAAAAAGCGAACATGATGGAAAAAGTCAGGCAAAAAAGAATTAAAGGGACTTTCAAAGCAGCAATTATATCGATAAACTTATTGCTATAAAAAAGGTACAGCGTAATTAGTAGCAGTCCGAGTGCTTCCAGCGCGGAGAGCAGCATTAAAGGATTGCTTACTTCCCAGAGGTATGGCCGAAATAAAGCGACATTAATAGCGCTAGGAGCTAGTTTGATCATGCTCCAATAAGTACCATCTAAGTCACCTAAGGTATAACCAGAGCCGGCATCTTTACCTGTCCAATAGCGTATGTCATATGCAGTAACTTGTGCGGTTTTAGCTAACTGGTCTATGTTATATTTTTTACTTGTTTGGCCAACTCTTTGAATGGCAAGTAAGGCTATGACCGCCCCAAAGACTAGAAATAAGGGCCCTATTAGTAATTTAAGGCCTATGTTCCTTATTAAACCTACCCTGTATAGAAAAAACCAGATAATTAATGCCGGTAAGAGGCTTAATAAAACATAGAGCTTTACCTGTAGGACCACATAAGCCGATATGATAAGTATGACGGCATTCAGCAGCATATTTCTACGTTCAAAAAACACCTGAATGAAAGCGTAAACTAGAAAGCCCACGGCACCAAGGGTAATGGTATCTTTTAAGATGCCACTGCCCCAAAAAAACACAGTGGGGATAAAAAAGATAGCAAATGCTAGTTTAGATTTTAATTCGGGGTAGATTTTGTGAAAGGCTTGATACATCAACCAAAGGCCACAAAATGAAACAAAGGCAAACCACAAAGCGATGGAGCTATAGGCATCAAAGGATATGAGGCTAAACAATGCGGCTATTCTTACCACAAAATAGGAGCTTTCATCTCTATAAGCCCAGATTCTAGAACTATAGGCATATGTTTCTGCGTCATATGTTCCGTTAGCAGTAAGTAGTTTAAATCCAGTGCTAAAATCTTTTATAAAGGCATCATAGATATGTGATGCTCCATGGGTGGAAAACGTAAAAGTGTCACCCCCGCCGTAGTAGAACTGGTAAATAAGACCTACACCAATCGCTCCAACCATTTTTAAGAGTAGCGCTGGGTAGAAATATTTAGCGGTCTCGGTATGACTGGCGTACTTTTTTAATAGGTATGCCAAGGCTAGAATAATTATTAATGTAACTGGAGTTACTATTAAATCAATGGTTTTCATTTATTGTAAAGCTACAAATCTTTCAGCTTTTGTTTGGCGTTTTTTCTGATCGATTGATCTCTATTTGCCTTCTTTTTAACTTCTCTATAGTAATCCTTGGCTAAATCCTTATCTCCTTGCTTTTCCGCAATTATGGCCAAATGGAATAAGCTATAGAGGTAATAACCAGCATCCTCTTCCTCCGCTAGCTCAGAATAATAGACCGCTTTTTCATAATATATTTTTGCTTTCTCATCCTCTCGATATCGGTCATAAATTTGCCCTAGAAAGAAGCCTGCATAACGGCCGGAAGTAGGTCCATAGCCAGGCATTTTTTTATCAATGTTTTCAAGCAATGCTAGGCACGCTTCTTCAGCGGGCTTTAGCTGACCTGTTGTATACAATAGTCGCGCATAAAACCTATGAAAGTAGGCGTTTTGAGGAAAAGTTTGATGGAGGTATTCGCTAACCAAGAGCCCTTGTCTAGTTTTGCCCTCTTCTACGGCTAATATTCGCATTAAAAAATACTGAGCCTCAGTACGCGTGTAAAAACCTGTTCTAGAGACGGTAGTAAGTTGCTTAAGACCTAATTCACTGTCCCCCTCATCAAAAAGACGCATAACGGGTCTTAGGATAGGGTAGTTTTCTGGAATCCATTCAGCATAATAGTTGTATAAGCCATCACCAAATAAAAATTCCGGACTTAAATCTTTTTTCCCTTTACTTAACTCCAGGTAATTAAGAGCTGTTTTTGCCTCGAAAGCCCCTTTAGTCCAGCTACCCGTTTCAGCATAAAACCTACCTTTGAAGGCATGGCCAGCAGCGAGAAAAAAAGCGGCTTCAATGTTATTTTCATCCGCGTCAAAAATCTTCTCGGCAAAATATATAGCACTGTCCATATAGGCTAGAAACCTGTCGTCGTAGGTGCGTACCTGCGGTTCGGGTAAAATTTTCCACCATTCATTTAAACCATATAAGAAGTAGGGTAAAGGGTGGGTTGGAAAACGGTAGCGAATCCATCTAAAGTCTTTCTCCGCTTTATCATGCTGTGCATTATACATCGCATTAACGGAAGAGGTGACTTCCATTTGAATATACATATTGTTAATAAGTATACTGCTGTCTTGTTCCATTACGTATTGTGCTGTAACCCTTTGTTGGGTGCAGAGCACGAGAAACACGACAAAAACTTTTTTTAGATGCATAATAATTTGGGAATTGTATCAGCTGCTGTTAACCAATTAACATACCATAAAGTTAAAACATAAAAAAGCCCGATACCTATCGGGCTTAAATAATCATATTTGGGTCATTGTATTAATTAACCATTTGCTTTTCTTTGTGCTTTTTAATTTGCCTTCGTAAGGCTTCCGTAGCATCATCAGTTGCGGCTTCAAAAGAGTCTTTTCTTTCCTTCGCAAATAATTGAAGCCCGGGGATATTTAGCTTTATTTCTACAATTTTATTTTCATTTTGATTGTCCTTGTCGAGTCTTAGAAATACTTCACCGTCAATAAATCGATCATAAAAAGTTTCTAATTTGTCAACTCTTTTTTGAATAAAATCTAACAATTTTTCGTCTGCGTCGAAGTGAATAGAATGCATTTGTAGCTTCATAGTTTTTTCATTTATAGTTAAACTTACGCTTTAGGGTGAGCTTGATCGAAAGCTTTCTTGAGCTTGTCAAGCGAATTATGAGTGTATACTTGGGTAGCAGCAAGGCTACTATGGCCTAACAGGTCTTTTACAGCGTTTAAGTCTGCTCCTTTGTTCAATAAGTGCGTAGCAAAGGAATGCCTTAATACATGAGGACTTCGTTTCTCAATAGTGGAGAACGCGCTCAAATATTTTTTAACAATTCTATTGATCATTACTGGATAAGCTTGGTTACCGCTATTAGTAACGATAACGGTTACATCCGTGTTGCCGGAAAAGTACTCTTTTTTAAGGTTTATGTATTGATTTATTCTTTTCACTAATTGCTGATGTAACGGAATTATTCTTTCCTTATTTCCCTTTCCTTTTACTTTAATTGTATTCTGGAAGAAATTAATGTCGGTCTCTTTTAGCTGTATTAATTCAGATAAGCGTATGCCTGTTCCGTAAAGGAATTCTAAAATGAGAGCTGCTCGGGTTTCTTCAAAGCCATCCGCTGTCTCAAAACTGTTGAGCAGGTCTTCCATGTTTTGTTCTTGTATAAACTGAGGAAGTCTTTTAGGGACTTTCAGAGACCGCACTTTTTGTGTGGGCAAGTCATGGATAAAACCTCTTTTGAAGGCGAATTTATACAGGGTCTTAAGGGAGGCAATTTTTCGGTTAATAGATGTAGGTAGAATGTTTTGCTGCATGAGGTGAACCACCCAAGCTCTAATGTGCCGATGCTCTACTTTTTCTAAATCCACAATGGTAAAATGTGTCTGACAAAATTGCTCGAATTGATTAAGGTCGTTTTGATAAGATGTCAGCGTATGCGGACTGTATCTTTTTTCAAATTCTAAATATTTGAGGAAAGCTTTGAGCATAAAAAAAGTTAGTACCCTTTCCAAAGATGGAAGAGTACTAACTTAGTAAATAGAATTCAAAAAAGCTAAAATTTTAGCTGTCCAAATCCTGCATATGTTGCCTATAGGCGGCACGAATTACTTCTTTTCTTCTTTTAACAGAAGGTTTTACAAAGTGTTGACGAGAACGAACTTCTTTTAATGCACCTGTCTTCTCGAACTTCTTCTTAAAGCGTTTTAAAGCTTTATCAATCGATTCGTTTTCTTTTACGTTTACTACGATCATAATTTACACCTCCTTCCCTTGCGAATATCTTTAAAACTTTATCTATATATTTATGCCAACAAACTGTCGGCGTGTTTTAAAGGACTGCAAATGTAAGAGGAAAGATTGTATCTTCCAATTATATTTTGATAATCAACCATTTACCAAGAAATACCATGATGAAAATAAGCCTATTATTCTTTTTTGTCAGCACATTAGGTGCTTTTAACTGTAATGCTCAACTGGGAGATTTACAAGGTAAGTGGACACATGCTTATGAGCAGGATGCCAATGGGCGGCAGTTATTTGTGAATGGAGAGCAGGCAACATTACCGCCTGCTAGGTTTAGACAAGTATTTGTCTTTCAAAGTAATAATAAGTGTAAGTATACTAGTCTAGCAGCAAATGATGCACACCAAATGAGAAGCGGCAGCTATAAGTTAAAGGATGATATATTGGTGATTAAAGATTTGAAAGGCAATAAAATTCACGAATTTAGAGTAGGAAGCGCGACGGCGCATGAGATAATGCTCGAGAAGTTATGAGTGGGTCTTCTGTGGGAGGATACAAATAGTAGCATGTATTTATTAAATTTAACAACCTCAAAATGCCAACTAGCCGTCATATTTATGTGTCTGTAAACAACAAATAATTGATAATGAAAAAATATTCAGTGCTATTTTTAGCCATTTTATTTTTAGTAGGTTGTGGAAAAACGGACTATGCTGACCTTCATAAGTGTTGGGCTCAATTAGAGAATGATGATGGAAAAGAAATATACATCCTATGTAATGATCCTTCGCTAAGCGCGGATAGGTATCGCCAGAGCTATTCTTTCAATAAACAAGGGCGCTGTGATTACAAAGTGCTAGCATCAAATGACGCACATTTTATAGAGGAAGGCACTTATAAGTTAAAGGATAATAACGCGATATTGGAAATTAATGATAATAAGGGAGATCGCCTGGTAAGCTTTGAAATTCTGAACTTGTCAGAAAATGAATTGGTGCTTAAAAGACAATAAAAAAGGTTAGTGCTATCATCAGCACTAACCTTTTTTAATAGCGGAATCGAAGTCTACTATTTTAAGATAGCTCTACTAATCACTAATTTTTGTATTTCGGAGGTGCCTTCTCCAATAGTACACAGCTTAGAATCTCTGTAGAACTTTTCTACAGGGTAGTCTTTTGTATAACCATAGCCACCAAAAATCTGAACCGCCTCTGTAGAATTTCTAACGGCTACTTCTGACGCATAATACTTAGCCATCGCAGACTCTTTAGTTACATTTATGCCTCTATTTTTCATGTCTGCAGCCTGAAAGGTTAGTAGCGTCGCAGCTTCCAACTCAGTAGCCATGTCGGCTAGCTTAAAGGCTATGCCTTGAAATTTTGAGATAGGCTGGTTAAACTGCTCTCTTTCCTTGCTGTAGGCAAGTGCTGCTTCATAAGCACCTGCGGCAATTCCTAATGACAATGCTGCAATAGATATTCTACCACCATCAAGTACTTTCATAGACTGAATAAAACCTTCACCTACCTTGCCTAACATATTGTCTTTGTGGATGCGACAATCTTGGAAAATCATCTCAGCCGTTTCAGATAAACGCATGCCCAATTTATTCTCTTTTCTTCCTCCTCGAAAGCCTTCAGTACCTCTTTCAACAACAAATGCAGTCATGCCATGAGAATTGCCTTTTTCACCTGTTCTAACAATAACAACAGCTAAATCACCTGATTTACCATGTGTGATCCAGTTTTTGGCTCCATTAATAACCCAATAATCACCATCTTGTATGGCAGTGGTTCTCATGTTTCCAGCATCAGAGCCAGTGTTAGGCTCGGTTAAGCCCCAAGCGCCTATCCATTCAGCGGTGGCTAACTTCGGTAACCATCTTTTCTTCTGCTCGTCATTAGCAAACTGTAAAATATGGCCAGTACATAATGAGTTATGTGCTGCCATAGATAGACCGATAGAAGGGTCTACCTTTGCCAATTCTAAAATTGCCGTCACATATTCTTCGTAGCCAAAACCAGCACCACCATATTCTTGTGGCACCAAAACACCCATCAAGCCCAATCCCCCTAATTTCTTCATGACCTCTACAGGAAAATATTGTTCTTCATCCCATTGATCTCTATTTGGTGTAATTTCTTTTGCACCAAAATCTTTGATCATTTGTGCAATCATTTGCTGGTTCTCGCTCAATCCAAATTCCATAACTATTTTAAATTATTTGCTGATGTCAATTACAAATATAAACAAGTGGCGCCGATTTACCCAACTAACATTCGTTAGCTAGGGATATAATTGTGTAAGCCACTGAAAAACAAGCAACTAAATTATTTTTATCTTTAGCGAGTCACTTAATTAGTATTAATACAATGTTTTCGCCCTCCAAAAAGAGTGGTGTCAGGGGCATTTTTAAAAATGACAGCGCTAATTCGTCTTGTTTTTATTTAATTTGCGGACATGATAGTTTTAGCATTCCTTTTACTCTTACTAATCACCCACATTATTATTGGTTACCTCTCACCCTGGCGTGTGTTGTGGTGGAACGAGGCACCTAACCGGTGGAAGGTGCTAAAGTACTATGGCGTGCCATTTATCATACTCCTATTCGTCTACCTTCTTGCAAATCAGTAGACGCTTGCTTGAGTCGGCTAAGGTAGTGGCAAAAAGGTAATTGCTTCCTCCGTCTTTCAGACCTAATTTCTTTTTAAGTACATTGATATCCATAGGAAAGTTTCTGCACTTTAGATTGGCGTGCATAGATTGGAGTTGTTCCTGTAATAGTTTTTTCTGAGGGGCAATAATGGAGTTTATATGATACGTTTTTCCAGGAAACTGAGGTATTAATTCGTTGGCTGTAAACAGCTGCGTATTTTGATGCAGTTTTTCTAAACCGTAGCGTGTTGACAATGTGGTGTAAAAGCCGGACTTCATAAGTGCTGGTGAGGGCTCATATAAATACTCCTTAGGTTGGGCTATACGGGTAGCATTCTTTTTTTCTGATTCCATACTTGCTTCAAAGCGATGTTGCACAGCCCCGCTCTTATCTAAAATAATAGCCATTATCGCCGGATCGGTGAATTTTTGATCAGAGATATTGAAGAGTAATTCTCTAACCTCTCCTTTCCATTCTACTATATATACCTCTTTGACAAATCCATTTAGCTGAAGTATAGCTTGACTAATATCGAGCATTGGTGCTGCTTTTGCTAAAACAGTTTTTGCTTTAGACAATAGTTTCGGTAGCAGTGCCATTAAGTTGGGTTGGCAATCCTCCCACCCGAATACTTTCTGATTATTTTTGTCTCTTCTTGCAGGATCAATATAGATACAATCACCCTTTGCCATACCCTCTAGAAAAGTGTGCGCATCGGCATGGTGGACATTAATGTTGTCTTTATGCAATATTTGAAAGTTATACGCTGCTAGTGCACACAACTGATCATTGTGCTCCACATAGTTAGTTTTGTCAAAATGCTCACTAAGGTATAAAGTGTCTATTCCGAAGCCACCAGTAAGGTCCGTTAAATAAGCGCCTTCAATGAGTGATGCTTTGAATAGTGCTGTAGCCTCAGAGCTACACTGTTCCATAGATATGGAGGGAGGGAAGAGAATGCTTTTATTGTTGTATAAGTCGGGAAGTTTTGCTTTCGCTTTTTGTCTTGAAGCAATCTGCTCTGCGATGGCCTGTTTTGGAAAGTCTTCCGGTATTTTGTTTGATAAAAGCAATTGAGCAGGGTTTTCCTGTTGGTTTTGCGTAATAAATGCCAAAATATTTTGTAGCTGGGGATTATCTATCAAATCCATGTGCATGCACTAAACTGTTTTTTAACATGTATTCTGCTATCTGCACGGCATTTGTCGCAGCACCTTTCCTTAGGTTGTCAGCAACTACCCACATATTGAGCGTATTGGGCGCGGACTCATCTCTGCGAATTCTGCCTACGAACACTTCATCTTTGCCATGTGCATTTAAAGGCATAGGGTAGATGTTATTTTTCGGGTCATCTTGGATAACGATGCCTTCCGTATTACGCAACAGCGCGTTGATTTCAACAATATCAAAATCATTTTCGAAAGTAACGTTTATTGATTCCGAATGGCCGCCAACGACAGGGAGCCTTACACAGGTCGCTGTTACACCTATTGATGTATCTCCTAAGATTTTTCTCGTCTCATGTACCATTTTCATTTCTTCCTTTGTGTAATCATTTTCCAGAAAGATATCAATATGCGGCAGCACATTTAAATCAATGGGATGTGGGTAGACTTTTTCAGCTAATTTACCCTCTCTTTCAGCGTTCATTTGATCAACAGCCGCTTTGCCTGTTCCTGTCACTGACTGGTAAGTTGAAACAACAATCCTTTTAATTTTGTATTTTTGATGTAAAGGAGCTAAAGCAAGGACCATTTGGATGGTACTGCAGTTAGGGTTAGCGATAATCCTATGGTCTATTTTTAGTTCATGGGCATTAATCTCAGGAACAATCAATTTTATACGGTCATTCATTCTCCAAGCGGAGCTGTTGTCTATGACAATAGTACCGACTGCCTCAAATTTAGGAGCCCATTCTAAGGAGGTATTACCACCAGCAGAGAATAATGCTAAGTCAGGCTTTTCCGCTAGCGCTTGCTTTATGCTTATAACAGTATATTGTTGACCCTTATAAGTCATTTTCTTACCAGCAGACCTCTCTGAAGCAACAAGCAAAAGATTATCAAACGGAAAATTCCTTTCTTCCAAGACTTTTAATATTTCTCCGCCAACTAGACCAGTGGCACCTACTACCGCTAATTTCATAATGTATTTTATAAAAATTGATGTTCTATGAATTACAAATTTAGTATATTTATTACAGACTAATAACCAAAACCTTACACTATGAAACCATTAATTTGTTTTATAGGTATTTTGCTCCCCATTTTGTCTCTTAATGCACAAACGATAGTTGAGCGTTTTGATGACGGTGACTTTTATACCCACCCGAAATGGACTGGCGATACCGCGGCCTTTATTATTAATACAGATAATGAATTACAATTATTTGACCAGTCAACTGTAATAGAGCCAAAATACCTAAGCACAGCATTCGAAGCCACGGATTTATTAGAGGAAGAATGGAGGATTAAACTTCACTTAGATTTTGCTCCTTCTGGGAGTAATAAATTCCGGTATTATTTGGCAACAACAAATCAAAAGCTAAATACAGACACATTGTTGTCCCCTGGATTTGAGGCCTACTTTATTGAAATTGGTGAAGCCGGAAGCAATGATGGCCTCAAGCTGTTTTATACCAAGGAAGGAACAGATAGCTTGATTATTGGTGGTGGAGAAGGCTTGTTTGCAGGTCCTTTTCGGTTCACTATCCAAGTTAATCTAGACACATCAAATAAGTGGAAAATAAGTGTTGAGGAGGACGATAAAAAAGAAAGTATTGAAATAGGTTCTGCTTTGCATAAACCTCCTTTTAGGAGTGTTTCTTTAGGTGTTAAATGTTTTTATACCTCTTCAAGGAGGGATCTCTTCTATGTAGACAATATTTATTTTGGACCAGAAATTAAGGATACTATTCCACCCAAATTAGTGAGTGCAGCGTTAGTAGGAGACCAATCTATTTCCTTACTTTTTTCTGAAGCACTTGATAAAATGAAGACCGAGAGTCAATCAAGTTTTCTTTTAGAGCCAGCAGGAATTCAGCCTGATTCACTCGTATTTTTTGATGATAGTCTATTGCTCCACTTTACAGCCCCATTTATAAATGGTGCGTTTTATAAGCTGCATATTGCTGATGTATCGGACTTGTCAAATAATATCCTTGTCGAGGAGGATTTTGAGTTTCAATTTATTGAAATCGAAGAAGTAGCACCTAAAGACATTCTTATCACAGAGTTTCTTGCAGACCCTAGCCCTGTTGTCGGGTTACCGGAGAATGAATTTATTGAGCTCTTTAATAATTCTAACAACTACATTGACTTATCTAAATTAATCATAAAAGATAATTCAACGAATTTTGGGCAGCTTCCTTCCTATATTTTCCCTCCAAAAACCTATGTTATTCTCTGCACGGAGAGCGCCTTGGACTCTTATAATACGTATGGTAAATGCATTGTCCCCAATAAGTGGCCGTCTCTCAATAATGGAGAAGACAGCATCGTATTGAAAACCAAAGAGAATATACTGATAGATGGTTTTTCCTATGCAAAAAGTTGGATTCAGAATGCTGATAAAGTAGACGGGGGCTATAGTTTAGAAATTATTAATAAGGACCTCGCTTGTTTTGATTCTTCTAACTGGACGGCATCTGAGGCTGCGCAGGGAGGAACCCCAGGGCATGAGAATTCGGTTACTGATATTGACTTCTTGGGGTCTACACCAAAGTTAATGTATGTACAAGTTGTAAGTGGCGTGGAAATAATTTTTGAATTTGATAAAGAGTTGGTTACCCGACCCGACGCTCCTTTTGAGTTTGTTGTGAATGAAGTTAAAGAAGAGGTTTCATATGAAGTGTTACAGAAGCGCTTAGTTATACGATTAGATGAGTCCTTGGAGAATGGCTACCTATACAACATAGTATTAAAAAATATAGCTAACTGCAATGGAAGCCTCTCTGATGTTATTAACCATAGCTTTATCTTTGATATTCAGCCACCCAAATTAGTGGACATATTTTCCATGGCGGATACGTTGTTGCTTTTAACCTTTGATGAAGAGGTGTTTTGGGATATGAATCTTAGCAATGTATTCCGTCTTGTAGACAACGACATCGAAGTTGAGGCTATTAAGAAGGATAAACAAGAGGTTTTACTCTCGTTGAACCAAGCCCTGACCGCTGACCAACCCTATATAATGGAAATAGACGCTGTTGCAGATGAACAGGATAATTTACTGGCAGAAGAGCAGATAGCATTCACTTATAAACCTTTTGCAGCACCTTCTTTTAATGATTTAATAATAACAGAGTTAATGATAAAACCATTGGGAGATAACTACCTGCCTAATGTTGAGTACATAGAAATATACAACCCTCATGACTACAAGGTTGCATTAGTAGACTTTTTATTGGCCGACAGTAAAGATACGACGGCTATACCAGTAGAGGTTATTATGCCAGGAGAGCATATCATCCTGTGCCCTCAGTCTAAGTCTAGCCAATTTATGGAATTTGGAAGGGTAATAGGTTTATCACCGTGGCCAAGTTTGAATAATACAGCAGATCATATTAGTCTTTTCAGAAGAAATAGCGTAGAAGTAAATGATATAAGCTATACCAGTTCTTGGTATAGGGAGGATTTTAAAGAGGAGGAGGGCGGCTGGTCTTTGGAAATTATGGATACAAATAATCCGTGTGCTGGCAAACCAAACTGGCGAGCATCTATTTCAGCGAATCGAGGAACACCTGGAAAAAGCAACTCGGTACGCGAAGTTTATCCTGATAATTTTGGACCTGAGCTGATGAGTGTTCAGGCTGTGGACGCACAACATTTGATTCTCACCTTTTCAGAAAGAATAAGAGAGGATTTTATTGCACCAAAAATAGAAATTGAACCGTCAAAAACTATTTTAGGTATTAGTCAACTAAGCAATGTACAGCTACAAGTGTCTTTAGAAGATACCTTAAAAGCCAAAGTATTGTATACAGTATCGGCTACCAATATTTCAGACTGTGTGGGCAATTTGAACAATACAAATAGAAGAATTACTTTTGCCCTGCCTGAGAAAGCCGTGCCAGAGGATATTGTTATTAATGAGATTTTGTATGATCCTTTGCCAGATGGTGTAGATTTTATTGAATTGTATAATAGGTCTGATAAGTATATTAATTTGAATGGATGGCGTTTCCAAAATCAAAATGATGAGAGTGAAATGTTGGGCCATCAGTCACTAATAGTACACCCTTACTCTTTTCTAGTGTTTACAGAACTTCCAGCTCAACTAAGGCAGCAATATGCTACTTCGACAGAACCCAGCGCCTTAATTGCCATGGAATTACCAAGCTTTCCTAACCATTCAGGAAGCATAAGCTTAATCGATCCTGATTTAGTAACACACCAACTTCTGGAGTATTCAGACGATATGCATTCCATTTTTTATCATGATACAGAAGGAGTTTCGTTAGAGAGAATTCACCCTGAGTCACCCATTGAGGTAGCTGATAGCTGGCATTCTGCAGCCGCTAATGTGGGCTATGCTACCCCAGGAAAGGTGAATTCGCAGTTTATAGGCAAAGGTGTCTTGGAAGAAACACAACAATTAACCGTCGAGCCCTCTTCGTTCTCGCCATTCAGAGCAGGAAGAAGCTATACTATAATTAGCTATCTAGTTCACGCAAGCGCTGCTTTGGCAACCATAAAAGTCTTTAACACAAATGGACAGGAAGTCAAAACCCTATTAAATAATCAGGCTATTGGTACCGCCGGTTTTGTGCGTTGGAATGGAGATGACAATAATGGCAATTTCGTAGGTGTGGGATATTATATTATTCATTTTTCCTATTTTACCCCAGCAGGGCAAGTAAGGGAATTAAAGCAAATGGTGGCTGTAGGTGCAGGATAAAAGGAAAATATTTTTAGTGCATTTCCAACCATTTTACAAGAGATGGTGTCTTTAAAAGAGAGATTTGAATAAAATCTTTTCTGTGGGTGGCTGGTTACCGTTCATAGTTTTATGGTTGTAGGCGAAAAGGGGAGCACATGCTCCCCTTTTCTATTTTTTAACCTTCATAAAATAAAGAACCCTATGGCTATTTTTTAACCTCTAGGTCTAAAGACGCTGGAACATTGTTTAACTCGCCGATCTCAATTTTAGAATCCCCCATTATCGTTATCTCAGCTTTAATAAAATCTTCTTCCTTCGCTTTATAGATGTTGTCCACATATTTCTGTGGGTTTCTGTCGATATACGGAAACCAAGTACTTTGAATCTGAACCATGACTTTATGTCCCTTTTTAAAGGTATGTAGTATGTCTTGTAATCTAAATTCAACATCTGTAGCCTCGTTTGGTGTAAAGGGCTCCGGTGATGCAAAGCTATTTCTAAACCTTCCTCTAAATACTTCTGCCCTTACTAATTGCTGATAATTACCCATCACAATATTTGTAGGGTTATGCTCATAACTTTCGTGATCAGCAGGATAAACATCAATAATTTTAACAATAAAGTCGGCATCGGTAGACGATATAGCGACCTTAAGTTTTGCTAGGATCTCTCCAGCGAGCACCGTGTTTTCATCAAGCGCATCGGTAGAGAATGTAAGCACGTCAGGTCTTCTACTTGCATGCCGTTGATCATCACTCATATAAGCGCGCGGCGTAAAAGTGACTCCTTCTGTAAAGGAAACATAAGGTACTGGTTTAGCAGGGTCTGATGTATAATTGAACTTGGCATCTTCATCGCCTTTTTCATTAATTATTAGCTTGCCGTTCTTCTTGAAGCCGAGGGTAGTTATGCCAATTTGTGGAGGCCATACTTCAAATTTTTGCCATTCCTTTATACCAGTGTCAAACATATAAGCTTCAGGTAAATCGGGCTTCGCGGAATTATCTCTCA
>JBKEFO010000018.1:0-21949 GCA_046709585.1 Marivirga sp.
CCGTCGGTACTTGGACCCAATACCGTATCTTTGCTCTCAAGGGCCCTAAAGGCTCCATTAATGATAGTGGAGGTAATGGTGTAGCAATCACTGCCAATGATAGAGACACGCTCATAGCCAGCTTCAAAGCCAGCCTTAAAGGCAGCTTTCATTTTATCACCAAGATCACCAGACTCTTGTAACTGCTTGCTGAAGTCACCATCATTGGGCCATATGTCATCCTGATCAATATAAGCTGAATAATGGATCTGCTTATCTGCCTGAACATCTTCTACTATAGGTTTCGTGTGTTGTAGCATATTCCTATAGAAAGTGAGGGCTTTTTCATCTCCTATGGTGGCAGCAAGCCTGGTTTTGCATTTCCCTAGTTCTGGGTTTTTAACAAAAACGAGTAGTAAATTTTTCTGCATTTAATATTAATCGTATACTTTAATTCCTTTGCCTTCTTCCAGCCATTGACCCCATCGTTTATTATAGGTATGAACACTATCAGTTTGTTTTCCGTCGTTCCCGTACACAGGATAGTCCTCATTTTTCCACTGAAAAATACCGCCGTATAAATTATAAACATTTTTGTAGCCAGCCTTTTTCAAGGCTTCTCCCACACGTTCGCTTCTATACCCTACAGAACAGTAGACAACGATTGGTTTTTCCTTGTCTTGAATATTTATTGTACCTACCTCAAATGCATCGTAATCTACAAATTGTGCATCCTTCAAGTGACTTACTTGGTATTCTTTAGTGGACCGGGTGTCAAGTAACACCACTGCATGCTTTTCACGCATAGAGTCTAATTCAGCTGATCGCATTAGCGGCACTGTTTTTTTATACAGGCTATTTAGCTTTTGGTCATAGGTCTGCTGACCACAGGCACCCAATAAATTCAGGAGAGAGAGAAAACTAACTTGCATTAATCGTTTCATCATGATTTCTAATATACTTAATACTTACTTCAAATACGGCATAAGCTAAAACTAGGATGTACTCGAAAGTAGTAATCCATAAATTTTCAGTAAATCCTGTTGTTGAGTATCCAAGATAAGTAAAGAATATGAGGAATGACCAGAGAATGGGGAACCCATACCCACTCATGGCACCAAATAAAAGTAGAGGAATTATATACCAAGGATGGATAGTGGTAGCAAATAAACAGTAGATCAACCAGCTAAAAAGCATGCGTTCCCAAATAAGAATATTTCTTGCGATGAAAACATTATAAAGAACAATAAGAAATATTCCTGTGAGCGCAATATAGGGCCCTGCAGTCTGAATGATATTGTAGCCGTAAATTTGATAGCCGATATACCGTGCGAAGTAGTAAAGGCTAGCATTGAACTCAAAACTTTGGAAATATAGCTGTGCACTTTCTTGAATGCCGCTGAAGATATGTGTTTGCACAAGTGGCAAAAAGCTGATAAAGGCACTCCCAATAGCCACTGAGACCCACAGCACATATTGAGAGAGTTTTAGTTTTCTGAAAAAGCTTGCTAGTAAGATGATAGGTAATATTTTGAAGCCAATCGCCAGTCCCATCATGAGGCCACTTTTGAGATATTTGTTTTGCTTAAAAAATACTACTGTCCATATAAGAGCACATACGACAAAGGCTTCAAAATGAAGATTGCCGCTCATTTCCAGAATTACCAAAGGGTTGAATGCATAGATGACAAAGACTTTAGTGCTGTTTACTTGGTTCAATAGCAATTTACGCAACCCAACTAGACTGAGGACTTCTGCAGCTACTATAAATAATTTAATGAATACAATGGATAAATAAGTATGCTTAAATAAGGCCGCTCCCAGAAATAACAGCTGGTTCAGTGGGGGGTAAATAGTGAAGTAATTAGGTGAATTGAGCTTATTGTATAAAGTTGAGCTTACTATCGTAGGCATTTGCTCGACAACAATTGAAGGCAGATATTGATAGGCATCAATATTATTAAGCCATAAATGGCCGTCCCATATAAAACGATAAACATCCTCAGAAAGATTGGGTATAGCGCATATTAATAAGACTCTGAAGGCGACTGCCGATTTAAAAATGTCCGCATCATTGATTTCGTTGGCGTACCTATAAAGCCAGAGATACCCGATGAATAACGCACTAAATTGGCTTAACAGGACGGGTGATTGTGATCGCTCAGTAAAATAGCTAATGGTGACTAACACTAGGCCGAATAGTACAAGGACTATTTGATGCTGCCTACTACGCATGTTTAATGTTTTAATTTGGGACTAACTGAGTGAAAGAATACGAGTGCATAGCCGAGCATAAGCATAAAATGAAAAATAAGCAATCCATAGTCCGCTAGATGGATGCCCAACCAGATACCGAATCCAAAATAGATAGCCAAGAAAGCCTCAAAAACCGTAAGCCAGCTAATTTGTAAATTCAGGTATTTGTTTTGTTGCCAACTTTCATTTCCCCCCTTTTGCAAGTTGAATTTTGGGGTTCTGATGAAGGCGGACTTAAAACCTAATAGCCCTTCGGCCACAGCGAAGGCATTGTGTAATGATAGGCCCATTGATATTGTAATGAAAATGGGGAATGTTTTTATAAAGTAGAAGCGTTCATTGGATAGTTGCTTAGCCGCTACCCAATAAAATATAGCAATTGAAAAGAAACCCAATAAGAACACACTCCCAATTTGGAATAACAAAGCAAGCGCAGGTTGTTTGCTTTTTATGTAAAGCATAGGAACACTCAGCAAGGCAGTAATTAAAATAGCAATGAAAATGGAGCTATTAAATAAGTGAAAAAAAGCATGTAGTTTATTGCTAAAACCTAAGTTTGACTTTAGTATTTTACCAAAATTCTTTCGTGCCGTTTCAGCCCCTCCTTTGTTCCATCTAAACTGTTGGGATTTGATAGCAGGCATAATAATAGGTAGTTCGGCAGGCGATTCTACATCTTCCTTATAAATAAATTGCCATCCTTTTAATTGTGCCCTGTAGCTTAAGTCAAGATCTTCTGTGAGGGTGTCTGCTGACCAGCCCCCTGCATCAATAATGGTCTCTTTTCTCCAAACACCAGCGGTACCATTAAAATTTATAAATGAGCCTGCATGGTTTCTTCCCACTTGTTCAATCGTGAAATGGGCGTCTAGTCCAAATGCTTGTAACCTGGTCAACAAAGAATATTGTTTGTTTGTGTGTCCCCATCGTGTTTGTACAACGCCTACTTTTGAGTCTGAAAATTGAGGGATTGTTCGATGAAGAAAATCTGAAGGAGGTAGAAAGTCTGCATCGAAAATAGCTATAAAGGGAGCTTTAGTCACTTCCATTCCGTATTGTAATGCCCCAGCTTTAAAGCCTTTTCTATCAGGTCTTCTTATTAAGTCAATGTTAATTCCTTTGGCGCGCCAATGCTCAATTTTATGTTGAAGAATAGCGGTAGTTTCATCAGTAGAATCATCAAGTACCTGTATGCTTAATAACTTGGCTGGATAATTTATTGCACAGACACTATCAACCAGACCTTCTACAACATATTTTTCATTGTAAATAGGTAATTGAATACAAACAGCGGGTAAATGTTGCGTGCTTTTTATTGGCTCCACATGATTCTTTCTTTCTTTTAAAGCTTTAAGGTAATGCCACGTTAAGTGCAATTGTCCTAAGCTAAAAAAGAAAATGAACAAGAGGCTCAGTCCATATATTGATATGATTATCCACTCCCAGCTCATCAGATGTATTTAAATATGGTATATAAGATTTTATAGCCAGCCATAAAGGTACCCTTGACGGTGCCTGATACTTTAGAAGTACCAATACGGTTTTTATAATTTACTGCTACCTCAGTAGTTTTCATTTGTCTTTTTGCTGCTTTAACTTGCATCTCCACTGTCCATCCGTAGGTTTTGTCTTGCATGTTCAGTTCAATTAGTTTACTGTATTTAATACTTCTAAAAGGACCCAGGTCTGTAAACCTATAACCATATATCCATTTCAACAGCTTAGTGGCAAGCCAATTTCCAAAAACTTGTGGTATTGTCATCGATCCCTTTTCACGTTTACCCAAGGCGCGTGAACCAATCACCATATCATAGTTTTCGTCAATTATAGGGTCAATTAATAAAGGCATTTCTTCAGGATAATCAGAGAAATCGGCGTCAATGAATACTACGATGTCAGGATTAAGACGTTCTTGTGCAATGTATTCCATTCCCTTCAGGCATGCGTTTCCATAGCCTTTAACGGGTTGGTCAATCACCATTGCGCCTTGATCTTCAGCATTTTTTCGTGTGGCGTCTGTAGAAGCATTGTTAACGACAATAATTAGGTCCACTAATGGTGTAGGTATCGCTTTGACAACCTTGCCAACAGCGTTTTCTTCATTAAAGGCTGGGATAACTACGATAATTTTCGGACTCATGGATTGAATTAGCATGCAAATTTACAAAATCAATAACTATATGTTGTCTTAGCAGAGACAATTTTCGGTTTAGAAGCGGAAATAATGTCATACGTCTAAAATTATTAGTGCCACAATGACATTTTATGTATATTAAAGTGAACTGGAATACAATTTGTTGATTTTCACTAAAATAATAGGAGCTATGAACTTATTAGAAAATAAATCTTTATTGCGTAACTTACTTTTTCAAGGTGATCAACTCCATACATTAGGAGGCGGGATAGTGCAAATAACAATGGAAATTGATAAAAGGGAAGATGGATATCTTATCTCTATTTTTGCACCAAGTACATCAGCTGAGAATTTTAAAATACTGACAGAGGGTAGTGTGATGCAGCTTTATGCGGTTCAATTGAGTCAACAAAGCAGCAGTGTAAATATACCTTTGTTTTACAGAAGAATTGAATTACCTGAATTTGCAGATGTTAATGGAGTTATTGCCGAATACAGGGGTAATAAGCTTAAGGTATTTATTCCTCTAGGTCTAAATACTACGAGTGGCAATGCCATGAGTGCAAAGCATGAAATTCAAATTAAGCAGCTATAAAATAAGCGTAGCCAACTAAGTATTTAGTTGGCTATCTTTTGTTATTTTGTGCTCCAATGTAACAACTGTTGCAATCTATCTTGCTAAAATATAGCTTTAAACTTACGCTTTGGTTCGTAAGATGTATTTGAGCAGATAAAAGAGATACGTAGAATTATTTATAGAATCGTTTGTTAACTATGCCCAATATGTGGGTAGAGAAATACTGAACCCTCATTGGGGGAATTATTTTTATTGGTTGATCTTCATTTCAATTTTCTTTTATTGTTTAGAGCTGTTAATGCCTTGGCGTAAGAAGCAGAAATCAATAAGAAAAGATTTTTGGTTGGATGGGTTTTATATGTTTTTCAATTTTTTTATTTTCTCATTAGTAGGCTTTTACGCTTTTTCAAATGTCTTTGTATCCCTCTTTAATGACTTTCTAGCTCAATTCGGAATTAGCAATTTGGTCGCTATTGAAATTGACAGATGGCATACATGGGCACAACTACTAACACTTTTTATAGCAAGGGATTTTGTTCATTGGAATATTCACAGGTTGCTTCATAGGGTCTCTTTTTTATGGGAGTTTCATAAAGTGCATGATTTTGTTGAACAGATGGGATTCGCAGCACACCTGAGGTTTCATTGGATGGAAACCATTGTATACAGGACCATTGAATATATACCTTTAGCAATCATCGGTTTTGGAATTCAAGAGTTTCTCTTGGTACACCTTTTTGCTTTGAGTATTGGTCATTTTAACCACTCTAACATTAGTGTGCCTTTAGGACCACTAAAATATATATTTAATAACCCTCAGATGCACATCTGGCATCATGCGAAACATATGCCTCGTCGTTATGGAGCTACCTTCGGTATTTCTTTAAGCCTTTGGGATTATATTTTTCGCACCAACTATATACCTCAAGATGGTAGAGAAGAGCCGTTAGGCTTCAATGATGTTGAACATTTTCCTGAATCCTTCAGCAAGCAAATAACCTACGGTTTTAAGAAGAAATAAAGCTGGTTTTAAATGCTTATGTACCGAGTACAGTTAAGAGAATTAGTTTTCTTTAGTCATCGGATCACTAATTGAAAAACAACACTAAATTTTGAAGCTGTGGAGGACCAACAGATATGCCATATATTTAATCGAGGGAACAACCGGCAAAAGATCTTCTTTTGTCGAGAAAATTATACTTACTTTTTACGGAAAGTAAGTAGACACCTTAAACCGCATCTCAATATTCTAGCTTATTGTTTAATGCCAAATCACTTTCATTTTTTGGTGCAAATAAAAAATGGATTTGATAGGTATAAATATAGCCAAGGCTTAGCTGTCACTTTACGCAGTTATACACGCGGAATAAATAAGCGATATAATAGAACGGGGTCATTATTTCAGCAGCATACCAAAGTAAAAAATATCTCAGAAAGTGCTAATCCTGATTATTATGCTTTCATTTGTTTTCAATATATTCATCAAAATCCTTTGCGTGCAAAATTAGCCAATCGATTTGAAGAGTGGGAATGGTGTTCCTTTCGGGAGTATTTAAACCCATCAGAAACATTGTTTTGCGATACTACATTAGCTAAAGGTTTATTAGACTTCCCTTCTGATCATAGGGCGTTCGTAGCTTTCTCCAAAAGTGTTATTTCTGAAAAGGATTTGATTTTTACCCATGAAACTCCATAGGATTTCATAATTTTATCTATGCTTAATTTTTATCCCGGTCCCTCTAAATTAAACGCCCGTATTAGTCAGTATTATCAAGAGGCTGTTGCCTCAGGGATTTTAGAAAAAAATCATAGGTCTACTGATTTTGAATTGCTTTACCAGCACGTTAAGGAATTGTTTCATGCTAAGCTATCGATGCCGCAAGACTACTCTTTACTATTTGTATCTTCTGCGACGGAGTGTTGGGAAATTATAAGTCAGTCATTGATCGATGATGGCAGTACACACTTTTATAATGGTGCGTTTGGGAGAAAATGGTTTGATTATGCGGCTAAGATAAACCCTACTAGCGCGGGTTATGAGTTTCAACTGGAAGGTTCTCCTATCTTAACTACTGATCTGTCAGGAAATGAGCTTTTAGCATTCACGCAAAATGAAACTTCAAATGGCACACAATTGTCAATTGAGGTTCAACAAGACATTAGAAAAAAATATCCTAACCAGCTAATAGCATATGATGCTACATCTTCTTTAGGGGGAATATATATGGATTGGACCGTGGCTGACATATGGTTTGCGTCAGTTCAGAAATGTTTTGGACTGCCTTCAGGATTAGGTGTTTTGATAGTAAATGATCGTGCTATTGATCGCGCTAAGTTGTTAGGGGATAGGGAGTATTATAATAGTCTGCTCATTATGCTTGAAAATGCAGCAAAAAATCAAACGCATTATACTCCCAATATTTCTAATATATATCTTTTATCTCGGCTGCTCGAAGAGAGAGAATATATAGGAATAATAGGAGTTGATTTAGAAGAAAGAGCACGAATGCTATATGTTGAATTGGAAAAGCTTAGAAGTGTCAAACCGCTGGTTAAGAAAGCTGAGTTTAGGTCAAGTACTGTTATCACTTTAGTAGGACGTATTGAGATAATTTCTAATTTAAAGAATGAGGCTTCAAAACAGGGCGTTGTATTGGGTAATGGCTATGGCCAGCTCAGAGACTCGACGGTAAGAATTGCAAATTTTCCAGCCATTACAAATAAAGATTTTGATCGTTTATTATTATTTTTATCAGACTTTGATAAAATGTATGGGAAACTTGTATTAAGATCGTAGCTTCGCGCAAAATTTCAGAATATGCTTAATTTTAAAGAAATCATTTCAGTATCCTTGATTTTATTCTCAGTAATAGATATACTTGGATCGGTGCCAATTATTATCGACTTACGAAAGAAGTTGGGGCACATTCAATCTGGTAAAGCGACTATCGTTGCTGGGGTTATTATGATTGTATTTCTGTACCTAGGAGAATCTATTTTAAAGCTGTTTGGAATAGATATAGGCTCTTTTGCTATTGCCGGTGCAATAGTAATGTTTTTAATAGGGATGGAAATGGTGCTTGGGGTGACGATTTTTAGGCATGAAGAGGCTTCTGCTTCTAGCGCGTCCATTATGCCCATAGCCTTTCCTTTAATAGCGGGTGCAGGTACTATGACAACGCTGATTTCCTTGAAAGCAGAATTTCAGCAGATTAATATTATTATTGGAGTGGTACTTAACTTAATTTTGGTCTTTGTGGTATTGAAAACTTGTGGTTGGCTTGAGAAAAAAATCGGTCAGGCGGGATTCAGTGTTTTACGAAAAGTATTTGGGATCATATTGTTAGCTATCTCCATAAAACTATTTAAAAACTTCTTTTGATGATAACAATTCACACCGACGGTTCAGCCTTAGGAAACCCTGGACCAGGTGGTTATGGTGTCGTCCTTAGGTTTGGAGAAACGAAGAAAGAACTCTCGGAAGGCTATAAGGCTACCACAAATAACCGTATGGAGTTATTAGCTGTTATTAAAGGTTTAGAGGCTTTAAAAACAGTTAAATATCCTATTCATATCTATAGTGATTCAAAGTATGTTACTGATGCCATCACAAAGGGTTGGCTAATGAATTGGGTAAAAAAGAATTTTAAAGACAAAAAGAATATTGATCTATGGAAACGGTATTTGGAGGTGTCAAAACCCTTTACACTTCATTTCCACTGGGTTAAAGGGCATGCTGGAAATCCAGATAATGAGAGGTGTGATGTGCTTGCTGTAGATAAAGCCCAAAAAGGACCTCATAAAGTCGATGCTGGTTTTGAAAAAAGATAACTTAGTCTAACATATTTAATATTTCGTCGTTAGAATGTCGATAATCATATAAATTAACATTCAAGAATGAAAAAAGCATTATTTTTAACCGCGATTATTTTTCTCGTCTCAATGGGACTTTTTGCCCAAGATTATAAAACGGCCATCGGTATCAGGGGAGGGTTTCCTACCGGTATTAACTTTAAAACTTTTACTAGTAATGACAAAGCTATCGAAGTTATTTTATCAGGATATGGTGGAGGTTTTGAACTTACGGGCCTGCTTGAGTTTCATAAACAAGCATTTGACACACCCAATCTAAACTTCTACTACGGGCCTGGTTTGCATATAGGATCATTTGGAAACAATGTGATCATACCAGGTTATTACGGAAATAACAGATCAACAGGTTTTAACTTGGGAATTGATGCGATTTTAGGTATTGAATATACTTTAACAGAGATCCCGTTTGTAATAGGAATTGATGTGAAGCCTGCGATAGACTTTTTCTCTTCAAATCCTTTCTATGTGGCAAGTGGACTTTCGATAAGATTTTATTTCTAAAGTAAAAAATGTTTAATTTTAAAAGCTGCTTGAAGGCAATCAAGTAGCTTTTTTTATGCCTATGCAATTTAATTTTAAGCAATTTACAGTAGTACAGCAATATAGTGCTGCCAAAATCACTACCGATGCGACAATTTTTGCTGCATGGCTACCGATACTACCCGTTGTACAACGAGTTTTAGAAATTGGTACTGGGACAGGTGTTATGAGTTTAATGGTTGCGCAGCGCTCAAAAGCCTTTATTCATGCAGTGGAGATTAGCCTAGAGGCCTATGAAGAGGCAAGGTCAAACTTTAAAAACTCTCCTTATAATGACAGGTTGACCATCACGCACGATAGTGTTCAAAGGTTCCTTGATGTCGAAAAATTTGATATTGTTTTTAGCAATCCCCCTTTTTTCAATAACAATCTAAAGTCAGCAGTAAATGCATTAAAAAACATTGCTTATCACTCTGATTTGTTGCCATTTAATGAGCTTGCACAATCCGTCGATCGCTTGTTAAAAGAAGATGGTCAATTCTATAGTATGCTTCCTCTCTATGAAAGTAATCTCTTTGAGCAGGAAATGTTGAGGTTGGGTTATTCTGTTTCTAGGACTTTAGCCATAAAACACAATGAAGAGAAGAAGATTCTTAGAAGAATAGTGGGGTTTAGTAAAAACAAGAAGTACCATCTAAAGGAAGAAAAATTAGCTATTCGTAATTTAGATGGTACTTTTCATAAAGATTATGTTCAGCTTATGAAGCCATTTTTAACCATATTTTAATTAATCTCAAATTCCTCTTCGTTAAAGTTAATGCCAAGCTGACTCAGCTCTTTTAGTATAGGGGTATAGATTTCAGATTCGATTGGCGTTTGCACTCCCCTTAACTTTATAGTTCCATTTAAAATGTTCTTAACAGCTATACCTAAAGGCAATCCAACAGTTTTAGACATTGCTGTTATGTTTTCATCATCTCCATAAGAGACTATAGAGGAGTTTTTGCCATAGCGTTTACCATTTAGCTCATATTCGAACTCATGTTGCATAACAATCATATCTTTGTCTCCTGGAGATAAACTAAGTTTCGTCTCTAAAATGGCTTGTAGCACCTGCGCAGGGGAGCCCTCAGATATTGGCAACGCATTATTTTCAAAAAAGCCTAGCCAAGCCACTTTTTTAAACACCTCGCCATCTTTCTGTATCCCTATATACTTACATAATTTATCCTCGATACTAGTGTTCGTATCAAATTTTAAGAATGCATTTATGAAATCCCTGCAAGTTAAACTGTCTAATGCTTCCATTTGGTAGCTGTCATCGGTCATACCTAATTGAACAAATACGTCCCAAGCCTGACTATATCCTTCTTTTCTTAAAGTGCCTCTTAATAAGGTTGGAATATCTTCAAGATCATATAATTTTCTATAGGCTAACGAGTCCCTGTTAGGGTATCCTTCGAAATCACCAACGCCACTAACAGTGATTTTATCGAGTCTGCTAAATAAGTGATGGTAAGGTATGTATTTATAACGGCCATTTCGGATAAAACGCGCAGTCCCTTGTCCAGCTAGCACCACATTTCTAGGGTTCCACGTGAACTTGTAATTCCAAGGATTATCATCACTTTCTGGAGCAACGAGGCCTCCGGTGAACGATTTAAAAGAAAGTAACTTCCCCCCCTTTTCTTTGACGGCATTAATAACCTCCATAGCTGTCATATGATCAATTCCAGGGTCGAGACCGCACTCCATTAAGATAAGTGCATTTTGGCCCTTCGCTATTTCAGACAAGCTATTTATTTCATCGTTATTATAAGATGCCGTAACCAAATGCTTACCTAAATCAACGCAAACTTCAGCAACCATGTGATGGAATCTTGCTGGCAACATGCTTACGACCAAATCGGCTTTAGCTATCTCATCTTTGGTTTGCACCTTGTTTAATATATCGAATTGTATACAAGTGACCTCCGAATGCCCTTCAGCCTTTTTTTCGGCTAAAGCAATATCGAAATCAGCTAGTTTGACTTTCCATCCTTCTGAAAGTGCATTGTCTTTTAAGTAATTGATTAATGAGCTTGCAGAGCGGCCAGCTCCTATCACTAAAATGTGGTTCATGCTTTTGCTTTAGATTGTTAAATAGACCTCGCAGGTCATAGTAAATTTTACTGCCTTAATTTCAGTAATAGAAAATTAGCAGCAGTTGATTATCTCAGTGGCAAAGATATTAATCTGTCAGTGACAAAAAATATAAGCGCCATATTTATGCAAAAAAATCTTATTCTATCGAAATAAGTAATTAGTAAATCATATTTATTGCAGAAATAATTATTTAATCTTAATATTAAAGAGATTCTTTTTTTATGATCCATAATAGATGATACAATGAATAGACTTAATAGGGAGAGACTTCTGTTTTTTTTAATAAAAATCAAAATTTAAGAGTAGAGTTATTATTTTTAATAGCATCTTAACAAATAAACTGATACACCATTCCACCAATGAATAAACAGGATATAGAAATATCAGACTTGAGAAGGATAACGGAACTGGTAAAGGAGAAGTACAAGTACGACTTTACTAATTATGCGATGTCTTCTTTTAGAAGAAGAATTCTTCGGATAATGGATCTATATAAATTTAGTTCCGCCGACTTACTGATCAAGCGACTGAAAGATGATAACTCATTCTTTGCTGACTTTATTGCTGAGATTACAGTCAACGTAACGGAGATGTTTAGAGACCCTTCATTTTGGCGTGAGCTAAGGGACAATGTTATACCCAATATATTATTGAATCATAATACGATTAGTATCTGGCACGCAGGCTGCTCTTCAGGAGAAGAGGTGTTTTCAATGGCGATGCTATTGAGAGAGATGGGAATTCTCGATAAGGCTAAGATTATTGCAACTGATATTGATAAGGTTATTCTTGAAAAAGCTAAAATGGGGCATTATTCTATGAAAAACATGGAGCTTAATGAGAAAAACTATATCCGGTTTGAAGGAAAGGGTCAGTTTAAAGATTATTTTACTGAGCAGAATGGAAAGGCCGTGATGGACAAAACATTGGTTCAAAATGTGTCATTTAGAGAGCATGACCTAGTTCAAGGAGTAGTTTTCAACAAATTTGATTTGATTCTCTGTCGAAATGTAATGATTTATTTCAATCAAAATTTACAGAATGAAGTGCTTAAAAAGCATCATGAAAGTTTATTTAAATACGGCTACATGGTAATTGGCTCTAAAGAATCTCTCATTTGGTGCGAAATAGCGAACAAATTCATTGTGGTCAATAATGAGGAAAAGATCTATAAAAAAATAAAAGACTAAGGCTGAGAAGCGTACTAAATGGGTCAATATAACCTCCATAATAAGTATAAAGCCGTAGTGATAGGTGGTTCAGCGGGTAGTTTTCAAGGGATAACACAAATCTTGTCCAATTTACCTACTGATTTCAGTTTACCTATAATTATGTGTTTGCACCGACTAAAGCATGTTAGAAACGGCTTTGTAGAAGCGCTGTCTATAAAAAGTGTTAAGCCAGTTGTAGAACCGTTTGACAAGGAGCAAATAAAAAAAGGCAAAGTTTATTTGGCGCCTGCTAATTATCATATGTCTATTGAGCTTGGTAATACTTTCGCTTTATCTACGGAAGAGATGTTTAATAACTCTAGGCCTGCGATTGATATTACCTTAGAAACGGCAGCCTATAACTACAGAGATAAGTTGATAGGGATACTTTTGTCGGGAGCAAATAAAGATGGAGCCATAGGAATGAAGAGAATTAAGGATAGAGGTGGGATTACTATCATACAGGACCCAGCAGAATGTATGATTGATACCATGCCCACAGCCGCAAGAAATATCACTGAAATCGATCACACATTGAATGTGCAAGAGATTGTTGGTTTTCTGACGGAATTAGACAAAATGTATAAATGATTAGGTATAAATTCTTTGAAAGTGCAACATTTATATATATTTGGTGAGTAAAACGGCATAATATTTATTTAAATGATTAGACTGCTATTAATTGGTCAACAGAAAGTAGCAATACGTAAAAATTTAAGATGAAAGCAATACATAAAAACCTGGTGGTTATACTTTCTTTACTATTCACATTGAGCTTGATAGGCTTTGCTTATTATCTGTATGTTCTACCGGAAAGAGTTGCTAATGAAACCCACATTATAAGTCTTGCTGATACAGATCTCTTAACGCCTGTGATGAATGAATTATACGCATTTTCTATTATTTCATTAGGGCTAGGTTTTGCTGTAATGCTCTTGTCTGTATTTAGGGGTAATGATAATTCAGAAAGTAATGTAGTATACATAGAGAAGTTTAAAGACAAGAAGGACACCTCTAAAACCAAGCAAGGAAATGACGAACAAGAGCTTGACGCAGATGTCACTAAGATAAAAGAGCAGCTAAAGAACTTAAGCGATCCTAAGAAAAAGACAGAAAAGCTGTTATCCTTAATAGCAGAGAAGGTAGAAGCAAGCCAAGCAGCTTTCTATTTGTCTGAAAAGAAAGATGGTAAAAACATGATTTCTTTGTTTGCTGGCTATGCATTTGTTCTGCCGGAGAGTCAAACTGTGTCCTATGAGTATGGAGAGGGATTAGCTGGACAGGTGGCGAAAGAGAAAAAATTAATTAATATTTCTGATGTACCAGAAGGATATATTACAATATTAAGTGGCTTAGGAGAGTCTAAACCCGCTCATCTAATTATTTTACCAGTGATGGAAGGAGATTTTTTGATCGGCGTTGCTGAGGTGGCTTCCTTCAAAGAAATTAAAAAGGACCAAGAGCTATTTATTAAAAATGCGCTAGGATTGTTAACAGAATTTATAGCTGATAATACACGCGCAAAAAAGAATGAAGAAAAGTAAGTTAAGCAGTGAAAAAGGACAGCATGTTTAAGAATATTAAGATTGGCACTAAAATAAGTGGATTGCTTCTGTTTGTGGTGCTTTTAAGTATCATCATCATCAGTTTCATAACTTATAATATGAATAAGGGAGCTATTGAGAAATTGAATTTCGACCGCTTAGCTGCAAAAACGGAGCAAAAAGCGAATCAAATTAATGACCAATTTGAGCAGGTAGAAAATTATGCCAACCACATAGCAAGTTTATCATCTGTTCAATCAGGTATTAGGAAACTTCAGGAAAATGATTCAGTCTACAATCAGGATAGTTTAAAAGCGGCCACTTTATATGATATTCAAAATGATTTAAGGCTATTTACTCAAAATTATGCGGTCGCGGGAGTTGTTTTTACAGATATTAACGGAGATATTCTTTTTAGCACAGCTAGTTCAAACGCATTATTGCAAGCCGATGAAAGCTTTGCAGAAAACTTTCCGGTAGTCTATGAAAGAGCCTTAGAAGGGAATTACTTCAGTCATGTTATTCAGAATGCCGAGGTTAATAGCATTTTTTATGGGAAACCTCTAATTGATGATTATAACAGCATGACCGGCGTAATAATTTTAATAAAAGACCTCCAAGATATTTACGATATACTGAACGCTAAAACTAAGAATGATTACAAAACAATCGAGAGCATACTTGCAGTACAAGATGGCTCAGATGTATTATTTCAAAGTAAGTTGAATTTTATTGCAGACAGTATCGCTCCCTTGTCCATAAAAGCGGGAGATGATAGTAATATTTCTCTGCAACAAGCAGTTAAGGGTAAAACAGGATATGCTTTAGACAAAAGTTATGCTGGAACAAGCGTATTAGCGGCATGGTCAAATATTCCATCAATAAACTGGGGTATAACTACGCAAATTAGCGAAGAAGAACTGGCTGATCAAACCTCTAGTTTACTCAAGAATTTTGCAATAGCAGGGCTTATCATTCTTTTGATAGCTTTTATGATTTCGCTGATCTTTTCGAGAATATTAGTTGGACCGATTGTTTCTTTAAAAGAAACTTTAAAGCTATTGGGTAAAGGTATTCTTCCTAACAATGTTCTGAAGCAATCAGATGATGAAGTAGGTGAAATGGCTGTCATTCTGGATAATTTTATTAGCTCATTAAAGGGAACTGCTACTTTCGCTAAAAAAATTGGAGAAGGTGATTTTGATGCTGATTTTCAACCAATTTCTGAGGAGGATACTTTAGGTAATTCGCTCATCAATATGCGAAACTCAATCCAAGAAGCTGAGAAGAGAGACAAAGAAAGAAACTGGATTGTAACTGGTGTAGCCGAAACAGGCGAGATTCTAAGAAGTAATGATGATCTAGAACAGTTAGGGGATGAAATATTAGGGTATGTGACTAGTAAAATAGGCGCCATTCAAGGTGCTTTTTATGTCCTTAACGATGACGACACGGATGAGCTGTTTTTAGAGATGAAATCAAGTTATGCGTACAACAAGAAGAAGTATGTACAAAAGCGCTTTAAATTTGCCGAAGGCTTAGTCGGTCAGGCAGCGATTGAGCAAGACACCTTACTGCGAACAGAAGTACCTTATGATTTTGTTTCCATTACTTCTGGGCTACTAGGCGATAAAAGGCCTACTTGTATACTACTAGTGCCGCTTATAACGGACGAGAAAGTTTATGGGGTGCTAGAATTTGCTGGCTTTGAGAAATTTGACTCTGGTCAGGTGAAATTTGTAGAAGAGATAAGTTTGATTCTTGCCCGAACAGTGTTCAATATAAAGGTTAATGAGCGGACTAGGAAGCTATTAGCAGAGTCACAAACTATGAGTCAAGAGCTGCAGGAGCAACAAGAGGTTTTGCGTCAGAATGCGGAAGAAATGGAAGCTACTCAAGAGGAGCTTAAACGAACTAATCAACGTCTAGAAGATCAAATTGAAGAGGTAAACAGAACGCAGAAACGTATGCAACTCTTATTAGAGAATGCTTCCGAAGTAATTACCATTTATGAGAAAGATGGAACTGTCAGATATATTTCTCCATCGGTAGAAAAGATACTTGGCTACAAACAAGAAGACCTTATTGATTCAAATGATCTTGATAAGGTTCATCCAGATTCTCAAGAAAATGTTAAAGAGCTGTTTCAGCAATTGGTTAATAATCCGGATGAGTCCATCACATCTCAGCATCAATATCAGAATAGCGAGGGAGAATATGTATGGGTAGAGATTACAGGATCGAACCAACTTGATGACCCAGCAATTCAAGGGATTATATTCAACATTAGAGATATCACAGAAAAAAGGAGAGCAGAACAAGAGGAAAGAATGCGTAGTAAAATGCAGGCTTTATCGGAAAATTCTGTTGATTTAATTGCACGTATAGATAGCGACGGTAAATTTTTCTATGTAAACCCAATGATTGAAAGCTACACAGGCAAAAAGCCTAGTGAAGTGATTCAAAGAGCGGTATCGGAGTCTGGTATTGATCCGAAAATCGTTGAGGAATGGATGCGTTTGCTTGATCTGGTTAAATCAAAGGACTCTAAGATCACAGAGGAAATGGATTTTCCTACTGAGACTGGTGCTAGAGTAATGCAGGTGAATGCCATTCCTGAGTATGACGAAGAAAATCAGTTAGAGTCCGTTTTAATGGTATCCCATGATATAACGGATAGAAAAGCTATTGAACTGGAGGTAGCAAGTAAGAATAAGAAAATCACGGAAAGTATTAACTACGCTAGAAGGATTCAAGGGTCTATTTTACCAGATAATAAATTAATCCAGCATCAGCTTCCAGAATCATTCATCCTCTACAAAGCAAAAGATGTAGTTAGTGGAGATTTTCCTTGGTATTTGGAGGTAGATGGAATTGTTTATATAGCGGCTGTTGATTGCACGGGACATGGAGTGCCAGGCGCCTTAATCTCATTAATCGGGTACTTCCTATTAAACGACATCGTGAGGTCACAGAAGATTTCTGATCCTGGAATTATCCTTGATATGCTGGATGCCGGTGTTACTGCAACCTTAAGGCAAGATAGAGATGACTCTACAACAAAAGATGGTATGGATATCGCATTCTGTAAGATCGATAAGAAGAACAATAAGCTAGAATATGCTGGTGCACACCGTCCATTATACTATTTAAAAGAGGATGGTGAGTTAGTAGAAGTAAAGGGTGATAAATTCCCAATTGGGGGTGGTATTTATCGAAACCAGACTAATTTTGAGAACCACAAGTTTGATTATAAACCTGGAGATTCATTCTTCTTCTGTTCTGATGGTTTCCCTGATCAGTTTGGAGGACCTGACAATAGGAAATTTGGACCGAAGCGCACAAGACAGATGATTGTAGAAAATCAAGGTAAATCAATGGAAGAAATGCACCAAGTTTTTGACGACGCATGGGAAGGATGGAAAGCTGAGTACAAACAAACCGATGATGTATTGTTGATTGGCATCAGATTTTAATTGGAAAAAGTTATATTATAAATAAAATTATTTAATTTAAGCCTTATTAAAAGTTGTTAAGGTTTTAATAGTAGCATTTTAACCCGAAAAGCATGAATTATATATTTGACCTCCATAAGACCATGTTGTCCAAAAACCTTATTTTGGTTTATGAGGGGGAGTTTACACAAGAAATTACCAAATCTGTGCTAGCGATGGCAGAGCGAAATATGGACTCAATGGGTGAGGAGTCAAGTATTAAAAGGAAAGTCTTTAATGTAATGGTTGAGTGTTTACAAAATATTGTAAAACATTCAGATGATTTTAACCCTTTATCTGCCAAGAGAAATGCTGCGATTTTTATCATTGGCAAGGAAGATGATAGGTATGTCATAACAAGTGGTAATCCTGTTGATTCTGAAACTGCCGGTTCTTTGAAAAAGAGAATAGACGAGATCAATGAGCTAGATAGAGAAGGGTTGAAGAGCATGTACAAGAATATAATCAAAACTAACCACCTGTCTGATAAAGGTGGGGCAGGATTAGGCTTCGTCGATATGGCTCGGAAGTCTGGACAGAAGCTGGGATATAATTTTGAAGATATGGGTGATGGATTTCATTTCTTTTCTTTAACGACTACTATTCTTCGCTTTTAATTATTAGTTATTAACGCTTAAAATTTATTTTTACAATTATGGAAATCATAAACTTAGAAGGAACTGAAGATACTCCTAAAATATTTTTAGATAAGGCAAATGGTATTTATGAAATTTCTGGTAGATCATTACCTGAAGATTCAGCTGAGTTTTATCAGCCTATCTTAGATTGGATCACGGCTTATGGCGAAGATGCCAATCCAGAGACCTTGTTTACTTTTAAACTGGAGTATTTTAATACGGCATCATCAAAATTGATTCTAGATGTCTTGTCGGCCTTAGAAGAAATAGAAGGAGTAACAATTGACTGGTATTTTCATGAAGATGATGAAGATATGGAAGAAGCGGGTGAAGAATTTTCTGAATTAGTGGAAATACCATTTGAATTTAAAACTTATTAATAAGTTTGCAGCATTCTGAAAACACAATAGGCCATTTTAATGGCCTATTGTGTTTAATTGTTTTTACATAAAGTCCTTTTTTTATGAGTGAGGAGATACTCAAAGCCTTAACCCAACTGTTTGCTATTATTACTAAACAAGATGGTGGTGTTACCGAGAAAGAAAGAAATTTTGTTATCGGTTTCTTCCAGCAGGAACTTGATCAAGACTCTATTAAAGAGTATCTAGAGCTCTATGACAAGATTGCGGGCTATGGGGAAGTGGAAACGATAGGGACTGAAGAAGAGGAGAAGAAGAAAAAGCGGAAACTCACATCTGTTAGAGACTCCGTAAGAACGCTAGCTATTTGTAAAAAAATTAATAAAACACTTACACAAAAGCAGAAGATAGTTGTATCTGTGAAATTGTTGGAGCTTGTCTCCTCTGATAATAATTTCACTCCTCAACGAATGGAGATTATAGATACAGTTTCCAATGTTTTTAATATTGCGAAGAACGAGTTCAAATTAATAGAGAGCTTTGTCATTAAAAGTAGCGGTAAAGAGTTAGTAGAATTTGAGGAGATTTTATCTGTTAATGATGAAACATCAGTAGAGCAGCAAATGCATGTTCATGCCGATATAAAAGGGGAGATCCTTTTTATGAGAGTAGACAGTGTAGATATGTACTTTGTAAGGTACATAGGGGCTGAGGAAGTTAATTTAAATGGCTTTATAATGAAGTCTGATTCCGTCTATCTGTTTTCTCATGGAAGTACCATAAAAACACCTCAAGGGGCAGCCTTATATTATTCGGAGCTAATAAGGCAGTTCCTCTCTGATGAGGAAACTGTTCAGCTGTCTTTCAATGCGGAGAACATTGTTTTTAGATTCCCTAATAATGAACTTGGTTTAAGAAAGGTAAACGTATTTGAAGGCCCTGGTCAACTAGTCGGTATTATGGGAGCTTCTGGTGCTGGTAAAACTACACTTCTGAATGTGCTAGCAGGTATTGAGAAACCTTCCGAAGGTAAGATACTTATAAATGGTTACGACCTCAACGTAGATCATGAGGAGCTTGAGGGTATTATTGGCTATGTAGCTCAGGACGATCTTCTAATTGAGGAGTTAAGCGTCTACGAAAACTTATACTATAACGCTAAATTATGTTTTGCTAACCTTGGTGAAGAAGAAATTCATCAGAGAGTTATGGATACCTTAACAAGCTTGGGTTTAGAGCAACGGAAAGACTTGAAGGTAGGCAGTATATTGGATAAAACGATTTCTGGGGGGCAAAGAAAAAGATTAAACATTGCCTTAGAGCTCATAAGAGAGCCTGCGGTAATGTTCGTAGATGAGCCGACATCAGGTTTGTCGTCTCGTGATTCTGAAAATGTAATCGACCTCTTAAAAGAACTTACTTTAAAAGGCAAATTGATATTTGTCGTAATCCATCAGCCATCATCAGATATTTACAAGATGTTTGATAAAATGGTTATCATGGATACCGGTGGCTATCAGATTTTTTATGGCCACCCTGTGGAAGCTGTAACCTACTTTAAGAAGACCTCTAATCAAGTTGATGCCGAAAGAGGTGTTTGTCCTACTTGTGGTAATGTAAACCCAGAACAAATTTTTAATATAGTAGAGGCGAAGGTTGTAGATGAATATGGACAGTTAACTAATAAAAGAAAAGTTAACCCCACACAATGGAGAGACTTCTTTAAAGAACATTTTGAGCTTACAAGAGTCAAAGATGAGACAGATGCACCTAAGTCTACGCTAAGGATTCCAAATAGATTGAAGCAGACCGTTATTTTTACGATCCGCGATACATTATCAAAAATAAGTAATAAGCAGTATCTGCTCATTAACCTCCTAGAAGCACCTTTATTGGCTTTCTTGTTAGCATTTATCATCAAATACAGAAGTTCACCATCTGGTGAGTCTTATATTTTTCGATTCAACGAGAACATTCCAGCCTTTTTGTTGATGAGTATAATTGTGGCTTTATTTATGGGGCTTACGGTATCTGCAGAGGAGATCATAAGAGATCGAAAAATTCTGAAGAGAGAATCGTTTTTGAACTTAAGCTGGAATAGTTACCTCGTTTCAAAATTAACTATTCTCTTTACTTTGTCGGCCATTCAAACACTTACTTATGTGATAATTGGTGTTTTACTTCTAGAGATTAAGGGGATGACTTTCAGTTTGTGGGCAGTATTATTCAGTGTTTCCTGTTTCGCCAATGTCTTAGGCCTAAATGTTAGTTCTGCATTCAAGTCGGCAGTGACGGTATATATACTAATTCCACTGCTACTTATTCCACAGATGATTTTAAGTGGGTTATTATTCAGTTTCGATAAGTTAAACGACTTTCTCAGCACCAAAGGAAAAGTACCAGTTGTGGCTGACATGATGACGTCTAGATGGGCTTATGAGGCCATAGCTGTTGATATGTTTAAGAGCAATGGATACCAAGAGTATTTTTATGACATTGAGTCTGTTGAAAAGACAGCTGACTTTAAATCTTCTTTTTTAACTAAAAAAATTAGAGAGAAAGTTAGAGTAATTGAAAATAACTTGGGTTCTTCAGAACTAGCTGATATTGAGGAAAGTAAACGTGCAACTAGAGTGATCAGGAAGGCCTTAGAAAAGGAGCCTTTCAGAGGTAATTTGGCCGAATTGGACATTGATATCTTATTAAAGGCAAGTAACTTGAATGAAGGAACAATAAAGCAATTGGATACTTATGTTGATCAATTGCGGGAGAAATATTTAGGAGAGTTTAATTTGGCTGTTAAGAAGAAGGAGACTTTACAATATCATCTAGAAAACAATGACGCATATGACTTTGATTTAAATGAAGCTAAAGATTTATACTTTAATGAAAGTCTTTCTGACCTAGTTAGGAATGTAGCCGTTGCAGATAGAGTGATAGAGTTTAAGGGTAGTTTAATACAGCAAATAGATCCTGTATTTAATAAACCTGCAGAGCCTAATAATTTACTTAATTACCGCACGCATTTCTTTGCGCCTGAAAAGTATTTCTTAGGTGTCTATATAGACACTTTCTATTTTAATCTTTTGGTCATATGGTTTATGTCTTTACTACTATATATCGCATTATATTTCGAGGCATTTAGTAAGTTATTGTCCCTTTTAGGAAAAATTAGCTTTGGAAGAAAATCGTAATTATTAGTTTTAAAAATTTTTAAAATCGATAATAAAGCCTTATTCTTGAGTCTTTGAAGATATAG
>JBKEFO010000019.1:0-21852 GCA_046709585.1 Marivirga sp.
CATATTGGAGCCAGTGATAAGACTGACACTCCCTGCATTAGCCATTTCAAAATTATTGCTGACGCGATCGTCATGCTTAATCAGTGGATGGCCTATTTCTTTACCAGAAAGTATGGTTGGTTCCAAAGTAAGCTGAGGCTTTACATAATGAGGGTGCGCAAAGGAGAAATTAGCGATGCTTAGCAGTGCTTCCATCTTACCGATGCTTTCAAACCATCTTCTAATGTCCTTGCCGTAATGTTTCTTCCATTTTAGGGCATTAATTAAAACCCAATAATCAGTCATGACCAAAGGATCAACTATCCAGTACATCATTCCATTTCTTGCATGGAGCCAATTCATGATTTTATTTAGCTGTTTAATTTTCTCTGGCGCACTGGGTGAATGTAGACTTTTGGTTAACTCATGAAGTCCTTTGGCTTTAAAGGATTTGGTTGTTGCTAGCTTAAAAAGTCCTAAATGTTGGTTGAGGATGGCACTTAACTGGTCCGTGGATTTTTGTGTGACCATGACCTTTTGCTGGATAGGAGCCAATAAAAGTAAATTTATGAATAAACTACCAGCTATAAAACTAGAGGGAAGGAAGCCTGAACCTGCCAACGCTACCACGGTCCAAAATTGTAGTACGGCAATAAAGGGCACTATTTTCCATGCAAGGGCTAAGCTCATATTTTTGGAATCCTCGAACCAACTGAATGCAGCTTCTTCCTGATACTCCTTTTTATGTAGCTCCATTCGGTTTTCAGACCACCAGGCCAATAAAAAATCGTATTCTTTTGACAACTCGTCTATGGCTTCTTGTCGCTGAATAATAGTGGCGATAGGCGCTTTTTCTTTAAACCAACTAGCCAAGGTTTCTTGACCAAAAGTAAGCTTACTTCTGTTGATGAGTGCAAAGAGTGAGTGGCTGCCAAAAACATCCATGTCAGTGGCGTAAGGGTGTGCAGCGTCTTTGAATGCTTGGCCACCATCAATTGTAGTGAGATCAAGCTTTAAACGTAACAGCTCATCGCTCAATACATCTACCTTATTCTGACTTAGCCTGAACCGCCTTTTATAGCTATTGTGTTTGTTTACTAGCCAGCCAAAAATAAAGGGGCTACCCAAAATAATGCTGAAGGTCATAAGCCCGTTCCTTTCATTGACGAAATAGACTAAAGCGACTAATGCTACGATAAAAAATACAAATCGGGTGGTGCCGTATTGGGTCGTCTTTTTTTGTAAGGTGGCTGTATTATTTTGGTGTGTTGTTAATAACTGAGTGAAAAATTGATTTTTTTCTTCTATTGCACTAGTGCCTTGCTGCATATTTATAATTTTAGCTGGTTAACTCAGAATGTCTGAAACAGCTGGTTAAATGGTCATTTACTAGCCCGCATGCTTGCATATAGGCATACATGATGGTGCTCCCAACAAATTTAAACCCCTTTTTCTTTAAATCCTTGCTTATAGCATCAGATTCAGGACTAGTTGCGGGAACATTTTCCATTGACGCCCGATTATTGCAGATGCTTTTATGGTCAACGAATGACCAAATATACTGATTGAAGCTACCATATTCCTCCTGAATGTTGAGAAATAACTGGGCATTTAGAATAGCGCTTCGAACTTTCAATCTATTCCTAATTATTCCAGTGTCTTGCATCAAACGTTCATAATCTGATTCATTAAAGTTACTCACCACCTGAGGGTCAAAATTAGCGAAAGCTTTTCTGTAGCCCTCTCTCCTCTTGAGTATGGTTAACCAATTGAGGCCAGCTTGTGCACCTTCTAGAATTAAGAATTCAAAAAGTTTTTGATCATCATGTACGGGCATACCCCACTCTTGGTCATGGTATTTTTCGTAGAGCTCATTGCCTAGGCACCAATTGCACCTGCCGTCATTTATTTCAATGGACATAGCTACCCGCATTAATATCTATAGTAGTTCCTGTGGCATGGTCCATCATGCCGCTTAACAAAAAAGCGACCGTTGGGGCAATGTCTTCCGGCAGCGTAAGCTCATTTAAGGCAATATCGCTTTTTGCAAAATCTTCACCGTATTGATTAATAAATTGCTGGGCCATCTCAGTCTTTGTAAAGCCTGGCGCTACCACAAAAGCTTTAATTTCTTCTTTTCCGAAGGCGCGGGCAATAGATTTTGTTAGGGAAACCACTGCAGCCTTCGAACTTGCGTAAGCTAAGTAATCTTCAGTGTCACCTCTAAAAGCAGCTCTTGAGGAGATGGTGACTATTCTTCCGCCAGTTTCTTGTGTTTTAAATTGCTTAACAGCACGCATGCTAAGCAAACCTACAGCATTCACATTAACATCCATTGTTTTGAGCCAGTCATCAGTCCAGTCTAAAACATTTTTTTCAATGCTCGAGGCAATAGCTATACCGGCATTATTAACCAAGCCATCTAAACGGCCTTCGAAATAATCTAAGCTCTCGGAAAACAGCCTGTTTACTTCCATTGCACCAGCAAGGTCTGCTTTAATTAGATGCAGTCCATTACCCAGTTGTTTTTTTAGGGCTAGCGCACTTTCCTCATGTTGGTGATAGTTGGCAATAACGGTAGCTCCACAGGCCACTAACAGCTTGCTGATAGCGGCACCAATACCTCTGGTACCACCAGTTACGAGAATGTGCTGATGTGACAGGTCAATTTTAATCATAGCGCTAGAGGTTCATGTGTAGTAGTGAAGTTAGGGAAAATCATTGGGCCAATTGCGCATAAAACTGATTGATTTCACCTTGAATAACTTCTACATGAATTTGTAAGGGATTACAGCAAACCTCACAGTCTTCGATATACTGCTGTTTAGAAATGCTTGGATCTATCTGCATACTTATTTCTTGTAGGCAGTTGGGACAGTTAAAATAATGTGGTAGCATAATTATCTTTGTTTAAGGTAGAACAGTTAAGTAGCTTAGTCGTTTAAATAAAAATAAAATAGCTACTTATGAAATACACCTTAACGATCCTTTTTTCCTTTTTTATTACCCTTAGTTTTGCGCAAATAGGAAATGAATTTCCAGACATGGAGGGCTACAGCCTTACTGATGAGCTTATTAGTATACCTGATGAGACCAATGGGAAGTACAGCTTGGTTGGCATTGCCTTTAGTAAAAAGGCTGAAGATGATTTGAAAAGCTGGTTTCAACCTATTTATGAGGCCTATGTAATGGAAGCCGATGCAAATGCCTTAATTCCTGATATGAGGCCTGATGTTAATGTAGTATTCATTCCCATGTTTACAGGAATAAAGAGAGGTGCTTCCAAATCAGCCACTAAGAAGATGCAAGAAGGTATTGATGAAAAATTGCATCCGCATGTTATGGTTTACAGTGGTGCCATGGGTGATTATGATGAAGCTCTAGCGTTAGAGGACAAAGAGAAGCCGTACTTTTTTATTCTTGATAAAGCGGGTAAAATTATTTATGCCACTGCTGGAAAAGCGAACAGTGAAAAGCTAGGTGAGATTGATGATATGATGAGCGATTTTTAGGGATTTACTCAGCCTGCTCGTAAGCCTCTTTTAGCCAACCTATTAATTGATTATCAATTTGTTGTATCTCGGTGATTTGTACGCGATGTGTACACATGGTCCCAAAAGGGCCCGAATTTTCTAGTCGATCGCTAATACCTTTGTTGGGCAGCTTTAGTCCTAGGTCAATCCTTTTTTTAGTGGCGGCCTTAATGAGGGCGAATTGCTTGGAGCGAATTAAGCTCACAGTAGTTTTTTTTGGGATTAAGGTCACGTCCTCTCCGAACTGCAGAACTGTTTCAATCAGTTGACGGTAAATAAGTAAAAGTGCTTCTTTTCCGATATATTGACCTGCCACCAGTTCTTCCATGCTAGTACGCTCTTCTTTTGAAAGTTGGATAATGGTGTTGGCGAATCCGTGCGTCACAGCATGTTCCTCTTTTAAGAATTTCATGGCCTGTCCATGCTTCTCAAAATTTTTAGCTTTTACTATTTTTTTCCATTCCTCTAGCGACTTGCCTGTCTTTTCAGGCATATTATTAATCATTGTTTGCAAAGCACTATCCATATTTATGCTGTTAAGTTCTTAATTACAATTTAGCGATTTCCGCTTAATAATTAATTGCCTTTAACCAGCTTTTGTGTGGAGGACGCATTTATTATAGAAACAACCAAAACGTACTCACTAGTACTAACCATAGCACACCAAGGAAGTGCCATGTTTTTGTGATTAGTTCAAATTTCAGATGCCAGTAAGGGTTGGTTTCTGCCATTAACAATTTAATTGGGTCGCGGTAAATTGCTTGCGTCTGAATGAGGAGCACACCTAAATAAGTGTGGGCAGCAATAAAGTGGATAGCGTGTAATCCTGTGAGTACGTATAAAAATGAGGAGGAAATACCTGAATTGAATAGAACCCCATCTTGTATTAGATGCCGATACCCTATGAGCTGACAAACCGCAAAACCGATACCTAGGAAAAAGGTAAAACGTAAAGCTATAAGGAGCGCTTTTTTAGCTTCCGCCTTAAAATATTGACGTATTGGCTGTATTATTAGACTTGAAGCAATGATGAGAAGTGTGCTAACAACAAACACAAAGGGTATCTTTATGCTACCCTCGGGCACATTACTGAGACTCAAGAACAGAGAGCCAAGTAAAAATAGAAATATAATACTGCTACCAAACAATCCTAAAATAAGGATCATTTTGTAGGGGTGCATTTTCTCTACTCGCTCAAAGAAGGTTAATTCTTGCTTAATTTTTTTCTCCATCTATAAATTTGCCCAGAAGCTTTTGCAATGTTTTATGAACCAATTACAATAGATAATAGTTTGTTTTACCTTTGTGTTTCAGTGGACTTACTGAAAAAATAATTATAGCCTTAGAATATACGCGCTTTGAAGATAAAAGACTTTATCAAACTTTATAAGGAGGATCCCCTCTTACAGACCATAGCTGCCGCTATTAAACCTAATGAGGACCGCTGGGTACAGCTCAAAGGGCTTATCGGTAGTTTGGATGCAGTGACGATTGCTACTGCACAAAATATCAATAAGCAGAATCACCTTGTGGTGTTGCATGATAAAGAGGAAGCAGCTTATTTTCAGCATGACTTGCAGAACTTATTAGGCGTGAAGCAACCTTTGCTTTTTCCCACCTCTTATAAACGTGCCTATCAGTTTGAGGAAACGGAGAATGCTAATGTGTTGATGAGAGCGGAGATCCTAAATCGCATCAACAATAAGTCGAGCACTGGAGAAATCATTGTTACTTATCCTGAAGCGCTAACGGAAAAGGTAATCAATAAGAAATCTTTGGTGTCCAACACCTTTACGGCCAAGGAAGGCGAAAATTTAGATGTAGAATTCATTGCTGAACTGCTACAAACATATGATTTTGAGCCGACGGATTTTGTATATGAGCCAGGCCAATATGCGATCAGAGGAGGAATAGTTGATATTTTCTCCTACGCCTCGGACCAGCCATACAGAATAGAGCTCTTTGGTAATGAGATAGACAGCATCAGAACTTTTGACGTGGTTTCGCAGCTTTCCATAGAAACAGTCAAGCAAATCAACATCATTCCCAATGTGCAAACCCGCTTGCTACAAGAAGTACGGGAATCCTTGTTAGATTTTATTCCTCACAATACCAAGATCTGGTTCAAGGACTATGCTCAGACCTTAGCAATATTAGATCAGTATTATGAAAAGGCTTCTTTATCATTTGATAAAATTATTGCTGATACCGGTGACACCAAAGTAGTACTGAAGCCAGAGATGCTTTTTGATAATGCCGCCAGCTTTCAGTCAGGGCTGAGTAAATTTTTGAAAATTGAGTTTGGCAATCGCTTTTACCAGAAGAAGGCACAGTCCTTTGAGTTTAACGCCAAGCCTCAGCCAAGCTTTAATAAAAACTTCGATTTACTAGGAGAAAATTTATATAAAAATCAGGAAGAAGGCTTGGTGAACATCATTGCCTCTGATTCGGCAGTACAGGCTGAGCGGCTGATTACTATCTTTCATGAAATTGATTCATTTATTAAAATACAGACCTTACCGATTAGTTTAAGAGGCGGTTTTATTGATTATACCCTGAATTTGGTGTGTTATACCGATCATCAGATCTTTGAGCGTTTTCATCGGTATAAAACCAAAGACAAGCAGAGCAAGTCAAAGGCCATAACCATACGTGAGTTGAAAAACTTGCACCCCGGTGATTTTGTCACCCACATAGACCATGGCGTAGGCCGCTTTGCCGGTATGGATACGGTGGAAAATAATGGCAAAAAGCAGGAGGTCGTGCGGTTAATTTATCGCGACAATGACCTTTTGTATTTAAGTGTACACTCGCTTCATAAAATTAGTAAATACAGCGGCAAGGAAGGCGCCACACCTTCTATTAGCAAGCTGGGCTCACAAGAGTGGGAAAATAAAAAGAAGAAGGTTAAGAGACATGTAAAGGACATTGCCAAAGACCTTATTGAATTATATGCCAAGCGGAAGTCATCGCCGGGCATGCCTTTTGGCAAAGATACCGTTATGCAGGCCGAATTAGAATCTTCTTTCTTGTATGAAGATACACCTGACCAAGCTACGGCCACCGTGGATGTGAAGGCAGATATGGAGCTAGCGCATCCAATGGATAGGCTAGTGTGCGGTGATGTAGGTTTTGGTAAAACAGAAATTGCCATCAGGGCAGCCTTTAAGGCCGTTGACAATGGTAAGCAAGTGGCTGTTTTGGTGCCTACCACTATTTTAGCCATGCAACATTTCCGTACCTTTTCGGAACGTTTGGAAAACCTTCCTGTGACAGTGGAATACATCAACAGATTTAAAACTACTAAGCAGATTAAGGAAATTCTAGGTAGGCTGAAGGAAGGCAGGATTGATATACTGATAGGAACGCATCGAATTGTTAATAAAGATGTGCAGTTCAAAGACCTTGGTTTATTGGTGATTGATGAAGAACAAAAATTTGGTGTGAAGGTAAAGGACCGACTCAAGGAAATGCGGGTGAATGTAGATGTGCTTACCCTTACTGCTACACCTATTCCTAGAACCTTGCACCTCAGTTTAATGGGAGCCAGAGATTTAAGTGTTATTGCTACACCACCACCAAATAGACAGCCGGTGACTACTGAGTTGCATACCTTTAATGAAGAGCTATTGCGTGATGCTATTAGCTTTGAGCTGCAACGTGGAGGGCAGGTGTTTTTTGTTCACAACAGAGTGGGTGATATTGAGCAGATAGGTAACATCATTTTGAAGATGGTACCAGATGCACGTATTGGCATAGCCCATGGGCAGATGGAAGGCGCGAGGCTAGAGAAAGCGATGATGCGCTTTATTGAGGGGGAGTATGATATTTTAGTCTCCACCAATATTATTGAATCTGGTTTGGACATTCCCAATGCCAACACTATCATTATTAACCATGCGCAAAATTTTGGTATGTCCGACCTACATCAGATGCGTGGCAGAGTAGGTAGAAGTAATAAAAAGGCTTTTTGCTATTTGCTTACTGCGCCAACTATTGGCCTTTCATCAGATGCTAGAAAGCGTCTGACTACGCTGGAAGAGTTCTCCGATTTAGGCGATGGCTTTAAAGTAGCCATGCGTGATTTGGATATCCGTGGAGCAGGAAATATGCTGGGGGCTGAGCAGAGTGGCTTTATCTCCGACATAGGCTTCGATATGTACCATAAGATATTAGATGATGCAGTTGCGGAGCTAAAGGAGACTACTTTTGCAGACTTATTTAAAGATGAGTTAGCGAAGAAAGCTGAGATTATTGCGCAAGACTGCTCCATAGAAACGGACTTAGAAATCTTAATTCCGGAAGAGTATGTGGGCAATATTTCTGAGCGTTTGAGCTTGTATTCGCAGCTGGACAATATTAAGAATGAGGAGGAATTAGACGTATTTCAAAAAGGAATGGCCGATCGATTTGGACCTATTCCTGAGCAGGTTTTTGACTTAATAGAAACGGTACGCATCAGGTGGCAAGCCGAGCGTTTAGGCTTTGAGAAGCTGCTCATTAAGAATGGCGGCATGAAAGCTTATTTTGTAAATGCTGACAATGAAAAGTATTTCAATTCGCCTATTTTCGGTAAGGTATTGACTTTCGTTCAGACGCATCCTAGGAGGTGTACCATGAGGGAATATAAGGGTAAGCCAATTTTAGGAATAGAAGATATTAATAGCATAAAAGAGGCCAAGGCTTTGATTTTTGAGATGGCAGGCGTACCTGAATTGGTGGGCTAAAGTCGCCCTTCAGTGTTCTCTACGAGACACCCTGAAGGGGTTTGCAGGACTCAAAGCATTCTAAGAAAAAAAGCAATGAAAAAGAAAGTACTTCCACTCTTTCACCACCATTATATAGCTACTGAGGAAGCACTTATTGTAGCTTGTAAAAATCACTTTACAGCACTAAAACTTGAAGGCTTGGTAATCATCCCATTTACTTTTGTGGTGGATGCAAGGGGTATTATTGAAGCGCTTAGCCTTAGTGCATTGTCACAAAACCCTGATTTACCCTTTATAGAGCAATTGTGGCAGTCTGGGGAAAAAAGATGCCAAGCCAAAGAAGCCAGCTGTTTTGCTGTTTGTTATGACGCCCACGTTTTTGATGCCGAGGAGGTGGACCAAGATGCTTTGGTACTGCTGCTTAAGAAGGCCGATGGAAGCCAGCAGCAGCTGAATTTTCCCTATGTAGTGGCTGAAGAAGGCTTGGTTTTTGGAGATACGTGGCTTGAAGATTTTACTAATAGCAGATAAGTATTTTCAAATAAATTACATTTTATTTGGTACCCCCCCTTTTTTTTATATGCTTGCTACCGTTTCAATCATTACCCAGACAAAGCGCCTACAATTGACTACATTCTACATCATGCCGGCTACCGTATTTTGTGCTCACCAAAGTGCCTACTTTGGAGATGATTTGAAGCGTTTAATTATTTTAAACCTTAAAATTAAATAAGATGAAAAAGAAATTAATATTTGCGATGTCAACAGCCCTGCTAGCAGCTGGATTGTCCTTTGGATTAAGTGGTAATTCAGAAGCTTCAGCATACCCTTGTAAAAATGGAATTGCTAAGGGAAACAACTTCTTAGGAGCATGTGTCGGCTCCGGCCCGGATTGTTTTAGATGTAAAATATTTGCTCAAGTTGCTGAATAAGTTTTAAACAATTAGTGAGGCTAGGTCAAATACCTAGCCTTTTTTATCTATGAAAAAATTAGTATTAATCCTGGTATTGAGTAGTTGTTTGTGGGCATGTCAGCAAAATCCACAAGTGGATAACATAAGTTTATCTTATGATAAGGTCGAATCTATTGAAATAGGCCTTAAAGCTGAAAACCAATATAACCACAGTCAAATACAGTTGATAGACAGCTGTACTGTTATTGCCTTGGATAGAAATTTTCAAAAATTGGATATTATTTCTTTGTGCGATTCTTCTTTTAAACAATCTGTGATATTTGCTGATGATGGACCAAATAGAGTATATCCTGTATCTTCATTTTATTATCATACAGCAGACTCTATTTTCCTTTATTCCTCTGACGCTAGTACATTCCAATTAATTAATTCTCAGAGCGAAATCTTGAACAAATGGAGACTTGATGATAATAAATATCCTAAAGGCATTTCAGATTCCATTATTGGTAGTGATAATTATTTCTACCCTCTTTCTATTACTAGCAGTGGAATGTTTTATTATCCATTTATTTACGATGCTAATAAGGGAGAGCTATTAATTCAAGTGATTCCAAATTCTGAGCTAATAGGTTTTGGAGATAGGAAGACCATTTATAATGCACCAATAATTGGAAACTTAAAACTAGAGACAGGTTTCTTTGAGAATTTTCAGGGCAGATGGCCAGAACTCTTTAAAAGAAATGAAACCCCAAACAACCCCTTCGTTCATCTTTGTTTCAACCAAAAGAACGCTGATGTAATTTTGACTTACTTTAATTCAGATTTAGTTTTTTCTACCGAGAAGAATAGGTTTTTTAATGCTCGGAGTAACTTTTTTAAAGAGAAATATACCCTTTTTTCGATTGCCGAAGGTACTGAGTATACCACAGAACAAGAATTAGAGGCGTACCATCAAGATGAAGGCTATACTAATTTAGTATATGACCATTATAAAAAGCTATACTATAGAGTGGCTAAGCATCACCTAGAAAGAGGACATCGTATGGAATCTAATTGGTCAATAATTGTGTTTAACGAAGAATTTGAAATATTAGGAGAAGTTTTAATGCCTAAAGCCACTTATAATTATTTGCAAATACTACCAACGGCTAAAGGCCTCTTAATTAGTAAAGAAAATCCTTATTCCCCCACCAACAAAGAAAAAGAATATGCATTCGACCTTATTGAAATTAATTTATAATACGCTCTTTATAGTAGTAGTTAGTGCAATTGGCTTAACAAAAGCTAATGCACAGGAAATTGATGAAAACCATATATTTTATAGCCCTTCTGATGAACAGATGGGGAGCCTTACTTTCCTAAATGCAAAGCAAAAAATGTTCTCCAACAACAATGTTTTATTACTATTAGGAGAAAAAACAAAGCACCTGGATACGCTTAGTCTTGATCAGCATAATTTTAGTGGGTTTATCCAAAATATAACTGTTCTAAATGATAGTCTTTTCTCCATTAGTACAATGACAGATTTTTTGAAGGTGGGAATCGAAAACAACCAATTTAAGGTTATCGATAAATTGAATAAAAAGGACCTTAAGAAAAATAAGATTTCTTGCAATCAATTTATCTTTCTTTCTCAAGGTTTTATCATTCTAAATATGAACTCAAAAAAAGATAAAGTGCAGTACCAAATTGAAGTATATTCAAGTAGTTTCAAAAAGTTGTTTGAGAAGCAGTTGCAGTTAACAAATACTATAAAAAATAACTTCAGTTATACTTCTATAGCATATCCACATAACTACTATATAAACAAGGAAGGAGCATTATGTTTTTCTGCGACACAAGCAAAAACATTTGTTAGGATGAACACCAGTTCGGGTAAGTTTAACCTAATAGACTTGGCCAGTCAATCACAAGCGTCAGAAGGGATTGATATTTTTTATAATCGAGCAGATGATGCTTACCATTTAGTAAAATATATGGAAGTAGATTCGGATGAAACAAGGCTAACCATTTACAAGGTAAACCCATTAACTTTTGATAATTATAAATTAAATGAGCTGGTCATACCATTAAGGAAGGTGAGAGGAGGTTTCCATCAAGGAGATATTCTAATAATGGATGATTTTAAGGGTGCCTTGGGCTTTTATTTAGTACCTATAAATGAATTGCATGAGCTATGAGTAAGGTGAGAATGTTGTTTATTCTTTCAATTCTATTTCTTCCATATGTAAGTAGAACAGATATAAGTATTTATAATAATTTTCATTTTTATTTGTACCCCCTTTTTTTTCATATACTTGTTACGGTTTCAATCACTACCCAGACAAAGCGCCTACAATTGACTACATTTTACCTCATGCTAGCTAATGTATTTTGTGCTCACCAAAGCGCCTACTTAGGAGATGATTTGAAGCGTTTAATTATTTTAAACCTTAAACAAAAACAAAGTGAAAAATTCTAAAAAGTACTTTGCATTAGCTGCAATCTTATTAAGTAGTATAAGCGCTTTTTCTCAAAGGTCTATATCGGCAGCAGCAGATAAAAAATTTGATGACGATGATTTTTGTTCAGGAACAGGTAACTGCTTACTAAGCGATTTTTGCTAATCTGTTTTAAGAGGACTTGCCTTTTTTTTCTTACTTAAATTTATTTTTACATGTCAGTCGTAATTAGGTTTTTTATAGTCAGCATACTTTTGTTCTTGGTTTCTTGCACAGATGAAAAAAAGACTATTAAAAGTGTAAATTCTGGTACCTCAGAGGATTTTGAAGCTTTAATAACACTAAAAGAGGCTACTCGCTTAGAAATTGAAATTGATGAATTCACCCCTTTTAGAACATATAATATGCAATACGTCAACGCAAATGACACTGCGATTTTGATATGGGAAAATAGGCCGCTGAACGCATTAGAGTTTTATGATATGGCGAGTAAGAAACTAGTAAAACGAATTAGACTGGAGAAATCGGGGCCTTTGGGAATTGAAGGAGACTTACGAGGATTTGAGTATATATCTGATGATAGTATTATCGTCACGAATGGAAGGCGTTATGAGTTTTATTTGGTAAATGGAAAAGGAGCATCTTATAAGAAATACGCAGTGTTTCCAGAAGATGAAGAGGACATTTCTGTTCCGATTGTTTATGATTACAGGCCACTGATGGTGGAATATCCTTATGTATATGCAGTGTGTAAGCCAGACAAAGACTATAATAAACCAGGTTGGTGGGATGGAGACTTATTGCTCAAGTTAAACATGGAGACAGAGGGATATCAGTATATATTAAAAGGTCCAGAAGAGTATTATGACAAAGTTCATGGCGCTTTTTTTTCTCACCATTCCATGACTAAAAATGACAAAGAACAAATCGTTATCTCCTACCCAATCGATTCATATTTAGAAGTCTTTGATATGGAGAAGAAAACAAGGGAATGGCACTATGCTGGCTCCAAATATTTTCATGACATACCAGACTGGACTATGCCTGATTCTAATGAAGATGAGCGCTTTTACATAGAATCAAACTCCTATCGCGAAATACTATACGATCCATGGAGGCAGCTGTATTATAGGTTTGCTTACCGTAAAGTAGATTTTTACGATCACCAGAATAGGAGAGTTAATTGGGATTACAAAATCCCATCAATTATCATTTTGAATCAGGACTTTACCAAGATAGGAGAATGCGATCTTCCTAAGAATACCTATTATACCCGAAACACCTTTGTTAGTCCAGAAGGCCTTTATATTTCAATAAATCATAACGAAAATAAAAATGCAGATGAAAACAAATTATCCTTTCAGCTTTTTAAGCCTACTTATAAGTAGTATGCAAATGATCCTATGTTTACCCTATCAATTTTAAGTCTGCAAAGGGGCTCATACCATTTTAGTAGAGATATGCTCAGAACACATAGTTGGGAGTGAGTTTTTTAAAACTAGTTGGTTTTTTATTTGTACCCCCCCTTTTTTTTCATATACTTGTTACGGTTTCAATCATTACCCAGACAAAGCGCCTACAATTGACTACATTCTACCTCATGCCGGCTATTGTATTTTGTGCTCACCAAAGCGCCTACTTAGGAGATGATTTGAAGCGTTTAATTATTTTAAACCTTAAAATTAAATAAGATGAAAAAGAAATTAATATTTGCATTATCAACAGCTGTATTAGCAGCTGGATTATCCTTTGGCGTTAGTTATGAGGCAGAAGCAAATGGGTCCATTTGTAATGGCAGAACTGAAATAAATGGAGACAATATGCTCGAATGCAAAAGAATTGGACAGGGTTGTAAAAGAGCGTGTGGATTTTTGGAATTAGGCTAGTCGAAATAATCCTCTGACTGCTATGTTCAATAGTGGTTAGAGGTTTCGTATTTTTATTCCTAAAAGGCAATCATTTTTTCATTAATAAATTGAAATTAAATTTCGGTGACGGTTATAAACAAATATACAGTAGGGTTATTAATAATATTAAGTAGTGCTTGTAGCTCAAACCCTGAAATGGATTGTGAAATTTCGCATAAACTGATCCAAGTCAAACCAGCAATTGAATTCGGAATTGATGCGGCGGGTTTACAATATGCGCACGACAAATCTTTTGTATATGAGCAGTCAAACCTAGTCTATTATGTTGGTCTTGATGAAAAGGCTAATTCACTAGATATGTATGACCTGCTTGGCAGGAGTTTTTTCAAAAGATTGAAGGCTCCCTTCAATAATCGCAACGGTATTAAAATAACTGATTTTTATATACACAACTTAGACTCAATATTTCTGTATTCCGACATCAGTTTTAGTTTGCAATTGATTAATGTAAAAGGAGACCTTATAGAGCAATATAATTTGAGAGAGGATGATAATTTTGTAGAATGGTTTTCTGATGGTCTGTTGGTAGAGGTGGAAGGCTGGGAGTCAAGAATCCAATATGATTCTGTTACAAAAAAAATACTCATTCCAGTTGTCCCAAATCTTGAGGATTCAAAAATTAATACGATGATAACGTATTCTATTGAAAGACGGAAATTTCTAGACATAGGTGCCTTGGTTCCGCCTGACATTGTTCCAAATGAACTACATCCAGCTAAAAATATTGAGTGGTATAGCGTTCTTTCGTTTGATGCTGATAAAATCGTGAGTTCACATTATGGATCTTCTTTCTTGTCGGTCGGTACTTTGTCCTCAGGCAGTTCGCAGTGCTTTTGTAGACCCTCCAACATGGTCGATATTGAAGATGAGGGTGAGCAGCTTTCTATTGAAAAGAAGAGGGAATTAATAGGTAGTAACGGAATGTATTTGGATGGCTTTTATGCTCCTTACAAATCAAAATATATTGTTGCTGTTAGAAATAAACAGTCTTACAAAAACTCAGAAGGTTTAGTCAACAATGTTCACCATGCTGATATTTCCATTCTTGTGCTAAACGACAAATTTGAAGTTGAAAAGGAAATGGTTTTACAAAATGATTTGTATAATTATAAGCACATTTATCCAATGAGGGATAAAATTTTGGTGTTAAAGGAAAACCCAAATGATTTATATAACAGTGAGGACACTCTTTATTTTAGTCTCTTTGATTACTGATTCACTTTGTCTTAGGAGTGTTTGTTTAAATAGGTAAATAGTACTTTTAAAAAGGCAGACATTAATTAAAATAATTTATGAAACGAAATTGGCATTACCTCTTATTTTTTATTTTTAGTTGCTCCTCTGAAGTTGACTACAAATACATGCATGGATTTGAGCAGTATTTAAAAGACGTTCATCAGACATCCATGGAGGATGTGCAGGACAATGTATTTTACATCATACCGCTTAATGGGTGTGAGTTCTGTGCAGTTGAAAACATGAGATCAATCCTAACACTAACAGATCAGAAGATAATTCCTATTTTGGTAGGTATAGAAAATTCTATTCAAGTGGAGAAGTTTAAAGCACAGATACTGGAGCAAAGAAAGATTGTTTTAACAGATGAGTCATCTTTGGTGTCAAAATACGAAACAGGGTTCTTTAAGCCAATAGTGGTTCATATTAGACAAGGGAAACTTGTTTACTATCAGTACATTACTGATGATCTTATATCTGATGTACACAATTATTTAATTGAAGAGTAGTGTGCTTTATTGCCTAAAAATAAAAATATTATGAATATACATAAGTTAATATTGTATGTGGCATCTTTTTTATCTATTAGCAAAGCCACCTCACAAAATCTGGAGAACATTATATATTGTCACGAAAACATAGATATTTCTAGAGTATATTTTGTCAATTCTGACCAGTTTGTGGGTCATTTTTATGATCATGAAGATAATTATTTATTGCTTTTTAGCCCTTCTAATGTTATCATTGATACTTTTAAGATTGGAAATAACGCCAATGATTTTCTACAAGACATAAATGTTTTAGGGAATAATTTGATATCAGCAAATACTTTAAATCATAAAATTCTTCTATCCATAAAACCCAATGGCTTTGTAGAAATGGTCAAGATGAAGCGCTCTCCGGAGCGTGTTTTGGTTTTTGAATTTAATGACCTAGTAATCAGCACCATCTCACTAAAAAATAGTAAACGGAATGAAAGTTTTGAAACGGAAGTTGATTATAAAGGGCATAAACAGCTAATCACCAAAGGTGTGGATAGAAAATATAAAAACCAACACTCGTCCTTTCTGCCTTCAAAATTACAATATGACCGTAAAAACGCTAGATTTTATAAGGTTTTGGAAGAGGCAGGTGTATTGTATACTATTGGTATTGATGGGGATACAAAATCGTACTTGTTTCCTGATAAGTCCGAGGAGGGAAAAAGCTGGAATGTCTTATTTGATCACCAGAGTAACCAGTTATTTGGAATGCTCTTTAGTAATAAAAAGGAATATGAAGTATATGAGCTCACCTTTGATGATACAGATACCATTCAATTAAAAATGGTAATGATATTTAACGAAGAGCCACTAGCTATTTTTAATAGAAAGATAATTTACAACTCTTTAGAAAAGAATGAAACAGGAAAAAAAATTCTCTGTTACTATGGTGTGGAAATCACACGCTAAAAGTGTTATTGCTAAAGTAGAGAAACCTACACCAACCAGTACTGGCACATAATAAACTAGCAGCCAATAATTGTGACAATGTTATTGAACTAATAGGCATTGAACACTGCGTCAAAGAGTATGACCACCACCAGCAGCTGAATTTACCCTATGTAGTGGCGGAAGAAGGCTTGGTTTTTGGAGAGACATGGCTTGATGATCTCTGAAACAGGATGTAAGTATTTGCAAATAAATCATATTTTATTTTGTACCCCCCTTTTTTTCATATACTTGTTACGGTTTCAATCATTACCCAAACAAAGCGCCTACAATTGACTACATTCTACCTCATGCCGGCTACCGTATTTTGTGCTCACCAAAGTGCCTACTTAGGAGATGATATGAAGCGTTTAATTATTTTAAACTTTTAAATTAAATAAGATGAAAAAAATTCAAGCAATTGTATTTACATTACTATTAATGATTTCTTCCTATGCTATGGCATTTCAAACTCCGCAGACAATTGGTGGTGATAAAATAATTTGCCATTGTACATTGTTAGGATCTTGTTATGCTTCTGGTGCAGGTACTAATTGTGCCCAAAGCTCTGAAGGGGGTAATATTCAATGTAGTGACTATGACGGAAATTGTTAAGCCTTTTTTGTAACAATGCTCAGACATTTATTTTGTCTGAGCATTTATTAAATTTTGGAATATGAGATTATACTTATTTTTTTTACTGATAACCATTTTCGGATGTTCATCCCAAAAGGAGAAAAGTACTACCATAAAATCAAGTTCAAAGCAAGCAATTCAAATTGATACGCTACTAATTGACCAAATCATGTTAGAGGATGTGAATACCTCTTATGTTACCGAATTTTACATTGGTAATGATGGGATTAACGTAATAGATAAAAGATTTGGGTGGATTTTCCATTTTGACTTTGGAGGCAATTTAATATCTCAAAGCTTAGGACAAGGAGCGGGACCAAAGGAAATAAACACTAGTTACATTGATGGTTTTGTACAACTGCCTAATAGGAAAATGCTTTTTATGGGTTCGTCTTTTGATATCCATTATCATGATAAAGATTATGAACGTATTCAAACGAAACAATTATCTTGGTTAGGTAGTCAGAATCCAAATAAAGTACGGAAGGGACCTGGTTTTGATCCCAATGAGTTCTTGCTCTATACACTAGACTACCAAAATATGGTGCTAAGAACAGATAATAACGGTTATTTTTATATTCCAATTAATGGTGAATTAGCGCATTTTAATGGGTATACTTCCCATGAATATTATCAAGAAGGGAGGATATTGGCAAAGGTAGCAATCGATGAAATGAAAGTTGTTGATCTGCTAGGTACACGCTCAAAAAAATACCTTAATTATAAATACTTAGGTCATCATGCTAGGTTTTCCTATGATATTGATAATCAAAACATGTTTTACGTTTCTCATGAGATTGATCCATTGATTTATTTGTATAATTCTAGCTTTGAGTTAAAGAGTAAGTTTGGAGTCGAGGGAAAAGACATGGATACTAGTTATACCGAAATAACGGAACTAGACCCTAAGAAAATTAGAAACCTTTTCTTTAATGAAAGGCCTAAATTAGGCTGGTATCACCATATTGAATATTTTGATAATCTAGACATTTTATTTCGTAGTTATAAAAAAGGTATAGAGGAACAACTAGATGGCCTCCAAATTTATAAGAATAAAATCTTGGTAGGAGATGTTTCAGTACCCAAGGGATTAAAAGTCATAGGGTATAAAGAGCCTTATTTTTATGCAGAAGCAAATTCGGAGGAGGTGACTGATTTATTTATCTATAAGTTCAAAGTGTTCTTATGAAAAAGCTATTTATTTCCCTACTTTTTCTTATTAGTAGTTGTGTATCAGATAATAAAAAAACTGACCATCATATACAGGAAAAGGGACAAGGTGAATTACATTTTATTAATACTATCGTAAAACTAGATTCAGTTAAATCGGGGGATACAGTTACTGCTAATTTTAAATTCACTAATAATAGTAATGAGAGCGTGAAGATTGAATATGTTAATCCAGATTGTGTTTGTACATCTTTTTCAATAAGTAATGAGAATTTAGCACCAAACGATACAGCTTATATACAACTGAATTTTGATACAAAAGGCTATTATGGTTATAAAAAAGTGCCAGCAGTGGTCAAGGCAAATACACGATCAAGGTTCTACATGATTTCATTAATAGTAGATATTATTTAGCTTCAAGATAAGCTTTTGGAAACTATCAGATTGTAAAATATGTCCTTTCATTGGCAGAGATTTTGATTTATCCCAAAATCTCTGCTTTTTTACGTTTTAGCTATTTTCAACCTAAACCCCATCAACAACATTTGAGTCGGTCATATATTTCTATTCAATCATTTTCCCTGCTCGCATCTATGATGCTCGCTGCTGCATGTAGTACCTCTGAAACAGCGGAGCAAGAAGTAGCACAAAGCAGCGTGGCGCAAAAAGAGGTGCTCACACAGGTGGCTATAGATACCGCCATCACACAGCTTTTCTACTACATTTTAGAAACAACAGGTAAGATAGAGTCGTCTGCAGCAACCCAACTTAAGGCACAGCAAAGTGGCAATATCAATTTTCTAGGTGCAAAAGTGGGCGACTATGTGCAAAAAGGGCAGCGCCTTGTAGCATTAGATGAGCAAAGCCTGAGCTTAGCTAAAGAACGTGCTGCACTCGCTTTGACCAAAGCGGAACTGGAATTCGATAATATACTATTGGGTTACCCCAGCGTAATAGCCAAGGATGGCTACCAAAAAGATTCCCTGATGCTGCGTTTACGTGTAAGCAGTGGGCTAAAGGGGGCAGAATTAGATTTGAAAGAAGCCAACATTCGCTATAAGCAGACGAAGCTATTCGCGCCCTTCTCGGGGGTAATCCACGACTTAAAAGTAGCGCCCGGCGCCTTTGTGAATGCCGGTGACGTACTTATGAGCATTTACAGCATCAACCCGCTACTCTTGAAAATTGAGCTGCTGGAAACAGAGGCAGCCTTATTACAAAAAGGGATGCCAGTAGCTGTGCAGCCATCCAATACGAAGAGAGAAAATACCTTAGCGGGAAAAGTCGACTACATTAACCCCATGGTAAATGAGCAGGGCTTGGTAGAAGTAGGGATAGCCCTTAGCAACCCCAAGAAAAATACTTGGTTGGGTATGAATGCCACTGCCTCTGTCATGATTCCGCAGGGCAATAGATTATTAGTGCCTAAGCAAGCAGTGGTATTGCGTTCTGGAAAAGCCGTAGTATTTACTTTAAAGGCGGGCTTAGCCAAATGGAATTATGTAAGTACAGGCCTTGACAATGGCGTAAGCATGGAAGTTACCGAGGGCTTAAGTGAAGGCGATCTGGTCATTACCACCAATAACCTACAGTTAGCGCATGATGCCCCCGTGACCGTCACCAGCAATGACTAAGTTTCTTTTAAATCGACCCATAGCAGTGGGCATGAGTTTTCTAGCGCTACTCATTTTTAGCGTGCTCGCTTATATTCAATTGCCCATCTCTTTATTGCCCGATATTGATGTGCCCAAACTGGCCATACGGGTAGACTATCCCAATACCTCGGCAGAAGCCATAGAAGAGAACGTGTTGCTACCTATCAGACAGCGAATGGCGACTATGAACGGACTAGAAGGTATGGAGTCGGTAGCTTCAAACGAAACCGCATTACTGTCATTAAGCTTTGCCTATGGCAGCAGAATGGATCTCGCTTATGTGGAGGCCAATGAAAAGATTGATCGCCTATTAGATCAGTTTCCTAAAAGTATGGAGCGTCCACAAGTTATTCGTTTAAATACGGCGGACATTCCTATGTTGCGGGTACATGTGGTGCCGCAAGAAGCGCAGCAGATGGTAGAAGCGTCGCTATTGACCGAAAATGTGTTAAAGAAGAGATTGGAGCAAATTGAAGGCATCTCCTTGGTAGATATCAATGGGCTGTTAGCGAAAGAAATTCGAGTGGTGCCCAACAGAAGGTTGATGCAAAATTATCAGCTGACAGACGATATTTTGCTCAGCAGCATACGAGCGGCAAACCAATCTTTAGGCGGCATACAGGTAAAAGATGGACAGTACCAATACTTTATGAGGATGGCCAGTAGCTTAGAAGGTTTGGAAGACCTCAAACAGCTGCCCATCCCCTTAGGAACAAAAGACCAAAAGAAATTTATTGCCTTAGAAAAGGTGGCAGCAGTAAGCTGGGCCGAGCAAAAGGCGAGCGGGCAACATTTGTATAATGGGCAGCCATCCATTGTTTTAAATTTGCATAAGCAGCATGAGGCGGACATGACGGAGCTGATTCCGCAGGTAGAAACTACCCTCGCTGCATTTAGGAATGATTACCCCAGCCTAGTATTTGAAACTACACAGGACCAGTCGCTCTTTTTAGCAGCAGGGATCAATAACCTCTTGGGCAGCTTATTTTTTGGAGGGCTATTTGCCTTTGCCGTGCTGTTCCTTTTTATGGGCAGTGCGCGCCTGCCCTTTATCATGGGCATTAGCTTACCCAGTTCTTTAATCATTTCTTTTTTATGCTTTAAGCTGCTAGGGCTATCCATCAATATTATCTCCTTAAGTGGCTTGGCCCTTGGCTTGGGTATGCTCATTGACAATGCCATTATTGTATTGGAGAACATCAATAGAAAAAGAGCTGGGGGCATGGCTCTGTTAGCGGCTTGTAGCCAAGGAGTGTCAGAAGTTAGAGGAGCCCTCATTAGCTCTGTGATGACCACCCTAGCGGTTTTTGTGCCCTTAATTTTCTTGAGTGGCATCACGGGCGTATTATTTTACGACCAAGCACTTTCAGTAGCCATCATTTTAGTGGTATCGCTCCTCGTATCTTTCATTTTATTGCCGCTTTTATACAAGCTGTTTTATAGCAATATGGAGCATAATCCGCAGCAAGATTCCAGATTGTTTGCGTGGCTGTTACGTCTCTTTGAGCGGGCGCACCAGCAAGTCTTTCGCTACCCAGCATTGTTTATTATTCTTGCCCTTACGCTGCTTCCAGCAGGCTATTTTGCCAGTCAGCAGTTAACCATTAGAGGTATGCCTGCCATTACCCGAAACGACTTGGTCTTAACAGTGAATTGGCAGGAGCCGATCGGTTTGGCAGAAAATACCAAGCGTGTACAATGGTTACAAATAGCTTTGGAAGCCAATTTATCGGCTAGCGATGCCGATCTGGGCTTGTCAGATTATTTGTTGCAATTGAGCAATGCGTCCTTACAGGAGGCCACCCTCTATTTGGCCTTTAATAGTGTAGCAGAAAAAGAAGCCGCGGCCAAAAACCTTAGCCAGCTGCTAAAAACACAGTATCCGCTAGCTAGCCTCGCTATAGGAGAAGCGCCCAATGCCTTTGAACTACTTTTTGAACAAGACTTGCCCTACCTAAGCTACCGTTGGCGGCCTAATAGGCTCAATAAAAGTGTAAGCAATGACAGCCTGTTGCAGTTGTTGCCTATAGTGGGCTTTATAAAAGGTGCCTCACTCGAAAAAGAACGCAATGTAGTTTTGGCAATTGATCAGCCAGCCTTATTGCAGTACGGTATAAATGCAGAGCAGCTGATACAAACAATAGCGCGCCTATTAACCAGCTACCCTATTACCAAGTTGAGT
>JBKEFO010000020.1:0-21717 GCA_046709585.1 Marivirga sp.
AGACGAGCGCATAGATTGGATTTACCAAGAGATTGCAAAAATGGATAAAATAGATCGCTCCTTAACGCTGCTCCTGCTCGATGGCTTCAGCTATAAAGAGATGTCTGAAATCCTCGGCATTCAAGCATCTCATGTAGGGGTGAAAATCCACCGCATAAAAAATCAACTAATTAAAGAATCAAAAAAAACTGTTTAAGATGGAGTTTGAAGAAATAACGAAAATATGGGATCAGCAGAACAGTAAAACCTTATTTGTGATAAACGAAGAGGCGATGCATAATCGGATACGTTCCAAATTAAAGGCTGCCACCAAAGAAAATAATATAAATGATTTTTGCCTAATAGCCATATCACTCATTACAGCAGCATATGTGCTTTTTAGTAAAGCAAACAGCCTATGGAACGTAGTCACAGCTGTAGCGCTACTCTTAATAACAGTTTTCATCATAGTAAATCGCGTGCGAAGAAAGCAAAGAAACAAAGATTTCGATCAGAGCATGTTAGGAGGGCTTAACCATGCCATAGAGAATATAAAGTTTGAAATAAAGAGAGCCAAGACATTTACACTTTGGTTTCTTTTGCCTGTTGCTGTGCCCACGGTCATGAATATGATAGAAAAAGAGGCGACAGTAGGTCGGTGGCTATTTGTTGTTGGCATGTGTATGCTGGCTATTTTTGTAACCCAACTTGGACTACAGAAAAAAATGAAGCCCAAAAGAAAAAACCTTGAAGCATTAAGAGATAAATTAACTGAACCCACAAATGACGTTTAATACACTACTAAAACTAATTCTTAAAATATGAAAGCGATCTATACTTTACTCACCATTATTTTGATCGGCAGCACTGCCAGCATTGCACAAGATTTCACCGGAAAGTGGAATGGTATCCTAGAAGTACAAGGCACCCAGGTGCCATTAGTTTTTAAGATTGAAAAAACTGAAGACGGATATAACGGCACTTTTGATAGTCCGAAGCAAGGTGCAAAAGACATCCCCTTTTCATCCGTTACTATAAAAGACAATAGCATAAAATTATACGCTACCAATATAGGTGCATTCTATGAAGGAAATTGGGTTAGTGATTCTATTGTGGGCAGCTGGAACCAAGGAGGCATGTCCATTCCGCTGAATATATTTAGAAAAGAGCGGCAAGAAAGTAAAGCGAACCGGCCACAAGAGCCAAAGGGCAAGCTCCCCTATGAAGCACTGAATGTACAATTCACAAATCCAAAAGCTGAAATTAAGCTAGCAGGAACGCTCACTTTACCGAGCAATAGCGCCAGCCAACATCCTGTGGTTATTCTTATATCAGGCAGTGGAGCACAAAATAGAAATGAAGAGATCTTCGGTCATAGACCCTTTCTAGTACTTGCTGACTATTTAACAAGGAAAGGAATTGCTGTACTACGCTATGATGATAGGGGTACAGCGGAATCAGAAGGTGACTTTGCTGCATCCACCACTGCTGATTTTGCTACAGATGTTTTAAGTGCTGTAGCATATCTAAAAACCAGGGAGGATATTGACCATAATCAAATTGGTTTAATAGGGCATAGTGAGGGTGGAATTATTGCTCCTATGGTAGCCAACCAAACGCAGGACGTCTCATTTCTTGTCATACTAGCAGGAACAGGAATTTCTGGAAAAGCACTGTCATTGATGCAGTCAGCAAGCCTAGCTCCCGCAGCTTTAAAAAATAAAGAGGCCTATTACAATTTCAATAAAAAGCTGTTAGATATAGCCTCATCAGAGGCAGATGTAGCTATAAAACGAGATAAGTTAAGCAGTCACTTTGTGGAGTCTCGAGAAATAATTGAAGAGTTACTACCTGCGGGTACCGATATAGATCGCTTTATTGAACAGCAGCTTAACTCAACATTATCACCTTGGTCTCAATTCTTCTTCAGCTACAACCCGGCTGATGAATTTGAAAAAGTAACCATTCCCGTCCTTTCATTAAATGGAAGTAAGGACGCACAGGTAGAAGCACTCACCAATCAAAGTGCCATAAAAATAGCATTAGAAAAGGCTGGGAATAAACATTTTGTAGTAAAGGAGTTAGCGGGCTTAAATCATATGTTTCAGGAAGCACCAACAGGTGCCATAAGCGAGTATGGTCAGATTGAACAAAGTTTCTCTCCTCTTGCTTTAAACGAAATTAGCGAGTGGATTCTTGATACTGTAAAATGAGTAGGTAACTTCCCTATTTCTCATACCACCACGAACGACCGTTTATCTGGAAAACATCATAAAGGCCCCCCAGTAATAGGGGTCTTTATACTTTTGCATTAAAGACAATTGGGCTTGTCTGAAAGCAGCTGAGATGTTCGCGGCTTGCACTCTGTTTTTATAAAATAATGTCATCAATTGTTGGGTGGCTTGGTCATCTACCTTCCACATGCTCATAATTATTGATTCAGCACCGGCAATGATAAATGCTCTCTGCAAACCATAGACACCCTCACCCGCTTTTAAATCACCCTTACCTGTTTCGCAGGCTGAAAGCACCACCATCTCCGTATTACGGAGATCTAGATTGATCGCCTCATAGGCTGTAAAAATGCCATTGTCGGCCTGATTAAAACTCTGAGAAGTACTTGTTGCGCCATTGGTAGCTGCCCCACTGAGCAGTAAACCGGAGCGTAAAAGTGGGTTTTGTTGGATATATTCTATCTGAATACCCATTAAGTTATCATGCAGCTGCTCATCTTCAAGAAAGAAACCATGACTGGCCAAATGAATTATTTTTGGTGAATGGACCTCTTTAAGGTTCTTCTCCGTAGCATCATTCTCTGTATATTCATTTACTTTCAATTGACTTTTCAAGTATTTTGAGATGGTACTAATTTCTACTTTCGTCCCTGGCAATTGCTGTATGCCGCTGTTACCATAACTAGGGTTACCCATTAAAAAGGCAATTCCAGTGATGTTCTTATTCAACTGCTTCGCCTTTAAAATATCATTAGGATGACCAATATAACGGAAGTCGTAATCTTGTATCAAATAGCGTCCGTTGCTTTGTTGGAGTGTATTCAAGTTCAGTTGATTGTAAATTCCATCTGGTGATATGTACACCTTATTACTACCTACCAATGCCCCAGCGATTGGTAGGTAAAATTGCTCAAAAGAATACTTATCCTCGAACTGCTGTTTAATTACATTATTGTAGTAAGAAAAGTATTTACCTTCTAAGTTCACTCCTTGCTTATTGATAATCAGTTTGGGTAGCTTTTGCCCTGCTTTAATAATGATATAAGCATAAACTGATTGGTCTGTAAGCTGCTGATTGAATAAAGGAAACTGAATAATCTCTACCAAGGCCTCACCAGGCTTTAAGGAAGCTCCGACTTTGACGAAATCTAGGTTTTTTGCCTCAAATGCTTTAGAGAATGCTTTCGATTTATTTGCCAACAATTTCTCAGTATTATTAGTCCTTTGCTCTAAGGAGTCAACATTGATTTTCTGTGTTACAAGCTCCTCTGACGTCATGGCGTATACATTGGCCAATTGCAGCTTTAGATCAAGCCAATCCTGAAATAGAAGCTGTACCTCTGCGTTATCGCTAGCTGCAATTTCCTGCTGCAAGGCTGTAGATGCAGTGAGTAAAATTCCCTTGCTAGCCAACCTATATTTCATAAGCGACACTAGCAAGGCCGGTTGCTCTGCTGCATTTTCGGTAGCAAAATTATAGTATCTGAAGAAGCGTACTTTCATCTGCTCCCAATATTTGGTCTTCTCCGCTTCACTTAAAGCACCGAAATAGGTTTGAACAAATGCTAAACTAGCATCCATTACCTCTTGGTAATTGCTTCTTGCCTTTTCAATGGCACCTGACTTCCAATAAAAAATGGCTAAGTCCTCCTTATTTTGTATTAAGATCGGATGGCCTTTTGCTAGCTTACGCTCTCGTGTATAAAGTGCTTCCTGTAGCAATGCCTCCACTTCATCGTAGCGTCCTAAAAATCTATATAGATTACCTAAATCTGCCTGTATCGATGCCGTTTGTAGGTCGTCCACCCCCTTATTTTTTTCATATATGGCCAAGGCTTCTTTTAGAAGATTTTCCGCTAAGTCATATTGCTCCTTCACTACATATAAGGCGGCTAAATTAGCCTTGGTATGCGCTAAGTTATCTTCGGACTTTTTACCTAGTTTGATAATAGAAGACTGCAGCTTGACAACTTTTTTAAAACTTTCTTCTGCTCTCACTAATTGACCATTTTCCTGCTCCAGAATCGCTTTATTCGTCAGGAACTGTAAATAAGTGGTGTTGCTGTTCATTAACCTTTGCTCTGCCTCTTTTATACAAGCTTGCATCTGCTCTAGTGCTGCGGCAGTTCTTCCCATATATTGATTTAGAATCGCTACATTATTGAGATAAATAGCATAAGGTAACTCTTGATCATCTTTACTCTTTATCAATTGTTGCCGCAGGGAAGCCATTAGCAATTCTGCCGCTAGGTAGTCCCCTTCATTCATTCTTAAAACTGCCAAGTTGCTGACCTCTGCCAAAAACCCCACGCTTTCCTTTCCTTGATAAGCTTCCCATCCTTCCATAGCTAAAAGAGTATACTTCTCCGAAAGAGCAAAGCGGCCCATATCATTGTAAATAATCCCTAATAAGCCTAGCGATTTCAAGTGAATTGGATCTTCAGCATTAGCATATTGCCCAATTGTGAGTAGCTGTAAATAAGTAGCTGCCAAGAAATGATTACCTAAGCTATAATTGAGGCTTGCAAAATCAAACAGTTCTCTTTTCACTGCTTGTGGTGATTTAGTACCATTATCCCCCATCATGAAATTTGCAGTCTTTACCAAGCCTTCTCCTTCTTGCCTATTTCTGAAGGACGCAGTTTTATCTAAAAAAGCAATGGCATAATTAAAGGAGAGAGTATCATAGCTATCCGCTTTTTCTTCTGTCCTCTCTTTTAGCTTTTCCCTGACTAAATCCTCTGCCTTCTTTTTCAGGCTGCTACCAAGTCCAAATTGGCTATAACAAGGAATACAAAGAAATAAGCTCACTAAGCAAAATAGGAGCATTGCTTTTAACTTTTTAAAAAGTATATTCATAGCTCTAAATAATTAAACACCACCAAATACATAGGCATAAACAGAACTTGGTTTACGAAATTTAATTTAATGAAAAAAATAGTGATACCGAAAATTGTCCCTGATTATCAAAACGATGCGCCAATAATTCTTAGAGATTTTTTGGCGCTAGAAAGGACAAAGCTAGCTAATGAGCGGACATTGTTCTCGTATATCAGAACAAGTTTATATTTATTTATCGGTGGAATTGGCTTATTGCAACTGCGAAATTTCGAACAGCTAATATGGCTCGCTTATAGCTCCGTGGTAATCAGCATGTTTTTACTCTCTTTTGGTTTATTAAGGTATATCAGATTTAATAAAAAGCTTCAAAAGTTCTATCAGACAGACACTACAAATAAAACAAAAGATACGCTTACTGAAAGTTAAAAAAATATACATTTTTCAAGCTAAAATAGTGCATAATGAATAATTGAAGTTGTAACTTTGCGGCGCGAAATGAACAAACAGTATGTATCCAATTAAAAAAGTATTAATAGGTTTAGACTTATCTGATTTAGATCAGACCATGATGCAATTTGCGGACTTCCTAGGTGAAAGATCTAGTGTAGAAGATATCCACTTTTTGTATGTCATCAAAAACATACAGATACCGCACGATGTGCTCAAAGAATTTCCAGATATGATTGACAAACTTATTCTGGAGCGTGAGGCTGATATGAGGGCGGAATTTAAAAAATATGCTAAGACCGAGCATAAAGCTAAAATTCATTTCCATGTTTTTACCGGTAAAATTGCTGACAACATCCTGAAGTTTAGCAAGAATTACAGCATTGACATGATTGTAATGGGTAGAAGAGAAAAAGCGGAACAAAGTGGTAGCTTGGCACAACGACTGGCTAGAAGAGCGGCTTGCAGTTTACTAATTATACCGGAAGGCTCGGAGCCAAAGATGGATAAGATATTGGTACCTTCTGACTTTTCTGACTACTCTGAATTAGCCATAGAACAAGCGATTTCTATTGCTTCTAGAAATAAGGTTCCTACTGAGATTATCATTCAAAATGTTTTTACTGTGCCATCTGGCTATCATTATACAGGCAAGTCTTTTGAAGAATTTGCAGATGTAATGAAGAAAAATGCCGAAAAAGACTACAAGGAGTTCATCAAAAAGATCAATACAAAAGGTCAGAACATACAAACTACCTACTCACAAGATGTAAATGATGACGTGACCACTGATATGATTGATAAGGCCAGAGAAATCAAAGCCAATGCAATTATTGTAGGTGCAAAGGGACGTACTGCAACGACAGCCTTTTTCCTAGGAAGTATTGCGGAACGGTTGATTCAATTAGATTCAGACATTCCTTTGATGGTAGTGAGACCAAAAGGAAAAAATGCTGGCCTAATGGAATTCTTAAAAGAACTCTAATGAAAACAGTTATTGAGAAATTCTATAACGCACTCTTTTTGGGTGAGGAAAAAGCCGACGAGGTACCTTATGCCAATAAAAAGTTTATGTTTTGGTTTTCAGTCATTAGTTTTTCAGTGGTCTTGTTTTTCATTATCAAGGACATTCTACAGAATATAGCCCAAGTTAAAGCATAGTAATGGAACACATTTCATTAGCCGACCTTAACCTACTTATTAAAGACACGCTAGACAATACATTAGCTCCTTCTTACTGGGTGGTAGCGGAGATAGCTGAAATGCGTTCCAACCACAGTGGACATTGTTATTTAGAATTTATAGAGAAAGCGGAAGAAAGTGGTCAGGTAAAAGCTAAAATACGCGCTACCATCTGGTCTTATACCTACAGAAATGTCAGTGCTTGGTTTCAGTCAATTACGGGGGAACCTTTAAGATCAGGCCTTACAGTCCTTGCCAATGTGCAAGTACAGTTCCATGAAGTATATGGCATGAGCTTAAATGTGAAGGATATTGATCCCAACTTTACATTAGGTGAGCGTGCTAAGAAAAAACAGGAGATCATCCAGCAGCTACAGCAAGACGGTATTTTTGAGATGAACAAGGCTTTAGTGCTGCCATTAGTCCCTCAGAGAATTGCCATCATCAGCTCTGAAACCGCAGCAGGATATGGTGACTTCATAAATCAAATCAGGCATAATGACTTTGGATATAAGGTACATACACAATTATTTCAGGCAAGCATGCAAGGTGATAAAGCACCAGAAAGCATCATCAATGCAATGCTAAACATCCATGAGCAGATCAAGGACTTTGACGCCGTAATCATCATCAGAGGTGGTGGGGCGCAAGTAGATTTAGATTGTTTCGACCACTATGATCTGGCAGCACACATTGCACAGTTTCCGTTGCCTGTTTTTACCGGGATAGGCCATGAAAGAGATGAAACTATTGCCGACCTAGTGGCGCACACTAGTTTAAAAACACCAACAGCAGTAGCAGAGTTTATCCTCAGAGGAATGCGCACTTATGATGAAAACATATCCAGCACTTTGGATCAGATATTGTCCGCTGCCGACAGGAAAATTGAACAAGCAAACCATACACTGCAAAACTATAACCATCAACTCAGCCGTCTGATCACACAAAGGCTAAACCAATCAGCACAAAAGCTGGATCGACTGGAGCAAAAGTTACAATACATTGCTAAAAAGCCTATCCAGCAGGCTGACAATACACTTAACATACTTGAGAAAACCTTTTCATTAATAGATCCTGCTCATGTATTTAGCAAGGGTTATTCTTATACTAGTAAGGATGGAAAGAGCATTAATGGAGCAGTTATTGCAGCAGGCGATCAAATAAGGACTCTTAACCAAACACAAGACATTATTTCTGAAGTAAAAGAAACTAGTCCCCGCAAAAAATAATATTTTCTTCTATCTTAAGGATAGTTAGCTAAAAAAAGACTTAAAACCGTCGAACCTAGAAAAATGGAGTCAAATAATACCTCATGCCTTAATTGCGAGCAACCAACACAAGGTCTCTTCTGCCATCATTGTGGGCAGAAACAAGGTATCAACAGGCTCACATGGGGTAACGTATTTGCAGAACTACAGAACAGACTATTTGGCTTCGATAATAATTTCCTGAGAACCGTTAAAGACCTAACCATACGCCCTCAAAAAGTGGTTCAAAGCTCCATCGATGGCATCAGGGTGAGGTATATTGGTGCCGTAGGTTATTATTTTTTAATGGTTACCATTTACATTATAGCTATGTCGGCCTTCAGCATTGACATGACCGATTTTACAAACGAAATTAATCAAAGTATCAATCCAAACGCTACCCTTGATGAATTAGCAGTAGCCCAAGAATCCTCTACTTTTATTGCTGATAATTTTAGAATCGTGTCCTTCTTAATAATGCCATTTATTATTTTAGGAACATGGATTTTTTTTAAAAATAAGGGATTTAATTTTTTAGAAACTGCTGTTCTGACTTTTTATGGACAAGCTCACCCAATATGGTTGGCCATCATTTTGCTGGTGGTAAATAAATACACGGGCAACTTTTTCTCCATAAGTTTTATAAGCCTCTTCCCCTACTTATACACTATCATCTTAGCCGTACTTTTTTATAAAGGAAACAAAATCTGGAATCTTGCTAAGGCCACCATGGGCATGCTATTAGGTTTCGTACTTGTAATGCTAGCGGCGGCAGCGATTACCGTTATCATCTTATCTATTAACCCACAAATTTTAAAAAGCCTTTAACGAAAAAGTCTAACTAACTTTTCCGAAGCCTTCCATTACTCCTAAACCGAAGAGCGCAAAATCGTATTTAACGGGATCTTCAGCGTCAAGAAGGCTTAAAGTATCAGTTAGTTCTGTTGCTGTCCTCCAATCAGCTTTTGTACGATCGATTAACCCTAAGGCCCTAGAAACACGCTCTACATGTACGTCGCAAGGACAGATTAAATCACTTGCGGCTATTTTTTTCCATAGGCCAAAATCAACACCTGCATTATCATCACGCACCATCCATCGGAGAAACATATTTATTCTTTTACAAGCAGATTTTCTTATAGGCGTGGCTACATGTTTTCGGGTTCGCTGAGGGGCGTTTGTATGGTCGAAAAAATGGCTATGGAATTGCTTCAGACTCTGTTCCATATAACGTTCACCTGGCTTCAACTCCTCCACAACAAAAGCTTCTTCCAAGCTATTATGCTGCTGATAAAACCGCTGAAAGAAATCGATAAAATATAAGGTGTCTGTCGCATTAAAAGTCCTGTGCTTAAAGTCTAAAAATGGCTTTAAGTCACTTTCTTTATGGTTGATGATAAAGTCGTGGGGAGCATTATCCATCATATCAAACAAGACCTTGCATTTGTTGATGATGGTTACTCGTTGTCCCCAAGCGAGGGTTGCAGCAAAAAACCCTGCTATCTCAATGTCTTGCCGCTTGGTAAAGGCATGTGGTATACTAATAGGATCTAAAGAAATAAAATCAGTTTGGTTGTACAAGGCGAACTTCTCATCTAGGAATGCTTTAAGTTCAGGAATAGCAGTCTTTTTAATCATTTAGTGGCAAGTAGCTTATCTCTACAGGAAACTTATAATCTACTCCTCCAAGCTTTTGGAATGCCTTCTTAGATATTCTGATAATTACTTTTTCATCTACCCCTGTATTTGGCATTTTCCCCAATACTCTCACAAATACTATCTGATCATTTAGGTCATTGCGCACTTGCATAATGGTCCCTATCTTCGCCGTTCTATGTAGTGCTAGGTATTTTTCTGTATTATCAGATCCTTCAATCACTTCAGCTACCCCTTTCTCAATAACTTTTTTAATTTTCGGGATATCATCTTCTTCCACCGTAAAGTACGCTTTAGTATCTTGAACAGGCGTTTTATCTACTTGCTTAACAAGCTCCACCACGGGTGTTTCTTGCTTTTCCGCTACGACAGAATCAATATAAGTTGAATCTACCTTGAAAGCATCTGGATTGCTGATAAACAGCTTTTGACCAATACTCAACTGGTAGTTCTCTAGCGCATTCCATTGTCTTAGGTCCTCACGAGAGACATCATATTCCGTAGACAGACTATAAATTGTTTCTCCTGACACAACAATATGAACCCCCTTGTTCTCCTGCTCTCCAAGTGATGGCTGCTCTTTCTTAACCACTACCTTAGCTACTTTGCCTCCATCATTAGGCGCTACAATCTTTATCACCTCTCCACCAGCGAAAGGTTCTTCAAAGTTATTCCACTTTTCTAAATCCGGCAAAAATAGGTTATACATTTCAGCAACATCTGCATAGGTTTCTCCAGCTTTAGCATTATGAAACATCTGCAGTGCGATAGCCATAATAGGTTTACTCTCCACCACCGTCTCGCCAGCACTTTGAGCATCAGTCATCAGTATTAATTGTTGACCAATGGCTATTTCATTAGATGTTAAATTATTCCAATTTTCAATGTCCTTTTGAGTAACATTATATTTTCTCGCTATTCCGTAGATCGTCTCCCCAGCACCAACAGTATGGGTCTGCTTTCCCTTACTCGCTATTGCAGGATTATTAATTTTTGGCGTATATGCTGTAACTACTAATTCCTGCCCTAGTGCAAGTTGATTAGATTGAAGCTTATTCCACTTCTTTAAATCTGCTACCGAAGCTCCGTAGGCTTTTGACAGAGAATACAAAGTTTCTCCAGACTTAACAATATGTCTGCCCTTAGGGGCTTCTACTCCAACAGCAGAAACTGATTTTTTTAGCGGTATGTAGAGAATCCTTCCTATTTGATCTATTGCGTATCCTTCTTTATTCTCTTCATTAGAGGAAAGGATGTCATCTAGTGACACCTGATACCTTCTACTTAAGGCATAAAGTGTTTCCTTTGGCTCTATCTTATGAAGTATAAATTGTTTTCCCTCAATTGTTTTAATACCTAGGGAGTCTAGCTTGTGGCCAGCTAAAGCAGTTTGCTGATTAGACAAGAGGCTCACAAAAGCTAAAAATGTAATTAATATGATTTTATTCATAGGTAAAGCTGTTATCAAGTCTGTCATAAGACAAGTATCATGCAAAAATGCGCATTTAGTTAAGCATGTAAAAATAATTCATGAAAGAAAATAAACTTCATGAAAGAAATTCTGGTCTGACCACTATAACGAGCATTCATGTAACGCATTATATAGAAAAATATTAGAATTAATAAAAACCCGCTATTGTAGCTTACAGTCTAATCTACTAAATTGACATCTTAAATCTTTTTATGAAGCAGTACCTTGTTATTCTTGTTTTTATCTTCAACCTAAGTAGCCACTTCCTTTTTGCACAAGCGGCAGATTCCACAGAAACAATAGTATTCATTATGGATATTAAAGATGAGATAGATGCAAGAAGTAATCGCTATGTGAGCCTAGCTTTAGCGGAAGCAAAAGCAGTTAATGCAAGTCACATAATAATAGACATGAACACCTACGGAGGAGCTTTAACCGATGCTGATGAAATCAGAACAGCCATTCTTGAACTTGAAGTACCTGTATATGTTTTTATCAATAAAAATGCAGCTTCAGCTGGCGCCTTAATTTCAATTGCATGCGACAGTATTTATATGGCCCCCGGTGCCAGCATTGGAGCGGCCACAGTGGTTAATCAAACAGGAGAAGCAGCGCCTGACAAATACCAAAGCTATATGCGTTCTATTATGCGCTCTACAGCCGAAGCAAGTGGCAGAGACCCTAAAATTGCAGAAGCTATGGTTGATCAAAACCTTGTTGTTGACAGCATTTCATCGGCAGGTGCTGTAATCACCTTCTCGACCAAAGAAGCTATCCAATATGGCTATTGCGAAGGAGAATTTAACACCCTCCAAGAGCTCGTAGTAGCTTTAAAGCTTGATGAGGCGAAGCAAATAAAGTTTCAATTGGGGTTCACAGAAGAAATCATTAGCTTTTTCGTAAATCCATTTATTTCCGGTATCCTAATACTAATTATACTGGGCGGTATTTACTTTGAGTTACAATCACCAGGCCTAGGCTTCCCTATAGCTGCGTCCATTATAGCATTGGTTTTATATTTAGTACCTTATTACTTGAATGGCTTAGCTGAGAACTGGGAAATACTTGCCTTCATTGTCGGCTTGGTACTCCTTGGGTTGGAGGTTTTTGTGGTTCCAGGCTTTGGCATATTCGGTGTTTCAGGGTTCATAATAACCTTAGGATCCTTAGTATTTATGATGTTAAATAATGACTTCTTTAATTTTGAATTCGTACCACAGGAGAATATAATGAAGGCTTTATTAACCACCTTAACAGGCTTATTGGGAAGTATAATACTCATGTTGATAGGTGGTGTGCGCCTGACGCAAACAAAATATTTTAAAAGAATAGCCCTTGTAGATACCCAGAAAAAAGAAGAAGGATACTCTTCTCGCTTTATTGAAAAGGGATTTATAGGCAAGTCTGGGACTGTTTTTTCTGTCTTACGACCGAGTGGCAAGGTGGACATTGAAGGTGACCTATATGACGCTTATACAAGGGGTGAGTATTTAGAACAAGGAACAACTATAGAGGTAATTGATGAGAGCGGAACAAGTTTAAGAGTTAAAAAGAAAGAAAATTAATGCTATGGATATTTTAGGAGTCATACCAGCAAGATACGCATCCACTCGCTTCCCAGGTAAACCACTTATTGATATTGCTGGCAAAAGTATGATACAAAGGGTAGTAGAGAAATGTTTAGCCTCCAAAGTATTTAAAAAGGTAGTGGTCGCTACGGATGACGAACGTATCTATGCACATGTGCAAGAATTAGGATATAACGTAGTGAGGACTAGCGCTGAACACACCTCTGGCACAGAGAGGTGCCATGAAGCCTTAAAAATGGACCCGGGAAGCTATGATTTCCTTATTAATGTGCAGGGCGATGAACCCTTTATAGCGCCTGAACAGATTCAATTGTTGGCTTCAATATTGGATCGAAAAACAGAGATCGCTACTTTAATAAAAAACATTGACAAAATCGAAGACCTAGAAAACCCCAATGTTGTGAAGGCGCTAAGAGCAGATGGCGGACTGGCATTGTACTTTTCACGTTCTTCTATACCTCACATGAGAAATATCCCTACTGAAGATTGGATGAAAAGTCACCAGCACTACAAACACATTGGAATTTATGCCTACAGGGTAGATATCTTGAGTAAAATAGTGACTTTAGCGCCTACACCTTTAGAAATGGCCGAGTCGCTAGAACAGCTCAGGTGGATAGAAAATGGTTTCAGGATCCGCACGGCTATCTCTGATCAGGAAACTATCGGCATTGATACTCCTGAAGACCTAAAGGAAGCATTAGAACTGTTGAAAACAGGGGCTATAAATTAGTCAATCGTTAATAAAAGAATTGCTAACATACATGAAAAAAGATATCAACGGCTTCCCGTATATTCAGCTAAGCCAGCAACATGCGTCCATGGCAAAGATGATTCAAAAGAGCGCCGCCTTCTACCATGAAATGGATAAAAGACGCTCAGTAAGAGAATACTCTGATAAGCCTGTCGCAAGAGAGGTAATCGAGCGTCTCATCCAAACAGCAAGTACAGCTCCTTCTGGTGCACATAAGCAGCCTTGGACCTTTTGCGTTGTATCTGATCCTGAAATGAAGAAAAAAATCAGGGAAGCAGCTGAAAAAGAAGAATACGATAGCTACAACGGTAGAATGAGTGAGCGCTGGTTAAAGGACCTTGAGCCCTTAGGTACAGATTGGCATAAACCATTTTTAGAAACGGCGCCCTACTTAATCATCGTTTGCAAGAAAGTATACGAAGAAGTAGCTGGTGAAAAAAGCAATAATTACTATGTAAATGAGTCTGTAGGTATTGCCTGTGGCTTTCTGATTGCGGCTATACACCAAGCTGGGCTAGCGACCTTGACACATACCCCAAGTCCAATGAATTTCTTAACAGAAATATTAGGTAGACCTAAAAATGAAAGACCCTTTCTTTTACTACCCGTTGGATATCCTGCAGAAGAAACCTTTGTTCCTGATATTGAAAGAAAGGGACTTAAGGATGTTGCTATTTTTTATGACGCTTAATCAATTTGCACTGTCATTTCTCCTGATATTAGAGAAATATGACAACAATCTTTACCAATTAACATTTGATGTTCGATAATATTTTGATCATCTATCTCTCCTACAAAGGTTAAAATCGTGCCCTCAAAAGATAGCTGATTCAATTCAGCATCAGATGCTACTGGATAAATTCCTTGCGCTATAAAGGAGACATCTTGTTCAATTTTGAATCTATTTCTACTATCAATAAATGTGTAATAGTCATCAAAAATAACGGGGTCACCATTTTGATCGCTAACAGTAAGTGTTATGGTTCTAAATTCTTCTGTACATGCCACTGCTGTACAGTCTTGTTTGTCATCCTCTTTGCATGAGCTGGCGACAAGCCCGAATAGTACAATTACTATAAAGGAGATTTTTGAATAAGTCTTCATTAGTGCTGCAAAGTTTATCTGATCAAATCTATCAACGCTGTCTTTCTTCTAAAATTTTAACCACGTCCTGTAATTTATGTCCCTTGGCTTGTAGCAATATTAAATAATGGAACAGTAGGTCGGCTGATTCATTCAGAAACAACTCTTCACTGTCATCCTTTGCCTCAATAACTACTTCTATCGCTTCCTCCCCTACTTTCTGTGCAATTTTATTGATCCCTTTGTCAAACAGGCTTCTTACATAAGACTTTTCATCCGATCCATTTTTTCTGTCTTCAATCACAGCTTCCAGTTGCGCCAAAAATCCTATTCCCTCATTCTTTTCGTTCCAGCAGGTGTCTGCTCCTGTATGACAAGTGGGGCCATCAGGAGTAGCATTAATCAAAATAGCATCCTGATCACAGTCAATAGCAATATTTTTAACATGCAGGTAATTCTCTGAAGTTTCTCCTTTTGTCCATAAACGTTGTTTACTTCTACTAAAAAAGGTGACCTTTCCTATTTCTTGTGTTTTTTGAAAAGCCTCTTGGTTCATATATCCAAGCATTAACACTTTATTGGTAGTCGCATCTTGAATTACTGCTGGCAGCAAACCATTAGGGTCTTTAGAAAAGTTAGGGGCCATAATTGATCTTGTGTTTAATAAATTTTATTGATTAAAGGAGCTGATTAATACCTAACAACTACCTCATGTTCTTTTAAATACGCTTTTAATTCCGGCACAGCAATTTCTTTAAAGTGAAAAATGCTAGCTGCCAAGGCTGCATCTGCCTTGCCGAGTGTAAAGGTATCAACAAAATGTTGCATATTCCCCGCTCCTCCTGAAGCAATTATTGGAACATTTACCAATGCACTCACTTTTGCCAATAACTCATTCGCAAAGCCTGCTTTAGTTCCATCATGATCCATGGAGGTAAGGAGTATTTCTCCAGCACCTAACTCAACCACTTCCTTCACCCAATCTTCTGTTTTTATAGTGGTCGGTCTACTACCTCCATGTGTATGCACCAAATTCTTACCATTAACGAGGCGTGTATCAATAGCTACCACTATACATTGTGCACCAAACTCATTGGCCATCTCTCTGATAATTTGAGGATTTCGAACTGCGGCTGAGTTGATCGAGACTTTATCTGCACCAGCATTTAATAATATCGACACATCTTCGACGGTACTTATACCTCCCCCTACCGTAAACGGTATGTTAATGGCTTCAGCAACCATTTCTACCAGATGCACCAAGGTCTTCCTTTTTTCGTTGGTGGCAGTGATATCAAGAAATACTAGCTCATCGGCACCTTGTGCAGCATATAGCTTTGCCAGCTCTACCGGGTCACCAGCGTCTCGTAATTCAAGAAAGTTAATACCTTTGACCGTACGACCATTCTTAATATCAAGACAGGGAATAATTCTTTTCGTCAACATCCTTTATACAAATTGCTTTAAGTCTTTCAATGCTATTCTATTTTCATAAATAGCCTTTCCTACAATAGTGCCATATACATTCATCTCCTCCAAGAGCGTGAGGTCAGAAAGTGCACTAACGCCACCGCTGGCAATTAATTTAACAGTCGGGAACCGCTCCAAAATATTGGCATATAGCTCATTTGATGTACCTGCCAATGCCCCGTCTTTGGACACGTCAGTGCAGATAACATACTGCAAACCTTTGGCTAAGTAATGTTCTAGAAAATCATATATGTGCCAATCAGCCTTTTCCGCCCATCCATGGATGGCTATATGTTCATCTTTTACGTCAGCACCCAAAATAATTTTCTCTCCACCAAACTCTTGAATCCATTCCGCAAATAGCGCTTGGTTCTTAACGGCAATGCTACCACCCGTTACCTGCTTAGCACCTGCTGCGAAAACATCCTCCAAATCAGCGGTGCTTTGTACCCCTCCACCGAAGTCAACAGCTAAGTTAGTGTTCGCGGCAATACTTTTCAATACCGCCAAATTGGTCACCTTTTTAGCCTTGGCGCCATCTAAATCAACTAAGTGCAAGCGTTTAATTCCCGCTTTCTCAAAACCTTGTGCTATAAGTAAGGGACTATCACTGTACTCTGTTTTTTGGTTATAATCACCCTGCGTAAGGCGAACGCATTTACCTCCTATGATATCTATTGCTGGAATGATTTCCATTATATGCTCTGATTTATAAAATTTTTCAAAAATTTCTCCCCAGCCTCGGCACTCTTTTCTGGGTGTGGTTGAATGGCAAGGAAATTATCCTTCTTTAATACTGTACTAAAGGGCAACATATAATCAGTGCTAGCTATTGTTTGAGGGCAAATCTCCGCATAATAACTATGCACAAAATAAAAGTAGGCAGGCAAAGTAATCCCTTTGAAACTACTATCATCAGCCACCTCTACGGTGTTCCAGCCCATATGCGGTACCTTTAGCTTTGCAGGAAATTTCTTCACCTGCGCATCAAAAATGCCTAAACATTCGGTATCACCTTCCTCAGAATGTGCACATAACAGCTGAAGGCCTAAACATATACCTAAAAAAGGCGAGGTGATCTTTTTAATTACCTCGTCTAGTCCTCTTTCTTTCAAGTATTGCATTGCTGACCTTGCCTCTCCTTGACCGGGGAAAATCACCCTATCAGCTGACAATATCTCTTTTGGATCATCAGTTAATATCCCTTCATACCCTAGCCTCTTTAGTGCCAAAAGTACTGATTTGATATTTCCCGCATTGTATTTAATAATTACTATCTTCATTTTAACCTAAAGGGTAAATATACATTCCTAAACCGATTGAAAGCTAATTATTTTACCGACGCCTCTTTCAGTCTATCTTCAATTGCCTGCTCTATGCTATCTAATGAAGCATATAATTGTTTATAATCTTCAATTATAAAGTACTTCGTCTGAAAAGTATCTTTCCTATAGTTACTATCCAAGATAGCCTCCACATCATAGCTAAAATGCTCCGGTTCATCACTTAATGAAAATTTAGTTTCCCCTGGTGAGGAAATTATTCCTGCCCCATAGATCTTAATATCACCGTCTTCTCTAATCAAACCAAACTCTACGGTAAACCAGTAAATTCTGCTTAACAAATGAATTGCCCATTCATCGTCAATATGCTTAAGGCCTATTTTTGCCAGACCTTGCAAAAAGTCAACAAAGGATTGATTCGCTAATAAAGCAATATGACCAAAAACATCATGAAACATATCAGGCTCTTCTAGGTAATCTAACTGCTCCTTTGTTCTTAACCAGGTAGTGGCAGGAAATATCCTATTGGCTAGCAATTCAAAGAATTTATCATCGTCGACAATCCCTGGCACAGCAGCTACCTGCCATCCTGTAAGCTCCATTAAGTGCTTATTGGTTTCGTCAAAATTAGGAATAGCCTCTTCCGTAAATTCTATTTTAGCCATGCCTTCTACAAATTCTTTTGTAGCTACCTTGGTGATGTTAGACCACTGCCGGTTGAAGAGTAGCTTCCATACTTCTTGGTGCTCTGCTGTATAATTTTCATAAATCTGTTTCATCTTTTTTTGGTTTAAGCATAAAAAAAGCCCAATTCTTTTGGAATCGGGCCTTTTGATATATTTTCTGTTATTGTTTCCTTCTAATGAGACATAACCATACCATTACCGATTCCTTCTGGGAATAGATGATAATAATAGTAATAGCTATGAATTGTTTTCATGATGGCAAATATAAGTGTGTTTTTTATTTTACACAACAAAAATTGAAAAAGCTTATCAGTACCACATTATTTCGCAGGTAGAATTATACATTCGGTACTTCTCAATCCAATTTTCACGGATATTAGTATTGTAGCATATTAACTTTCTTAGATTTGGTAGTGCTTCAAGCTTATTGATAAACAACACCTTAGTACTTGCCAAGTTTAAATATTCAAGCTGCTGCAAGTAGCCAATACCTTTTAATGACCTCAAGGGTGTTGCTGCTACGCTTAAAGATTTAAGATTCACTAAATTTGACAGCGCTTGGAGATTATCAATGGCAGTAAAATCAAGATTCAATGACTCTAATTGTTCACTAGCACTCAAAAAACCTAAGGCTTTCAAGGGCATCCTATTTACACTTAAAACTTTAAGTTGCTTCAATTCCGCAATAGCCGAAAAATCTTTTAAATCCACCTCCTGTAGATAGAGTACTTCCAGAATAACGAATTGCTGAAGAGCCGATAAACCAGCTATTTGCTCCTGAGCAATTGCTATGGTTTGCTTTTGCAACAATTGGGTGAGCTGCCATATACCTGGTGTGGAATCCATAGTATGCTGTACAAGAAATATTTGTTGCCAGCTTGGACTAAGGTCGTCCCACCACTTAAAAATCAGCGCATCATCATACCGTATTAAACAGGTCGGTCCAAAGGAGTATAACAAAGTTGTTACCTCACTTTTCTCTATGCCTGTAGCATTTAAATCAAGCTTTTCAAGCGAGTTCAGTCCACTCAACTCCAAAATGGTTTCCATATTCAACGGGTTGCCAGCAAGCCTTAAAGAATGAAGCTCGTACAGCTTATTAAGCGACGTCACTGAAAAGATTTTGTTATTGGACAGATCAAGCGTAACAAGCCCTTGAATTTCTTCGAGAGGACCAATACTTATAAGGTCATTACCGCTTAAGTCTAGATACTTCAATCGGGTAAACTTCTTTATCGGAAATAATTGCATGATACCTCCATTACTGAGATCAAGACTATCCCTTGTAATTAATTTACTTAGTGCTTCCTTAGATGGTTCGCTAGTTAGCCCTCCTTCTAAGTAATACTCTAATTTATGCTTCCAACGAATATCTAGTGCTGCCCACCAAGTAGTGAGTCCCTCACTATCAACAACCAAAAGTACTTTTGGCCTTCTATTCTTAAAAGCTGATAATTCCTTCTCACTTAAAAATAAATTGTCTGCATAAACCCTACTAAGCTGAGGTAGCTCGAATAAATCAATTAACGAACCTACTTGTGTGCTACTTATACTGAGTATCTCAAGGCCCCTTTGATTAGAAATTGCCCTCAGTTGATCAATTCCGGTAAAAGTAAGATCCAGTTGCTGTAACTGAGCACCTTCAAATTTCTCCATTGAGGTGATAGCTGTTTTTGATAGATTCAGCTGCTTTAAACTTTTTAAGCTTCCTAAATAACTTAAATCATCATTATTAAAATCTGTATCGCTCAGATCAACTACTTCTAGGGCTCCTAATTCCAATAATACTTCAAAGGATACTACCGCTGTTGATTGTAGGTTTAATGACTTTAATTCTTTAAAATTTTGAATTGGGCTAAGGTCAGTGATCAGTGTTCTACTGATGTTAAGCTGCTCTATGTTTTCTGCATATTTAATGTAAAGCAAATCAGCAATAGCAGTACCCGAAAGGTTAAGCACCTTTAAACCCGTTAAGCTACTCAAGGCAGTAATCGACTTTATTGAACTATTTTGTAAGTTTAGGTAAGTTAAGTTACTCAACATATTGAGTGGCTCAATATCTTGAATAAGCTTCGTATTTGATAAATCTAAAGAATCGAGCTCAACGATTTGAACTAAATTTTTTAGCGAAATACTATCAGAAGACGTCTGGATCGACTGGCGAAAAATAAGCTTCCAACCTAATGAGAGCTGATTCCACCACTCCTTTAGTGCCTCATCCCTATTTAACTTAGTGGTATAAATACTGGCTATTTGAAGATCGTCATCTGCTTCATTCAGGTTTACCTCAATAAATCGTTTCGCTGTATTAAGTACTGACTCACCATCCAGATCGGTTGCTCTTAAAGTCCTGTTTGTGGTCACTAGAAAATACAGCCCTCCTTGTGGATGCGCTAAAGCCTCGATCTCAGCTACCTGAAAATCAAACTGAGCATGTTTGAAAAAGAAATCTACATCCTTTAAATAAGCCTTGATGTCTTTGTTAGTAATGACCTTCCTATTTTCAGAAAGATCGTCTTCTACCTGGACCTCAGCGTTTATAAAGATCTTCTGATAGCTCTCTTTGATAATCACGTCTTTATCACGCTGATTGGTTTGACTATTACCCAGTGTATTCAGGAGGTACTCAAGGAAGGCTACCTGATCTTTTACTCTGCTTTTATAGCTTTCAATTTGGGCCTCTGAGAAATCGTCCAGCTGTGACTGACTTAAAGCAGCTTGACCAAGCAACAGAAGTGTGCTATATAAGAAAAGGAAAATGAGCTTAGTGCGCATCATAAATAAACGATTTTAAAACTGTAACATCCTCTTTTCTGATTGCTGTAAGATCCGATATCAGCCAACCATTGTTGTAGCTTGGTCTGTTATACTCACTGATTTGAAAATACCAACCTTCAATTTGGAAGAAGTGAAAACTCACAGATTGCACTGTTTTAAATTTCAATTGCTCATTTTGAAGCTCATAAAGTAAAACACTCAAATAGTCAGGGTGGTAATCATCAGAGGTATAATCCATATTTTTCCCGCTACGAAAGGCTTTATGTAAGTTCATAAAATCAAGTTCATGACTCATGGGGTGAATGAATTTTCTACTTGCAGCAGTATCTTTCTTGAATAGTACCTTATAGCGGTCATTGGTAGCCTTAAACATCACCCATGCATAGCCTTCTCTCTGCTGCTCTAACTTTAGAAAAAGAATAATATTTTCTTCCTTGCCCTGATTGTTGACAAATACAGCATTCAACTCTGCAAACCAATTATCACCGTGGAAGTCTAAAAATTGTGACTGCTTGCCAGCTATTATAGCTTGACCAAATAGCAGTTGCTGTGCTGCGGGGATGTTACTAGGCTCATTGAACAGCATACCCAAATACTGCTTGCGTAATTTCTCGCTCCGATAAAGGCGCTCCCCTTCATAGAGCTTATTACCCTTGGGGTCTTCTTCTGCATTAAAACGCTTAAAGAACTGATTTACTTGCTTGGTGGCGGCATAAAGCTGGCTCTCATTAACTTCCTGCCCTTGCTGCCCAATTTGAGCAGCAAGAGGGAAGAGTGTGATGCTGTACAGTAAAAAAAATAGCTGTTTTATCATTTAGAGGTTTCCGTTACCCTAATATCTCCGAGCATCACATCCCAGAATTCAATGGTGCGGCCTGCTATCTGCGTTTTCTTTTTCTCTACATAAATAGTGATGTCCTTTTTGGTGGTATCCTTATAATTCAAGCCCTCCTTGGATGTACCTTCAAAACGCTGGTAAACAGTCACTATTCCCACATAACGGCCATCGGGCTGCTT
>JBKEFO010000021.1:0-21684 GCA_046709585.1 Marivirga sp.
TTATAAAAGTACCCTGCCGCCCCGCCATACTTATTAGAAAAGTCATCGATTTCTAGCCCCTGACTTTCTATAAATCGCAAACCTGACTTCCCTATTAGTTGCATTTCTTTTTCAAAGTCAACAACTAACTTTTGCAGTTTAGCTTTGTACTTTAGAATGCTGTTTCCATCCCTTACCGACAGCAGCAACTCTTGTTCAATACTTAAGAAGGCTTCGTTTGTTAGCTGATTACTGAAGTCAAGTATGTCTTTTCTTACATCCCACGACTTGGCGTTTTCTAACTTATCTGATGAGAACTCTAAAAGCCAATCTCTTAACTGTTGGTTATCACTTAAGTCCTCCAGCAACAGGTCTATTACTTGCTCCCGTGCCTCCGAAGAATCTAACTGTAACTCACCGTCACCTTGCAACCCTAACTCGCGCGAAAAAGAACGCATAACAGATTGAAAGAACGTATCAATGGTTTGAATGGAAAAGCGAGAGAAATTGTGCAGAATGCTCGCTAACAATGCTTTTGAGCGCTCAATCATCTCTAGCTTATCGAGCTTAAGCTGCTTCATAATATAGTTACCCATCCCCTCAAGATTCCCTTTAGAAAAATCCGCTAAGGTGCCCACGATTCTTTCCTTCATTTCTTGGGTCGCCTTATTTGTAAAGGTCACTGCTAAAATGCGCTTAAACTTATCTGGTCTGCTCAGTGCTAAAAGGAGGTATTCTTGCGCAAGCGTATAGGTCTTTCCGCTACCGGCAGAAGATTTATAGACAGTAAATAATTTTTCTGACATACCAGAAAATTACATAGATCAAGGGGTATTACAAAGGGAAGAATAAAGAATTAAAGGACGTGGTATAAAATAACTGATAGTGCCAAAGTACATTGAATTCCTATAACGAAGCCTACGGCAATGTCCTCTGTGGAATAATTTTCAAAAACTCTTTTTCTTGTCGTTTTTTTGGCTGTTGTGTAGGCTACTTTCGTCATCTAATAAAATCTTACTTACAAGATAATATCATACATGTAATACTTCCTAATTATGTATAAATAATATTAAATAAATTATATTATAGTGCTATTTAATATTCCTATCATGCTATTTTACTTTTTTAAACCTGTACTTAAGCGAATTACCTTACATCTAATCCACATGAGAAACACCACCAGAAACTATAAATTTCATTGCCTCTGTACCATTCGCATCCCAAGCGCGCACTAATTCACGTTTGACAATAATAATGTTACCTGAAAAATTATAGGAGTGGGGTAAGTAGACAGAACAATAGCCTGGAAGCTCCAAGCTGCTAAGATCTTCTTGGGTGATAAACCCAGGTTTCATAATATTTCCTTCCTTATCAAATTGTACGATCACTGGTTTATTAAACTTCCTTTTCTCTCCTACAAAAGCGCCAAGCAAATCTTTTATTGAATTATACACCAGACTTAATAGCGGTATTTTAGAAATAAAGCGTTCAAACAAATCAAAGATCGGCTTCATAAAATAGGTAGACCCAAGATAGCCCACACCAACTAACACACCTAAAATAATTAATAAACCCAAGCCCGGAATATCCACTGGAAGTAAGCCATCGATCCAGTTAAAAACAGCCTCTATCACCATAAAAGTAAAGGCTAAAGGTGCCACAAAGAGCAGTCCTCTTAGCAGGTAACCAACAAGTTTATTGAAAATACTACTATTCTTCATTTAGCGAAATTACAGAAATTAGGGCACAAAAAAAGCCCTATCATATTGATAGGGCTTTACATATCTTTCAAGTTTACTAGATGGATATTCCCATGAATGCCATGAAGCCCATTCCCATTAAACCAGTAATTAACATCGTAATGCCTAAGCCTTTCAGACCATCGGGCACATTAGAATACTTCAAACGTTCTCTGATAGCCGCTAATGCGATAATCGCTAAGAACCAACCTATCCCTGATGAAAAACCGTAGACGCCAGCCTCAGCCAAAGTATACTCTCTAGTAGCCATAAATAATGAAGACCCTAAAATAGCGCAGTTTACAGCGATAAGCGGTAAAAAAATACCCAATGAACCATACAATGCAGGAGAAAACTTCTCAATAACCATCTCTACTAGCTGCACCATAGAAGCAATAACAGCGATAAACATGATAAAGCTCAAGAAACTCAAATCTATGGTTGCAAATTGCTCACCCATCCACGACAATGCACCTTCTTTTAAGACATATTCTTGTAATAACCAGTTCAATGGAACCGTAATAGTTAAGACGAAGATTACGGCAACACCTAGACCAAAAGCCGTGCTTACCTTTTTAGAAACCGCCAAGAAAGAACACATACCTAGGAAATAGGCGAAGACCATGTTCTCTATAAAAATTGCTTTTACACCTAAACTTAATAAATCCATTTTTTACTATTTAGCGATTAATGTTCTACGTAACCCGTTTTATTTCTCTGTACCCAAATAATGAGCCCAAGTATAAAGAATGCTCCTACTGGAGTCACCATCAGACCGTTTGCTTGGTAGTTTACACCCATCCAACCATCGGCGCTAAAGCCAATTGCTTCAAACACCTTAAATCCGAAGATTGCACCTGAGCCTAGTAACTCTCTAAAGAAAGCCACTGCCAATATGATCCATGCATAACCTAAACCGCTACCTAAACCATCTAAAACTGAATCATAGGGTTTGTTACCCATAGCAAAGGCTTCTAACCTACCCATCACTATACAGTTAGTGATTATCAGTCCTACAAAAACACTTAATTCCTTGTACATATCAAAAGCAAAAGCCTTCAGCACCTCATTTACTAAAGTCACCAAAGTGGCAATTATTGCTAATTGAACAATAATACGTACACTTCCCGGTATCATCTTCCTCATCAACGAGATGATTAAGTTGGCAAATACAATTACGAAAATTACCGCAATCGACATTACCAAAGTAGGTTTCATCTGCGTAGTTACCGCCAATGCTGAACAGATTCCTAAAACCTGTATAGTAATGGGGTTATCATCATTTAATGGATCTTTTACAAGATTCTTTCTTCTGGTGGACAATAAAGGTTCTGATACCTTTACAACCGTTTTTTCTGCAGTTTCTGTACTCATATTAGTTTAGTTTATAGCGCGGCCGTAGCTTTTTCTTTCTTTTCAAAATAAGGTTGATAATACTGGAAGTAAGCATCTAACATACTTGTAACACCGTTTGCAGTAATTGTAGCGCCTGACATACCATCAACGTGGTGTGAATCAATTCTACTTGGAGGGTTATTTTCACCCTTAAGCATTGCTACAGAAACAAACTCACCTTCTTCGTTAAACAACTCTTTACCTTTAAAGCGTGCTTGTACACCTTTCTCCGTAATTCTTGCACCTAAACCAGGCGTTTCTCCCTTATGGGCAAATACTGCACCCTTAATTTCACTGCCGTCAATATTTAAGGCAACAAAACCCCAAATATTATCCCAAAGACCACTACCATAAACAGGCAAAATGTATGACTGTATTTCAGCGCTTGCCTCCTCACCATAGAACTTAAAGACCGGAAACAGCCTATCTACTGGCTTTTTTTTGTACTGCCTTGAAATATCTACCTTCTCAGCTACTAACGTTTTACCATCGGCATCGGTAGTGACTACTTCGCCTTTCAAATTAATAACTTCTGATTTAATCACTTTATCATATAAAGCCAAAATATCAGCACCTTCCTTCACTTCCATAACAGCTTCTAAAATCTGTTTCTTAGTATCCAATTCAACAGATTTTTGCTGAATAGGTCCTAAACCTACAGATGTTACTGCTAGCAATCCGCCCAATACTATCGTTAGTATAGCGGAAAATAATATTACGTATAAATTAGACCGTCGCACGTTTTAACCTCCTGTTTTTATTTGATTGAACAATATAGTGATCGATTAATGGAGCAAATACATTCATTAGGAGTATTGCTAACATGATTCCTTCAGGATAAGCGGGGTTCACAACTCTGATCACCACCGTTAATATTCCTATCAACAAACCATAAATCCATTTACCTGTTTCTGTATGCGCTGCCGATACTGGATCAGTAGCCATGAATACCGCGCCGAATGCTAAACCGCCAATTACTAGGTGGTAATGTGCTGGCATATCCATGAATGCGTTTAGACCCATGGCATTGAAGCCTAAGCCCATTAACCAAGCACCTGCAAATACACTTACAATAATTTTCCAACTACCAACGCCTGTGATGATTAAGATTAATGCACCTACTAATACACATAGGGTAGATGTTTCTCCAATAGAACCAGGAATAGCACCTAAAAACATATTCTGCATTGTATACATCCCGTCTGCCCAGTAGTTAGAGAAAGAGGACATTACCGTTCCCGCTCCACTAGATGCAGTATCGTACGCTACGGCAAGAGCAGTAGCGCCTGTGTAACCATCAACTGGTGTGGCTTCTCCCAAATAGGTCCATACGCTACCAGATATATCTGTAGGGTAAGCGAAGTATAAAAATGCTCTTGCTGTTAACGCCACGTTTAAGATATTCATTCCTGTACCACCGAACACTTCTTTCGCAATAATTACTGCAAAAACTGTAGCCAAGGCTACTTGCCATAACGGAATAGCTGGCGGCATAATTAATGCAATGAGCATTCCAGTTACTAGATAACCTTCATTAATTGGGTGATTCCTGATTACACAGATTGTGAACTCAGTAGATAAACCAGCCGCATAAGAAACAATTACTATAGGTAGCGCCTGAATCGCTCCTATACCGATTTTAGACATGAAAGTTGCCGTCTCACCAATGGCTAAGAAATGCTGATGGCCTATATTCCATATACCGAATAATAAACATGGCACCATGGCAAGCACCACGGTAATCATCATACGCTTCAAGTCATTACCATCGCGTACTTGCACACCTTTCTTAGCTGCCACGAGCTTAGGGCTAAATAAAATGGTTCTATGTCCTTCGTACAATGTATAGTACTTCTCATATTTACCACCTTTCTCAAAAAGGGGCTCAACTTTATCGAAGAATTTTTGTATTGGATTCATATTATATAATCTATATTAATATCACTTTCGCACCTACTCAAGTGATTAGCCATTTATCATTAAATTTATGCCTGTTCTTAAAATAGCTTGTAATTCATGCTTTGAAACATCAATGAATTCGCATATAGCTACATCTTCCTCTATCAGCTCAAATATTCCTAAAGCTTCCATCTCGTCAAAATCTTCGGCAAGTATCGCTTTAAATAGATGCGTAGGAAGAATGTCCATTGGTAATACCTTCTCAAATTCACCTGTCATCACAAAGGCTCTTTCTTCACCATTAGTATTGGTGTTCAAAGTATATTCTTTGTTTTTATTCATGAAAGAAAGTAAACCAATTGCTCTGTGAAAACTTAATTTTGAAGTAGTAGGCTTCAACCATCCTAGCATTTCTTCAAAGTCGCCTTCAGGCACAACGGTTATTTGTGCATCATAGAAGCCTATATATCCGTCTGCATCAATACGCTCCCCAGTTAATACGTTACCAGATATATACCGCACATGATCAGACGAAACATTGTCTTTTATCATATTTTTGATGGAAGCACCGCTCATGGTTTTAAAATACTGAGGTTTCTTTACCTCAGAACCAGTAACAGCTACTAATTTAGTAGCGTCAAATTTACCCGTTAAAAAAAGTGTACCAATTTGAGCAACACCATACGGATTTACCGTCCATGCCACCTCTCCTTTATTGATGGGATCTATGTGGTGTATTTGCACACCTACATTTCCTGCTGGGTGCTTACCTGAAAATTTATTGATTTGAACACCTTCTGCCTTTGAAAACATGGCCGGAGTATCCTCATCTGTTGAAATATTCAAATGGATTTTTCCCTCTGTTAATTTCTGAAGTACTGCCAAGCCTGCACTAAATGCTTCATCTTGACCCTTAAGACTTACGTTATAATCAGATGACAATGGATTAGTGTCAAAAGCTGAAATAAATATTGCTTTTGGCTTATCCTCAGGATTAGCGATGATCCCGTAAGGACGTTGTATCAAATGCGGCCATACGCCACCTTTCAACATCTGTGCTACCGCATCATCTTTGTTTAAACCCTTTAAATCAGAAACTGAAAAAGACTTATGTTCTTCGTAAGTGATTTCTGAGTCCGCTAAGATTTTAATCTCTAATAATTTTCGTTTATCCCCTCGTTTTATCTCTACAACCTCACCACTAACTGGTGAACAATGCAGTATTGTACCGCTCATTTTGTCGTATAGCACAGGAGTACCGGCCTTTACTTTATCTCCCTCTTCTACCAAAAGCTTTGGCCTAGTAATACTTGGGAAATCGGTAGGCTTTATTGCAAAGGTTTCAGGATTCTTAGCATCTGATATCGTCTTTTCAGCTTTCCCTGCAAGGTTGATATCAAATCCTTTTTTTAGTTTAATGGTTTGAGACATGTCTTTATTTACCAATGAGACCTAGTTTGAATTTGTGGCAAAATTAATGATTTTTTAACTAAAAAAAATATTTTAGTTAATTAATGATATGAGCAAAAATATGTAATTTATGACTAACAACCGACTGCTTCGAGTTGTTTTGTGTTTTCTATGTAAGTTTTTACTTTTTCCATCAGCCACATAGGCGTAGAGGTAGCACCGCAAATGCCTACTGTTTCTATCCCTTCCAACCATTCAGGCTTAATTTCATGTACGTCTTCAATAAAATAGCTGCTTTTGTTTTGACTCTTACACACTTGATATAATGCCTTCCCGTTGGAGCTTTTTTTACCGCTTACGAATAAGATAAGATGATGCTCTTGAGAAAAAGTTATTAAACGAGGCTCCCTATTAGATACCTGCCTACAGATGCTGTCATTTGCATTAAGTAAATCCGAAGAGTCTTGCTGATTAGTTTCTTTTATTCGTTTTTCTATTAAAGCCTTAATGTTGTAAAAGCCTGCTGTGCTTTTCGTCGTTTGACTAAATAAAGTGATGGGGCGACTAAAATCAATTTGTTCTAGATCCGTTTCATCCATTATTATTATTGCATCACCTCTTGTTTGACCTGTCAAGCCTTTTACCTCGGCATGCCCCTTTTTACCATAGATAACAGTTTGTCCATTATCAGCACACATTTTATCATGTGCATTTTTTATGCGGTTTTGGAGTTTCAATACTACCGGGCAACTCGCATCAATCAGTTCTAAGTTATTTTCCAGGGCAATCCGATACGTTTCTGGGGGTTCACCATGGGCTCTTATCAGCACTTGACAATCTTTTAGTGCTTTTAATTCGTCATAATCAATCACTTGAAGACCTTTTTCATGTAGTCTTTGTACCTCCAAATCATTATGAACTATATCACCTAGGCAATATAAGCGACCACCTTCTTCCATGGCATCTTCTGCCATTTTAATGGCATACTCAACACCAAAGCAATAGCCTGAACCCTGATCTATACTTACTTTAATATCACTCATTATGCTTAATCATTTTTTCTGTGGCTAACTGAAGTACTTTCTCTGTTTGCTCTTCAAGCGTTAAATAGCTTGAATTGATTACGTAGGCGTCCTCTGCTCTTTTCAGAGGATTCTCTTCCCTTTCGGAATCAATTTTATCTCTCTTCTTGAGGTTTGCCTCAATTTTCTCTAATCCTATCAACTGATCCTTTGTTAACAGTTCTAACTGTCTTCTTTCAGCGCGAACCTTTAGATCAGCCTCCATAAATATTTTCAACTCCGCGTCAAGAAACACATTCGTTCCTATGTCGCGTCCATCCATTACCACACCTTTTTTCTTCCCCAACTTTCTTTGTTGGCTCACAAGATACTTTCTTACGGCAGGTATAGTACTTATTTCACTTACCTGTTCGGTAACGTCCATCGTTCTTATCTCCCCCTCAACGCTACTTCCGTTTAAATAAGTTTCGCTGAAACCAAGTTTTTCGTTAAAGAGGAAGGTAATGTCGATTTGCGCTATGGCTTTTTCGACTTCTTTAGGGTTGGATGGATTAACGTAATTTTCTAAGAAAAAATAAGTAACCGCTCGGTACATGGCGCCACTATCAATGTAGTTATATCCTAGGTGCTTTGCTACCAATTTCGCAGTACTACTTTTGCCACATGCTGAGAAACCGTCAATAGCAATTACAATTTTCTTCATATTAACAATCTTTTATTGGACATGGCAACGGTTTTCTTTTAGGCAAACTTTTTCGGTGCTGATGACCTGTACAAGCGCCTAACAAAAAACAACCGATGGTAATTACATATAGGGAATATTTCAATCTTTTAATCAATACGCTGTAAAATTAGGGTTCAATTGGAATTAGCGCTTTGTGGTAAAGCCTAAATTCAATACAAATATAATTGCTAATTATGGATTTACCCATTAAGTAAGACAATTCTCCTAATGATATTGCTTTGGTTCTGTTTTTGGGCTTTCTTATAATTCAGACAACAGCACGATCAATTAATTATACACATTGATAACACAAAAGTGCCCTAGATAATGGCCCGGTAATTATATGTACCTGTTACGCATATGGAACTTAAAGAATATACTTTCTAGCAATGGTAATCGTACCACTCTTCTTTTTTGGTTAACCTTAAACATGCAGTCACCGTTATAATTTGTAGTATTAAAATACAATTTTAATTATTGGCTATGGAAACGCAAGAAGGCAAAGCAGAAGCATTTTTTAGAAAGAGTGGAAAAAAGATAGACTCTCTACTTGAAGAAATGCGTAATTCTGATTTTGCAAAAAAGATGGAATTAGAAAACCGCCTGAAGGAGCTCAAAAAAGATGGAGAAAATTTAAACAAGAAGTTTAGTGACTTCTCAAAAGACAATAAGTCGACATTTGAAGACATTAAAAATAGCATGGAAGAGTCAATAGAAGACATTAAAAACATCTTTAAAAAGCAGAAAGGATAGAAGCTTTATTGGTTTAGAAAGGATAACCAATCCCTAAATTGAATGTAGGGCTATAATTATTCCCTCCTATGAGATTCCATCTGTTTATAGTCCATCGCTCGCCTCGTTCTTGGCCTGGATCATATGCTTTGAAACCTAAGTCTAGACGTAGTATGAGGAAAGAGAAGTCTATTCTCATGCCGACACCTGTTCCTATTGCTATTTGTCTATAGAAGCTATCCAATTTAAACTCTGCTCCAGGTCGAGAATCACTAATGCTCCATACATTGCCTATATCAATAAAGAAAGCACCATCTATAAAGCTAAATAAGTTACGCCTCAATTCAATGCTAGACTCGAATAGCACCTCACCAGGCTTCTCAAAATCATACCTTGCCTCTCCATTTTCATCTTTATCTACATAGCTTCCTGGTCCCAGCCTCCTAGGTGCCCATGCCCTTATACTGCTGCTTCCTCCAGCGAAGAAGAATTTTTCATAAGGTAAAGCACCTCCAGAAAAGCCCCCATATGATCGTGCTGCTCCAACATTCACCCTAAACGCTAAAGTACTACTACGTCCGTAGGGGAAATAATGTCTGAAATCGATGTTTGACTTCACAAATTGGTAAAAGATTAAATCTGATCTTTCAGAGAAGGCGGCAAAGTTATTAAAGTGAAGCATATTGCCGCCCGCCTCTAAAAAAAATTTAATGAAGCTTGCTCTCTCCTTTTCATTGCCATAATTATTGAAGTTTTTGGCTACACTCAAATAAGTGCTACTCACGAAGGAAGGTAAGAATGAATTTTTAAGCTGTACCCCTCTACTGTTATCATCAAGTATATCTAATTGATCACTAAACGCCGAGTCTAACTTTGACTGAATGACGTTTAAATCAGCGAGTGTAAAGTCGTAGATCCATTTCTTTTGATCCCTCCAAGAGTAACCGAAGGATCCATTTACATTAGTTCGAATATAACTCCCTGGCCTATCAGTATAGTTATAACCTACACCTGTTATTGTCTTTGGGTTTAACAGTGCAAAACGCGCTTTTAGCGTATTGCCTAGTGGAAATAAGAAATGCGGAAAGATGAGGGTTAAATTAACCCGTGCATCTGTAGACCTTCTAATGTCAGTTTCATCAGTAAAGTTAGCGACACCATCTAAACCTAGCCTACCTGATAGCTCTAAGATCTCTACTCCACCAAATGGATTCCTATTCTTTAAGGAAAGGTTGTAGAATGGCCCTGGAAGACCATAAGACACATTTACATTCACTCCTACCTCATTGCTGATCTGGTACTTATCAAGGGGGCTAGTGAAAATATTAGCTATAAAATCCCCTCCTGCTGTATCATACTTTACATTTACAAAACGAAACATATCTAAGTTACCTAGCTGACGCTGTGTATCAAATGTTTTATTGAGGCTATATAATTGACCCGGCCTGATAAATACACGTTGGTCAATAATTTTTTTCTTGTACTGAGGTTTATAATAGTAGTAGTGAATTTTATTGAATATATCTTCTGTCCTTTTACCGTTATCATCTTGAATATTCACATCAGTGGTAAAGTTTACTTTATCTATAATAAATTGCTTGTGCTTATCTTGATTTGCTGGCCTGTTGATAATAACCTCCAAGGACAGCAGATTAGTATCAGGAGATTGGAAAACGTTAAACTCAACAAATTGTCTGTTAAAGGCGAAATAGCCGCGGTTCTTCATCAATATTTCAATCCTCTCTCTTTCTGCCCTCAGCGCAGCTTGGTCATACTTATCACCTTCCTTCACTTTGCTTGCCTGCCTAAAAACTTTTAGGAGTACCAACATGGTTGTGTCAAAACCAGTATTATAGAAGATAGAATCTATATAATACGCATTCCTCTCCTTTATTTGATAGGTTACTAGCACGCGCTCCTTTCGAAGCCCTTTTGTTATTGTCCTAAAAGCTACTTCCGCATTAAAGTACCCTTTTGACTCAAGAAACAGCTTCATTTGACTTCTAGAATACTCTGCTTCTGCCGAATCATATACCGCTAGTGGTTCGCCCCATCGCATCAATAAATTACCTTCGCTAATTTTTTTATTAAGCCTTTCCGTTTTTTTGAAACGTTTGCGGTCTAGTCTTTGTGCCTTGCCTTTCTTTTCTAATTCGTTCGCTTTCTGAATCTTCTCTTGGTACGCAGACTTTACATTTTCAAGTTCCTGCTCCGCCTTTTCTTTACTATAGTACCTTTGACCTACCTCAAAAAAAGCAACATAGGGTGAAATGGGCAGCAATAGTAAGCGTTTGTTAGCCTCCTGTGCATAAAAATTATCAAGGCTTTCATCTGTAATGAATTGGTTTCCTTTAATTTTCTGTTTAAATAGTACTTTTTCATCACCTTCGAGGTATTTTGTACCCACGCAAGAGGAAAAGGCTATTGCCAAAAACAGAAAGGTGACTTTATATAATTTATGCAACAATTTAATTTCTACGAAAAGTGCTTACTAAGAATAATGTAAAGTTCATCAAATCTCTGCAATTAAAGAAATACCGACAAAAAGAACGACTATTTATTGTTGAAGGCGAAAAAAACACTGTTGAATTACTAAAATCGACCTATGAAATTAAAAGTCTGGTGATAAGCCAAGCTTTTCTTGAACGTTACGAATCATTGGTGAAGACTACTAACAGTGAAATAGTCATTGTTGAAGCAAAACAATTGGCTGGCTTGGGTAGCTATCAAACCAACGAGCAAGCTCTAGCGGTAGTGCATGAACCAGAAGAAGTCCATTCTATACAGTCCGGTTTTCAGCTTGTACTTGATGACATTCGCGACCCAGGTAACTTAGGGACAATTATTCGTATTGCTGATTGGTATGGAATACCGCAAATACTATGTTCCGAAACAACGGCAGAGTTCTATAACCCTAAAACAATAAGTGCCTCTATGGGCTCAATTTTCAGAATACCTTTGGTAAGGCTTCCACTCGAGTCTTTTCTTGCTGAAAGCAAGCATCCCGTTTACGGGGCCCTATTAGATGGCAAGAATGTACACCAAATAGATTTTCCACAAAACGGTTATTTGGTGATAGGAAATGAATCGACCGGCATCAAAGACAACTTGCTGCCGTTTATAAAACATAGAGTTACTATTCCACGAATAGGAGCCGCCGAATCTTTAAATGCCGCAATGGCTACGGCTATCATTTGTGACAATATTTTCAGAAAAGCATGATTTTAAATGACAGGTCAAAAGAAATCGTTGTCCCCTGCTTTGTTCGCTATCTCTGCTGCTTTTTCTTTTCCTAGATAGTTATCAATAAAGTAATGTGCAACGTATAATAATGGCGTAAGTAGAATAGCCATACCTGCTTTGTAGACATAATTGATGATACCTACTGCTATCATTTGCTCAATAGACCAATTCCCAAATACATAGAAGGCAATAAACAAGACCACAAAGCTATCGACAAGTTGGCTCACCAAAGTGGACCCTGTTGCACGCAGCCATATCTTACCTTCTCCCGTTATTTTTCGCAGGTGCTGAAATACGTAAACATCTAGAAATTGACCAATTAAAAAGGCTGTGAGGGAGCCTAAGATAATACCCAACCCTTGCCGGAAGATGGTGCTATAGGCGTAATTAATATTAAATGCATTGCCCTCTGGATCTGTATTGTTGACATTTAACCAAAATTCGGCGGGTGCTAATTTCGTGACGGCAAAAATGACGACAAAGGCATAGGTGATAAAAAGCGCTGTCAATAAACTGATGCGCCGTACGCCCTTTTTACCAAAATACTCATTGATAATGTCGGTAGTAATAAATACAACTGGCCAGATAATTACTCCTGCCGTAAGATTAAAATCAAGAATGTAATCTCCAAAGAATTTTATCTGTGCCGGTGGTAAGCCCAATGATTGCTCAGCAGAAAATATCTTTACTCCCAGCATCTCAGCTAAGAGGGCATTGGTCAGGAATATACCTGTTAGCACAATGAATAAATTCCTCTTTTTGCGCTGGTCTGCGGTATTTTGAATAGGCTCGCTCATTTATTCTTGTACGCTAAAAATTAAGCCTTCCTCACCTAAAACAGTGTCAGGGAACTCCCTTCGGGCTTCCGCTAGTAATGGTAGTAACTCTTTGTATCTATTCGAAAAATGACCTAAAATTAATTGACCAACCGCTGCTTTCTTTGCCATTGTAGCGGCCTGCTTGCAAGTAGTGTGGTGCGTCTGTTGTGCTCTGTCCAACATATCATGTAAAAAAGTAGCTTCATGGTATAACAAATCTACTCCCTTAATAATAGGTAAAATAGCTTCATCGTAGAGCGTATCGGAACAATAGGCGTAAGAACGGGAACGCTTTGGAGGCAAAGTAAAGTCAGTGAAAGCATACAATAGCTGGCCATTTTCATCCAAAACATCCTCTCCAGCCTTTAATCGGTTGATTTGCGCCACCCCTAAACTGGCAGCCAACAACTTCTCTTTGATCATTTTACGAGGCTTTAGCTTCTCTCGAAAAAGAAATCCATTGCATGCTATGCGGTGGTTGAGGGGTATAGTATGAACAGTAACATGCTCATTTTCCATAATTAATACTGATTTCTCACTGGCTAATTCGTGAAAATGAATCGGGTAGCTTAGGCGGGTATTGGAGTATTTCAACTGGATGGTGATAATCTCAGCTAAGCCTACAGGACCATACAAATCAATTGCCTGCTTTCTACCATTAAGATGCATAGTAGAAAGCAGGCCCATTAATCCTAAATAATGATCGCCATGTAAGTGGCTAATAAATATATGACTTAAGCGGTTCTTCTTTATACCAAAAGCTTTCATTCGAAGCTGCGTGCCCTCACCACAATCTACTAAGTATTGATTATTTTGGATACGCACACTTTGGGCGGTATGATGCCGTCCGTGAGCAGGAGCGGCAGCATTGGAACCTAATATTTGAATTTCAAAAGACAATTTTATGCCTTTTCAGAATCGTCTTCTTCACTAAAGCCTTTTTCTAGCTCGTGCATAAATACTGATTCAATAGCTTCATGAGCAGTTGGTAATATATCTAAGACTTTATCTAGCTGAGATATCTTAATAAGCTTTGATGTATGCTCCGATGGGGCGGCGATAATAAAGGCTCCCCCAGCTTCACGAAAAACTCTATTCCCCACTAATAAGGCACTTAAACCTGATGAGTCGATGTATTTCACCTCTGACAAATCTATAATCAGATTAGTAACACCTTCTGCTTGCATAGTAATTAAATCTGACTTCAGGTCCGAAGATATGGAGGAATCTAATTTCTCTTCTTTGATTTTTACTAATGAATATTTTTCGTCTTTATCTACTGAGTATTTCATAAATATTATGTTGAATTATTAAAGCCTATTCTTGGCTAGTTCTCTACTATTGTTATTTTTTTTAATCTATTCTCAGCTTTTATGTTGCCGCCATTAACTGTAAGATAACCTCGATTGCTAAGATATGTTTTTCAAGATATTATTTTCGATAGTCTTCTCAACGTCTTGGTAGGCTCTAGGTTCAAATTTTTCTCCTGTCACCTTTTCAAATAGCTCGATATACCTATCGGAAATCTCCTTGATTTTAGCATCTGTCATCTCAGGAATTTGCTGTCCCTCTTTTCCTTGGAAATTATTTTCAATAAGCCATTCCCGCACAAATTCCTTACTCAGCTGCTTTTGCTTCCCTCCTTTTTGCTGGATCTCTTCATAAGTATCAGCATAAAAGAAACGAGAAGAATCTGGCGTATGAATCTCGTCAATCAAATAAATGGTCTCTCCTACCTTTCCGAACTCATATTTAGTGTCTACTAAGATAAGTGCTCGCTCTTCGGCCATCTCAGTGCCTTTATTAAAAAGTGCATGTGTATAGTTCTCTAACATGACATAATCATGCTCACTAACCAAGTTTTGCGCTAAAATTTCTTCCCTAGAAATATCTTCATCATGCCCTTCATGTTCCTTTGTTGTAGGCGTGATGATGGGTTGCGGCAATTTGTCATTTTCCTTTAAACCTTCAGGTAATGGCATTCCACACAAAATGCGACGTCCTGCTTTGTATTCGCGCCAAGCGTGGCCTGCTAGATAACCTCTGATCACCATCTCCACTGGAAAAGGCGCACACTTCAAACCTATACTTACATTAGGGTCTGGGCTTGATCTCAACCAATTGGGAACAATGTCTTTTGTGGCCTCTAGATTCTTTAAGGCTATTTGATTAAGCACCTGCCCTTTAAAAGGAATAGCATTAGGCAATACTACATCAAAAGCAGAAAGCCTATCTGACGCCACCATAATCAGCTGATCTTTGGTGGTATAAACATCGCGTACTTTACCCCTATAAAAATTCTGCTGCTGTGGTAAATTAAAATGAGTTTCTTTGAGTGCCTGCATGCGGCAAAAATAGCGCATTTATCGGATATAGAAAACAAAAAGAGAAGAGGAATTCCCCTTCTCTTTAATTCAATTATCCTAATAACTCGTTGGCCTACCTCTGACTAATCATTTCATCTTGACTCTCCTTAAAAAGGCTAAAGAAAAGTATAGGTAAAAAAGCAAAGGCAAAAGTTAGCATTCCTGCACCAAAGACTACAGCGGCACCCTGTAAATGCAAAACCTTAAAGATAGAGCCTGTGGTAATTAAGATTAAACTAATGCCGCCAATGATCCATTTTATGCGTTCTCTAAAAATATTGAGCTTATTGGATTTGTATTGTAGATAAATGAGTGATGGAATAAACAAATAAGCCAATCCTATAAAGCCTGAAAAAGCTAGTACATTAGCTCCTGGGAAATGCATGATTTTAAAGAATGAGCCTAGAGAGGCTGCAAATGCGGACGTAAATCCTATGGTGAAGATTAACTTTTTCATAAGTGTGATTTTTTTATAGTTGATTAAAAAATTAGTTTCAATTTCAATCTCTTTTAAACCGTTAGGGCTAATTTGCTGGTAAGACTCTTTAAATGCTTCTTCGAATACTATGCCCTCAGCCACTTTTTCTTCTATCAAACAGCAGTAATGATCAATCAAATCGTCCTGCAAACCATCATCCTTAAAATGCGCTTTTTGCACAAAGGCAAGGATAAAATCGTATTCTTGCTCTCGTATCATGCTCCTAAAGGTTTAGGTTGATCGAACACAATACTTTGCATCGTGCCTAAGAAATCTTGTAACTCTTTCATTGCTGCCTCCTTAGCAGTTTTCCCCTTAGGCGTTAGCCTATAATATTTACGAATTCTCTTACCTATCTCGACTGATTCAGTAGACAATACGCCTTCCGACAGTAACTTATGTAAGGTAGGATAAAGACTTCCGTCCTTTATCAAAATCTTACCATCCGATAACTCCTTTACCTTTTGACAGATCTCATAGCCATACATTTTATCATTCTCTGCTAATAGCTTGAGAATGATAGCGTCTAATGTTCCTTTTAATAGTTCTCGTGAATACATAGAACAAATATACATCATATTATGATGTATCAAAATAAAATGTAAATATTTTTATAAATTTTAACTTTGTGCTAAAGCATTATACATTGTAGCTTCGATGCAAACTAATTGCTTAATTATTGATAAGTAACTAAAATTACCTAGCTATTGCTGTCTAATAGCTGCAGTGCAACAGCGTATATCAAACACCTCATTTAAAAATTTTCAGCATGTTCTCCAGTCTTGCACCTATAAAGAAAATTTTTCTCCTAGATGCCAGCGGCGCCTTACTTTCTACACTATGCTTGGGTGTGTTTTTACCCTATTATCGGCACTTAATAGATCTACCGTTCCATTCACTTTACATACTTGCTACCATAGCAAGTATTATATTTAGCTATTCCTTTTGTTGCTTACTACTTCCGTTAAAGCATCCTGCATTTTGGCTCAAACTGCTAGTGCTACTGAACCTTACCTATATGTTTTATACAATATTCATGATATACCAGCATCTACACACCATTAGCCATTTAGGGTTGATGTATTTTATGGTGGAAACAATAATTTTAATCATCCTAGTGAGATTTGAGTGGAAAGGCAGTTTAAAGTAATCCCTAAAAAGCTATATTGACTATTTATTTTGTTAACTGCACCTGACTCTTGAACCATGAAATTTCCTGCTGCTCAAACCATTCTGATATTAATTGCTGCTTTAGTGACCTTGCTCACCTGGTTTATACCTGCAGGAAAATACAATAGCTTAACTTACTTAGAATCCAATAGTCAATTCAGTATTGAAAGTCCGGATAGCAGCTACATTTTACCTGCTACCCAAGCCAGCTTAGTAGAGTTAGCTGTTAAAATACCACTTGAGAAATTTACCAGCGGCGCCATTTATAAACCAATTAGCATTCCTCAGACTTATCAAGAATTACCCGCACAACCCCAAGGAATATTAGCCTTTTTGAGCGCTCCTATTAAGGGGACTATTGAAGCTGCAGATATCATCTTTCTGGTTTTGATAATAGGAGGAATGATTGGTATTATGAACACCACTGGCGCTTTTAATGCCGGTATGGGCTGGTTATCGAAAGTGCTCCAAGGGAAGGAATTCCTGCTCATTATCTTTACAACCATCTTAATATCTTTGGGCGGCTCTACTTTTGGTTTAGGCGAAGAGACCATGGCTTTTTACCCTATCCTTATCCCTGTTTTTCTCGCTGCACGCTACGATACGATGGTGGGCTTGGCTAGCATCTTCTTAGGTTCTGCAATTGGCATCATGTGTAGCACCGTCAATCCATTTTCTACCATCATTGCTTCTGACGCAGCAGGCATCAGCTGGACCAGCGGCTTGCAAGGCCGTGTGCTATTGTATGTTATATGTATGAGTGTCACCATTGCTTATATTTTATGGTATGCCAGAAGGGTAAAAAAGGATCCTGCTAAATCGCTTACCGACCCTAAAGAAACCAACTCATTAAACTATCTTAAAAATGCCAAAGGTCAAGTGCGTATAGCTTTGACGCTCAGGCTACGACTCATTCTGCTCATCTTCATTTCTTGCTTTGTATTGATGATTACCGGTGTTTCGCAATGGGATTGGTGGTTTATAGAGATGACTACCGTATTTTTTACTGGCTCCATTCTCATTGGCCTAATTGGCAAAATAAAAGAAAGTGTTTTCATTCAATCCTTTATGCTAGGAGCTGGTGACTTGCTAGGAGTAGCTTTTATCATTGGCTTTGCCAGAGGTATTACCATACTTATGAATGATGGCCTGATCAGCGATAGTATTTTATTTTATGCAAGTGAGCTCACTACGGGCATGCACAAAGGTATTTTTGTAAACTCATTATTCTTTATCTACCAAGGCTTATCTTTTTTTATCCCTTCCACTAGTGGAATGGCTGTACTGACTATGCCCATCATTTCTCCGCTAGCAGATACCGTAGGCATTGGCAGAGAGGTGATTGTGAATATCTATCAGTTAGGAACAGGTATTTTTAACAGTGTGAACCCTACTGGTTTGGTACTGGCTTCTTTGGGGATGGTAAAAATTGGTTATGATAAATTCTTGAAATTTATGCTCCCTCTTTATGTCATTTTGGCTATTATTAGCATGATTTTTTTAACCTTTTCAACTTTCTGAGAAGTTTCAAGCATAGCGTATAACTCTGCCTATTTATAGCATATAGAAAATAGAATCAGAAAACGCTATCAAGGTCAGGGAATTCTAAATGCGTTATTTGTTCTTACCTATGGCAAAAGAATATACGCTTCACAGCCTATTTTTTCACGATCGCAAGCATCATTTTCTTCTTGCCTTTGCGGGCTACTGCAAAACTAATTAAGCAAAGATGTTATGAGCAATAACAGTAAAAACGTACTTTTGCCGCCATCTAACTGTTACCAAAACAAAACTTATGCTCGGTTTAAAACTTGCCACCGACCCTCGTTGGGCCAATTTAGTTGAAACAAACATTGAAGAAATCTTAACAGATCACGCATGGTGTGAGCAAAAAGCAGCTACCAATGCCATTACCATCATCACCCTAAATTCTGAGCATGAGGATTTAGTTACTGCACTCTTGGAACTTGCACAAGAAGAACTATCACATTTTAAAATGGTACATGACATTATTAAAAAACGTGGTTATACTTTAGGCCGAGAACGCAAGGATAGTTATGTAAACGAATTATTTAAAATACGTGTAAAGGGTGGCAGTCGCCAACAAAGCCTTATAGACAGGCTACTATTTTCAGCCATGATTGAGGCTAGAAGCTGCGAGCGCTTCAAAGTGCTATCAAATAATGTTAAAGATGAAGAATTGTCTAAATTCTACCATGAATTAATGATTAGTGAGGCTGGTCATTATAATACTTTTTTAAGTTTCGCACGCAAGTATGGCGAAGGTATAGACGTAGATAAACAGTGGAAGGAATTACTATTAGCTGAGGCTGAAATCATAGGGCATTACGGTAAATCAGAAGCTATCCACGGATAAACCCATTTCATCCGAACAAGTAGTTAATGTTGCTATTCTTGCTGAATTGATACTGGCAATCTTGCGTTTCTAGAAGATTGGTTTTGATAGTTTAGGAGTGCAACTTTCCATCCTAGAATTTGCAGGTATTGTTGAAAGTGTCCCTAAAGTATCGGTTGAAATCTCCGGCTATTTAGAAAACGATGGTTTCAGCTATACAGCAAGTAAGCAAGCGCCAAGTCAGACTACCATTATTGCACTGAGCAACAAAAGACATCCAGTAGCAGAAGAAATATCAAATAGCTTAGGCGCTATACTTAAAGGGACTATCTACCAACTCCCATTGCCAAGAAACCCTTCTGCTATAGACACCAAGTTACACCACGACTATGCTGGCCATTATTCACTGAATGAACAGGTGAAATTCGAGGTATTAACCCTTAAAGATAGCCTCTTTGTTGTTTTAGGAGCCAACAAAGTCTCCCTTATTCCACAGGCTGACAATCAATTTTATATGCTAGAGCGAGATGCATCTATGCGTTTTTTACGAGATATTGCTGGCTTTGTAAACCGTGTGGTTTTACTTAATGGCTTTGTGGAAAGCGATGAAATTGCTTTCAAGGTAAACTAAAAGCTAATTACAATTCCTCGCATCAAAACGCGATGCAACCAGTGTTTTATTCTTACCTTAATTAAAATACGGTAGAAATATCAGCTACAAAAGTAAACATATCCGCAATACTTGCTGGATCTCATTACCAAAGTGATGATATCCATATGTTGTACTTCATTCCCCTACTCTGGCATAATTCTTTAGCCAACCGACATTAAGCACTTAAGATCGGCAAATCGCAAACTTATCTCAGAAATTCCTTGTTTTCAGCCTTCAGGTGAGCCTTTCATAGCTTCTATTTGGATTGTGTGGTAAGCTTGCTTAAGCAGTGGCGTGGCGGTGGGGAAGCTATGAAAGCGAACCTTAACCGGCTGAAAACTGACCCTTTCACACATAATGGCACTGTTTAAACCGTAATCAATGGCACTATAAAACCAATATGGGTGGCATGGTCTGACCTAAATAGCCTCGTGGAAAGCGAGCGTCTCTATGTGTCTTAAAAAGACATTTTTTATCACTATCTTTTTGAGATTATTATCTCATTGTAAATTATAAATATGAAGCCATTAATTTTACTTCTGCTATTTGTTGTTTCTTTTGTCGCAAACGCACAGGAGTACTTCTTTAAAAAATACGCCCCATTTAATACAGAAATTCCGTCACCGGAAGAATTTCTTGGCTACCCCATAGGCTTTCAACATACTCGGCATGATCAAATAGTTTCCTACCTGGAAAAACTAGCCGAATTGTCTGATCGAGCCACTATTACGTATTATGGCAAAACACACGAAAGCAGAAAATTGGTTATCCTCAATGTGAGTAGTCCTGATAATATCATAAATCTACAATCACTTCGAGCAGCACACCTTGAAGCTGTTAATCCCGCTAGCACTGTTGACCTAAGCGACCATCCCATATTTATCAACCTTGCATACAATGTACATGGTAATGAGCCTTCAAGTTCTGAAGCCGCCATGTTGACTGCCTATACGCTCATAGCTTCTTTAAATGAAGAGATAGTCAGCCATCTTGATAATGCTGTGGTGTTCATTGATCCTACGATCAATCCCGATGGACGGGATAGGTTTACGCACTGGGCAAATACGCACAAAGGGAATCCTTTGGTTGATGACCCAATGGATATAGAGCATTCAGAGATTTCTCCTGTTGGTAGAACAAATCATTATTATTTTGACTTGAATAGGGATTGGTGGCTCGCCATCAATCCTGAAAGTAGAGGGAAGCTACAATGGTATCATCAATGGTATCCTAATGTAGTAACTGACTTTCATGAAATGGGAACAAACTCCACCTACTTCTTTGAACCCATGAAAGCCATAGCTAGCAAAGACCCTATAATGCCAATTGAGAACTATACTACTTTAAATGAAACATTTGCTAAGTACTTTTCTAATGACTTAAATGAGGTTGGCTCGATGTATTTTACCAAAGAAGCTTTTGACGGAACTTACCCCGGCTATGGCTCTTCTTACCCTGACCTACAAGGAGGTCTTGCCCTTCTATTTGAACAGGCTAGTTCAAGAGGGCATGTTCAAAAGCAGAATAGTGGAGAGCAAATAACATTTGCCTTCACCATCCGAAACCAATACATATCATCTATGGCTACCTTTAAAGCTGCTGTCGAGAACAAGACTATCTTGATTGATTACCAGCGTAAGTTCTTCAAGAGTGCACTTTCAAATGCCGCAAAGAGTAAGGTGAAGGGATATGTCTTTGGAG
>JBKEFO010000022.1:0-21482 GCA_046709585.1 Marivirga sp.
AAGCATAGGCCTATGGCAAGGGTCCAAATGAATTCTCCAAGGCGTATTTAGATAAATATTTGGACTCCGGCTCAGTCTTATTTGCAGCTGAGGGTGAAGGTAGAAATGCAGTGTAAGCTGAAAAAAATGGTTTTACAGTCACCGCGTTTGACATTAGTGTTGAAAGGAAAAAGAAAGCCTTAAAACTAGCAGGAAAACAGCATGTAAAGATTGATTATGAAGTTGGTGAATTCTTCGAATTAGCTATTGTAGATAAGCAATATGAGGCTGTCGTATTAATCTATGCTCATTTCCCTCCCCATCTTTAAGCAAAGATTATAAGAAAATAGGTGATTTAGTAAAACCCAACGGAACAATCATACTAGAGGTCTTCAGTAAAAACCATAATAATTTTCAAAAAAAACATCCATAAATTGGTGGGCCGAAAGTACTTGAAATGCTCCTAACAACAGAAATAATTCAAATGAATTTTCTTGAATTTGAGACCATAGAACTTGAAGAAGTAGCAGTACAATTGAATGAAGGAAAGTATCATAATGGTACTGGAAGTGTAATTCGGTTTATTGGTAAGAAAAGGTTTTAAATACTTTTAAGAGCATTAAAAAGCTGCTATTAAAGAATAAACTAGCTGTCCATAGATCTTGAGATTGACAGCTGAAAAATTTACAGAGCGATTGTATGGGAAATTTTTAATACCCGCTTAAGTCTACAGAAAAAATAAAGAGCCTAAACGCTACAACTAACACTACTATTTTCATTACATAAGTCGCGAAATACACCCATTAAAGGGTATGTTATTTACGTCAATTTTAAAATATTTTTGTATTCATTTAAATTTTAACCTATGAAAAAACTACTGATCATTATCCTAATATGCATGCCATTTTTAGGCTATAGACAAATCGTTACAGAAAAAAATGTGAAAGACTGGGGTTACGGTGAGAAGAAACTCAAGAAGGCACCGAAAAAAGTATATGTGCAAGGCTTTTTTGTAAACTACCAAGTGTTGTCATCCAATTCTTAAACAGCAACTAATTCAAACCTCAGCACATCAAAAGCTATGATGTCCGTTGGCTTAACTGGCTCAGAGACCGCTAATTTCCAAGAAATAACAAATGCTGCCTACCAAAGAATGGTGAAAAAGCTAACCGATTGTGGTTTTGAAATAGTAAGTAGCGAAGAAGCTGGGCAAGCGGAAATGTTCCAAGATTACACCAAAATGATAGGGGGCACTCCCAGTCAAGCGCAAATAATTAGGTTATATATCAACTGCACCGACCGACTATGCTTATTACGTAATAAAAAGTAACAAAAAAAGGTGCTTTTTTCGACGTGACACCTAAGTTACCACAGCAGCTAGGAGACCTCCCAGTATTTGAAGCCAATGTAAACTTTCAGTTTGTAACTATTGATGGTAATAGTTTTGCCAATGCAGCCAAAATGAAGGGTAAGGTTGATTTTGTATTAGCTGCCACAGGTGTGGGTACTTCATCAGAAGGCATCTTCGGCTCAAAGATCGAAACCTCCCCTACTATAGAACGCGTAGTATGGAAAGGCGGTGCAGCTGGTGCTAGAGCACTTACCATTATACAATTTAGTCCTAAGGGTGATATAAGCATAAAAGGTGTAGTAGAAGATAAAAAGTTTAAAAAATATGTATCAAATAGTGCTTTTGGACCCTTTTATTCCAGCATCGTAATCTTTCTAGATAAAAAGATAGAGGTTAGCCATCAGGTAAAAGCGGATAGAGCCGCCTATAAAGAAAAGGCACTTCAAGCATTAAATGAGTACTTAGATCAAATGATACAAAAGTTGATTGATAGTGCGAACGGATAAATAATGTTCTATCGTTTAAAAAGCATTAGCAATGAGAGGCAAAAAAACGATTATATAGGTCTGGGAGGCTTTATGAGCAAACAGTAGAAAACACTAGCTACTATGCCCCCCGATAGCCTTGACCATGAAGCATAGCAAAGATCTTAAAAAAAATGTATCGTCGACAGAAAGAATTTCCAAATTCCCTGTATATTGTATACAAAAGTATGCTATGGGGTCAAATCCAATTAATTTAGCTATTCGATTTCTACTGGAAATGATAGCTCTTTTCTCTACGGGTATATGGGGCTGGAATCAGAATGAAGGATGGCTTCGGTTATTATTTGCACTGGGAATCCCACTTATATTCGCTACCATTTGGGGTACATTCACAGTACCTAATGATCCTAGCCGGTCGAGTAAAGCCCTAATTGTGACACCTGGCGTTGTACGTTTAGCAATAGAGCTATTGTTTTTCAGCCTTGCCTCAGTGGCACTTTACGACATAGGATGGTATAAGGCCAGTCTAGGTTTCGGAACGCTTGTTATTATCCACTATGTAGTTTCCTATGACCGCATAATATGGTTGTTATCTAACAAGTAGGCTACTATTACAATTCAACATTAAAGTACGTTTTAATACCACCCTTATCCTCATTTATATTACCCTTCAAAAATTCTACTAAGTGTATAAAATAATGTTTAGTCTACATATTTTCAGAATACTGCAGGCGATATGCAGATAGTCGGTAACGGCTAATGAATGTGTATTCAAAATGAGGAGGCCTTCACTTACAATGATCGAAGGGATAGTCAGTTTTGACCTTGAAAACACTTATAACGTGAAAAGATAAGGCGATATCCTTTCGCGCTATATCAAAAAATAAACGGAGGCAATTGCAGAAGACTACACTTTTACAGTACAAAGCAAGCGTTCATTTTCATTTGATTCATGAGACTTACGGGTTGGTCTATGTCCAAGTCTCTCAAAAAGCAGTTTGTAAAACAGCAAATAGCCTTAAAAATCATTGTATAATCCACACAGCATTTAAGCGTAATGCGCATGCTTAAATTTGAGATTATTTTTTACGGTAGGCCATTCGCTGGCGATAATAGAGAAAACGACTGTGTTCCGCAATACACCGTATTGCCTAGCACCTAACCCTAGGATCGCTTTTCTAGAAGCATGGTTATGCCAATTGGCCCTAAATTCCAGCGCAATAGCATCTAGCTGCTCGAAGGCATATACTAACCAAAGTAATTTACATGTGGTATTCAAATGGCTTCATTCAAAAAAGACTTTGCATACCAAGTATAGCCGATCTCCATTCGTTGGTATTTTGAATCTAGGTTACAAAAGCGAGTGCAACCAATAAACTGCTTACTCACCTCATCCCAGATCGCAAAAGTTATTGATTCACCTTCTTGCTGCATTTCCAAGGCAGCTTCAATATACTCTTCGATTTTATTTGGATGTGGTACAGAGGCAAACCATAATTTCCAAAGCCCTCCATCATTGACAGCTTTATGTAAGTCTGGTACATCTTCTTTTAACAAAGGCACTAACGCAACACCATTGCTATTTAACATAATAGGGTGCTTCCACTTTTTCATAGTGCTAAAGTTAATATAATATGTAAAAACCTTTCCATAAGAGGATGCTTAACAACTTTGCGTGCGCTAAGGTAGTATATAACCTTAATGCTGAAAAATCCCGGAACTAAAGGCAAAAGCATATTCAAGATCCCTGATTGAAGCTAATTTCTTTGTTAATTTATGAGAAATCTTCGGTAGTTTAGTGTTTGTAGTACTTAACATCAACACAAGCCACTTACCTATGTCAAACATTCAATTTCCAGTACACTTTCAGTTTAATATAGCCACCTTTTCAAATGACTTTACCGCATCAGATGCCAATGGAAATAGTTTTGCCTACGTACGGCAGAAGATGTTTAAGTTTATTGAAGATATTGAGATTTTTGAAAATGAATCGCGCAGCAACTTAATCTACAAAATTAAAGCCGACCGCTGGTTGGATTTTTCTGCAGCATATTCATTTTACAATTCCTCCGGGCAAGAGATTGGAAAAATTGTAAGAAAAGGATGGCGATCTATGTGGCGGGCGAGCTATGAAATTATTGATGAAAACAAGCAAATTCTTTATCATATTAATGAAGAAAGCGTATTTACCCGGATATTAGATAATATGCTGAGTGAAATTCCTATTCTCAATTTACTAACAGGCTATCTATTTCATCCCAGCTATCTTATAACCGATGAAAATGGTGAAGTAGTGGCCAAGTTAAAAAAGCTATCTTCTTTCTTCGGCAGGAAATTTGATATTGAAGCAACTGAGAAGCTGAAGGATGCGCACAAAGAAAAGGTAGTGCTTGGCATGATGATGATGATTTTACTTGAAAGAAGAAGAGGCTAATAAAAATGCCTACCTTTGCACAAAATAATTATTATGGCATCTTTTGAGCAATTTAATTTACCAAAACCACTTAATAATGCCCTGCAAGATATGGGCTTTACGAGTCCCACTCCTATCCAAGAGGCTGCCTTTAATAGGGTGCTTTCGGGAAAAGACCTAATTGGCATTTCGCAAACCGGTACGGGTAAAACTTTGGCTTATATGTTGCCTATTTTGCATCAGCTGAAGTTCTCCAAGGAAATAAATCCAAGGGTTCTCATTATGGTCCCAACCCGTGAATTAGTTGGTCAACTTGTTTCGGTGATCAATAGCTATACAGCGTACATGAATGTTCGCGTACTAGGCGTGTATGGCGAAGCGAATATCAAAGGACAAATAGCGAATGTTGCCGAAGGTTTAGACATTATTATTGCAACCCCTGGCAGACTATATGATTTAGTGATTAAGAGAGCATTGATCTTAAAAGACATTCAAAAGGTTGTCATAGATGAAGTGGATGTCATGTTAGACTTAGGCTTTTGGCCACAACTAAGAAATATTCTTGAATTACTGCCTACCAAGAGACAACATCTTTTATTTTCGGCTACCATGACGGAAGAGGTAGATGAGCTACTAGAGGATTTCTTTAATATACCCGACAGAATTGCCATTGCGCCAAGTGGTACACCATTAGCCAATATAGCGCAGCAAGCCTATGAAGTACCAAATTTTTACACCAAACTTAACCTCTTAGTTGATTTGTTAAGAGATAAAGACACTTTTGAGAAAGTAATCGTATTTATTACTGGTAAGAAGATGGCCGACAAATTATTTGATCTATTGGCCGAGGAAGCTTATGGTTCTCAATTAGCCATCATTCACTCCAATAAGTCACAAAATTTCAGGATTCGATCTGTTGAAGAATTTGAAAATGGAGAAAAGCGAATCCTTATTGCTACCGATGTAATTGCCCGAGGCTTAGATCTAGATAAAGTAAGTCATGTAATTAGTTTCGATGCTCCAGCCTACCCCGAAATTTACATGCATAGAATTGGGCGAACTGGCAGAGCTCAAGAAAAGGGAAATAGTCTTCTGTTTTTCACTGAAAGAGAGCTGGAAGCTAAAGAGGCAATAGAAACATTGATGCATGTAATTATACCGACAGAAAGTCTACCTGAGCATATTAAAATGAACCCACAGCTGCTACCAGAGGAGCGGACTAAAGTAAAAGAAAAGCATTTTGGAAGGAATAAGAAAGAAGTAGCAAGAGGTGCGAGTGAACATGAAAAGAAAGAGAAAAATCAGAAAGTAAACATGGGAGGCTCTTATAAAAGAAAGCTGGCAGCAAAACATAAAAAGCCGCAGAGTAAAGGCCCTAAGGGTCGTAAAACCACCTGATCAACAAAAGTAGTCGCCGTGTATAAAAACTACTGACGCTGAGTACCAGTCAAAACTTATTGGCAATCTCTATCATTTTATGGTAGTCATTCACCAAGGCTGGGTTTAGTTGTTTAACATCAATTTTGCTAAGCAATAGTTTTAACTGTTGAACAGCTGCCAATCTATCTTCAAGTGCATCATTGTCTATGCAGTTAATCAAATCAATACAGCAATCATATTTAATGGCGCTACTTTCTGTTAGAAGCTCCACGCCCGCCATTAACGATTGTAAGCTAACTGTATCGCCATGAGCATCACGAAGAACGTTGGATAAATCATGGATGAAATTTTCTAGAGAGTCAGTTTTGAAAGTAACTAATTGCTCAGTAATAATATCCACAGCATGCTGATTTGCAAAACTAGTATCAATACCTGGGGGTTTATCAAAATACCCAACTAAAAGTCCTTTTATTAAATGAAGAGGATTAAGATTTAGAGGCTCTTTAGCCTGAAACATTACCTTCTCTTCGCCTTCAATAAAATAAGGTAGGCTAAAATCCTGATTAGCCTTGAGGTGGATACCTGTTTCGGATTTCTGATCAAAATGTTTCCAGATGACCATATAGTTCTCAACATTCATAATATCGCCCATTAGTATAATTTAAAATCGCAATATGTACAATATATTGCAAGAATCAACAAATCCACCTATCTTTGCAATAGTTAGTACACTAACTATATAATATGCCAGAAGCAAAACAATACAGCAGGTATTCCTTTTTACTAGATCGCACAGCTCGAAAGGTGAAGCAATATGCAAAACAACGGTTTCGAGAATTAGGCTGGAGTATTACGGTCGACCAGTGGGCATTATTAAAGCAATTATATGACCATGGGCCGCAAAATCAACGGGCGTTAGGTGATAAGACTTTTAAAGACAATCCAACCATCACTAGAATCTTAGATCTTCTAGTAGAAAAGCAGTTGATTGAACGAAAGTCTCATCCAGATGACAGAAGAAGCTTTTTAATAGGGCTCACTGCTAAGGGCGATCAACTTGTTAATGAGTGTTTGCCTGAGGTACAGAAAATAAGAATGAAGGCTTGGGATAATTTATCCGAGCAGGATTTTAAAGAATTTAAAAGGATTTTAGACAGTATTTACCAAAATTTAAGTTTATAGAGCCGCTTTTTAAAATTAGTTAGTAAAACAACTATTTTTACACGAACTTTATGGGCGTAAAGGAGTTAAGAACGAACAACTTTAAAGAAATGATACAAACAGATATTTGCATAATCGGCGCGGGGCCAGTGGGCTTATTCTCAGTATTTGAAGCAGGTTTATTGAAATTAAGATGTCACCTAGTGGATGCACTTCCGCAAGTAGGCGGTCAATTATCAGAAATTTATCCAAAGAAACCTATTTACGATATTCCTGGCTTCCCAGAAGTAAAGGCACAAGAATTGGTAGATAATTTAATGGAGCAGATTAAACCTTTCAACCCTACATTCACCATGGGAGAAAGATTAAACACTGTAGAGAAGACAGCTAATGGTTTTCACCTAACCACCAGCGATGGAACAGAAATAGATTGCAAGGTAGTAGTAATTGCCGGTGGATTAGGTTGCTTTGAGCCTCGAAAACCACCATTAAAGGAAATTGCTGATTTTGAAGGTAAGGGTGTGCATTATATGGTTAAAGACCCTGAAACTTTCAGAGATAAAAACATTGTTTTAGCGGGTGGTGGTGATTCCGCGCTCGATTGGACTATTGAGCTTGCTAAAATTGCTAAGAAAGTTACATTAGTGCATAGAAACGAGACTTTCCGCGGAGCATTGGACTCGGCGGATAAAGTGTTTGAATTAGCAAAAGAAGGTAAAATCAACTTATTATTAAAAAGTAATTTAGCAGGTGTTTCTGGAAATGGAAAACTGACACACGTAAAAATTCACGGAGCTGATAAGTCCGAGTTGAATTTAGATACAGATTATCTCATTCCACTATTTGGACTAAGTCCAAAATTAGGACCTATTGCAGATTGGGGATTAAGCGTGACAAAGAACGCTATTGAAGTGAATACCACGGATTATTCGACCAACATTCCTGGTATTTATGCGATTGGTGACATCAACACCTACCCGGGTAAGTTGAAGCTTATTTTATGTGGCTTTCACGAAGGTGCAATGATGGCTCAAAGCGCATTCAAACATATATATCCTGACAAGCATTTAAGTTTTAAATACACTACCGTAAACGGAATCGAAACATTCTAATATGTCAAACATGATCAGAATAGCGGTACGCGATTACAGTGATGAGGTAAAGGAAATAGAAGCACCAACGGACATGAATTTGAGCTTGATGGAGCTTCTCAAAGCAAATGAATATCCCGTTTTAGCAACCTGTGGTGGAATGGCTTTATGTGCTAGTTGCCATGTAAAGGTGGAAGCTGGCTTAAACCAATTGAGAGAGGCTGAAGACCACGAAATGGACATGTTAGACACCTTGCCAAACGCAGAACACAATAGCAGGTTAGCTTGCCAGTTGCGGCTAGTGGATACCATGGATGGAATGCAAGTAAGACTTGCTGCTGACGAAGAGTAATAGTTCAAAGACCTATAAAAAGCGCATTATTACTGTTTCGCTTTTTATAGGTCCTGTCCATTGTTATTTTCGCTTTAAAAATAACGCTACTATTGCAGCTGTAAATACACCAACAAACAGCGCAAATACACTACTTTGAATAACATAATTCTTCATGTTAAAGTACGCCTCTGCTTCTGCCTGCGTTGATTGCCCACTGTTTACAGCATACTCAATCACATTAGGGAAATAGTCAGGTGTGATAAACTCATGTGTTATCCATTGAGATAATGGCGTTAACAAAGCTACCAAGAGACTGATGACAAGGCCAGCTACAAAGCCTTGCCTCCACGTCATTACGCCATGATAATGGTTTTTTCGCTTATCAAGCAGCGCTAGTACATATACGGCAATGGCAGCAATTGAGAAAAAGTTTGAGTAAAACACGTGATCTGCTATTAATTCATCGTGCCAGCCCATGCTTTTTTCAAACACCATCCATAACAGGGCTACGACAGTAAAAACAATTGCCCATTTGACTTCAATCACATATTTTTTCATGACTTCAGAGTTTAGTAAAAAATAGAAACCAATATTTTATGGCTTCTTACTTACTAAATATACTCCAAAAAAGATCATTAAAGCAAATAGTGCTTTTTCCCAATGGAAAGCTTCCATACCTAGGCTTACCGCTATAAAAGTAGCAAATACAGGCTGCAAGTAAATATAGTAGCCCACTGTTGTTGAACTCACAAACTTCAAAGCCATGGCATTTAATAAATAGGCTAAAAATGTAGTTCCTATAATAACATACGTTATGGCTCCCCAAACCGACGGGGTGAATGTTGAAAAGTCTGTTTCAGTAAGGGGATATAAGCCAAAAGGAATGATCATAAGCGTACCAAATAAGAACACCCATTTAATGACTGTTATTGCTTCATAACGTTGCATTAATGGCCTGACCAAAATCAGGTAAATCGCATAAAAAGTCGCGTTGAGTACAATAAAAATATCTCCTAAAAAGGAGCTATTATCAAAACTAATCTCTTTTCTCGCCATCAATAAAATCGCTCCTGTAGCTCCAACAAGAATGCCTAATACTTTCTTTCTAGTAATCCCCTCTTTTAACCACCAGTACGAGAGCAGCAGCACAATGATAGGGTTCATAGTCATAATAATACTGGCATTAACTGGGCTTCCTAAGTTAAGTCCATTAAAGAAAATCAGTTGGTTGGCCATGACACCAAAAACACCACACTTCGCGAAAAGTATGTAATCTCGTTTTGATTTAACTTTTTCCTTTGAAGTAAACCAATGGAAGATCCAAAACAATAAGGTGGCAACGGATGCTCTTATCATAATGAAAGCATTTGGCGTCAGAAAATTGGGCATTACCCCTTTGGCAATAACATAATTCGCTCCATAAATTAGCCCTACAAATAAAAGCGCTCCATGTATATGCCATGCTTTTTTCATGTGTATCGTACGGTTTTTGAGGTCATTTAAAATTTGCTTCGACAATGTTCATACGTTACAGGTATGCTTGCTGCTTAAGCATTTTTCATGAGGCAAAAGTAGTAGATTATCCGCATATTGCAGTCTCATTGAATAATAATAACTTTATGTTTGGAGAAGATAAACCCCTAGCCGAACGAATGCGGCCAACTAAGCTTTCTGAATTGGTAGGTCAATCGCATTTAGTAGGAGAAAAAGGAATATTAAGGTTAAGTATCTCACACGGAAAAGTCCCCTCAATGATTTTTTGGGGACCTCCTGGTGTAGGTAAGACCACTATTGCTAATATTATCGCCAATCAGGTGAAAGCGCCTTTTCAAACCTTAAGTGCCATCAGTGCTGGTGTTAAAGACGTGCGAGAAGTTATCCAGCGCGCCAGTAAAACTGGTAAAATTATCCTTTTTATTGATGAAATCCACCGCTTCAATAAATCGCAGCAGGACGCACTCCTCGGTGCAGTAGAGAAAGGAGTCATCACACTTATTGGCGCTACTACGGAAAACCCCTCTTTTGAGGTCAATTCTGCTTTACTCTCCCGCTGTCAAGTGTATAACTTAAAGGCACTAGAGCTGCACGAGCTAAAGGGTCTTTTAGCCTCTGCTATGGAGCGAGACGATAAACTCAAGAAGCAGGCGATTTCAATAAAAGAATACGAGGCGCTGATTAATTTATCTGGTGGTGATGCCCGAAAATTACTCAACCTTTTTGAGCTCGTAATAGATGGTTTTGAAGAAGGTCAAACTATTGAAATCACCAACGACATTGTATGGGAAATGGCCCAGCAGCGTATGGCCATGTACGATAAAGGAGGTGAGCAGCACTACGACATTATTTCAGCCTTTATAAAGTCAATCAGGGGCAGCGACCCTAATGGCGCAGTGTACTGGCTGTCTCGGATGATAGCTGGAGGAGAAGATGTAAAATTCATTGCTAGAAGGCTTTTGATATCGGCATCTGAAGACATTGGCATTGCAAACCCTACCGCTTTGGTTATTGCCACCAATACGTTTCAAGCAGTCACTATGATTGGTTACCCTGAAGCGGAAATTGTACTTTCACAATGTGCCATATACCTTGCCTGTTCACCCAAGAGTAACGCTTCCTATTTAGCCATTAAGAGCGCGAATAAATTAGTTAAAGAAACGGGTGACCTAGGCGTTCCCTTACACTTAAGAAATGCCCCTACCAAGCTTATGAAAGACTCGGGATACGGAAAAGGCTATAAATATGCCCACGACTATCCTAATAATTTTGTGTCACAAGAATATTTACCTGAAAAAATTAGTGGAAAAAAATTATATGATCCTCAAAATAATGCAAGGGAGATAGAATTCCGAAGTCGACTAGCAAATTTTTGGAGCAAAAGATATGATTATAATTAATCTAAGAATCGTGGTATTTTTTTTATGGATTTAAATGGTTACCTTGAACTCGAACGGAAAACTAAACTAAATATTTTAACATGGACCCAAAACTGGAAAAATGGCAAGAGATAGAATTTAACGTTGACTTACCCCATGCAAAATACGAAATATCGAATTATGGGCGAGTTAAGAGTTATTCTACACGGGAAACTGGTAAAATTATCAAAGGTTCCAACGTCAATGGTTATCAGGCCATCATGATTCGATTCGACAAAAGAATCACTCAAAGTTATTATGTACATCGATTGGTAGCAGAAACGTATATTCCAAAAGATTCTGATGACCAAGTATATGTGACACATATCGACTACGATAAATCTAACAATCATATCAGCAACTTAAGGTGGGTCTCTGAAAGACAGTTAGCGGATCATAACAACAAAAACCCTCGCGTAATGAAAAAGCGTATCACGGGCTATAAGTTAACAGAGTCTGATGTGAGAGTTATCAAGAAAATGTTGAAAAACGAGAAAACACGTTACAGTCAAATCGCTCGTCAATTTGGCATTACCCATACACAGTTAAACAGGATAAGAAAGGGACAGAACTGGGGACATGTAACTATTGATAATTAATTTATCCAAGAGCAAAACTTTATTGTATATAAAAAGCCTGCTTACACTCCCGTAAGCAGGCTTTTTTGTTCCCAAGGGTATTTTGTTAAACGAAAAAAAATTAGCCCTATAACAAATATAAAGCTATTCAATGCTGATAATTAAAGCCTATTTACTAAAATATTAGCGCTTTGTTGCGGTATTAAAGTCGGGGTTAAATACCCTTTTATTTTTCAACATGTATTTTTTTCCTAGTTGGAAGTAGATGACAGAACCAATAATAGGGAAAAATAATACAATCAATACCCACATAGGATTTAGGCGTACCGCTTCTCTACTGTTCATTTTAAACATATCTATCATCGCCCAAATTGGTAATGCCAAAACTAATAGCATCGGTATAATGACAAAAATATCAGAAAGTCGGACAAACAAGGGGAAGTATAAATTCATGTCTTTTACTTAAATAATGATGCTTAACTATAGGTATTTTTTACTCACTTGCCAAGTTTCTTTTAACATGGACAGAAATCCTTCCATCTCAGCTAATGGAATCATATTTGGTCCATCACTTTTTGCTACTGATGGATCAGGATGGGTCTCCACAAAAAAGCCATCAACCCCTGCTGCTGCTGCTGCTCTTGATAAGTACGGAGCGAATTCACGCTGACCACCAGAAGTACCACCTGCCCCACCTGGCTGCTGCACACTATGCGTAGTATCAAATACGACGGGAGCATATTGTCTCATAATTGGTAACGCACGCATGTCCACCACTAAATTATGGTAACCAAAAGAAGCTCCTCTCTCGGTTAAGCACACATTTTCATTACCACTCTCCTTCACTTTAGTCACCGCATACTGCATATCCTCTGGCGCCATATACTGGCCTCTCTTCACCTTTATACACTTTCCAGTCTCCGCTGCCGCTACAAGTAAGTCTGTTTGACGACATAAAAAAGCAGGTATTTGCAATACGTCAACTACTTTCGCTACCTCGGCAGCATGCCACACCTCATGAATATCGGTGATCAGTGGAAGGCCATATTTAGATTTTACGTCTGCTAGCATCACCATTCCTTTTTCTAGGCCAGGGCCACGATAAGAATTTAAGGAGGTTCTATTGGCCTTATCAAAAGATGACTTAAAGACCAAGTCAATGTCTAATTTCTCAGCAATTCGTTTCAGTTCGCCAGCTGTTTCATCTAAGATAGCCGGGCTTTCTGCAGCACAAGGCCCAGCAAATACAACTAAGCGATCTCCGCCCATTGAAATTTTCTCTGTTACCTGAATAGCCTTTGTAAATTTCTTCATAATAATTAAATGTCTTGCGATAAATACTGTGCGACAATTTTATCTAGTTTTCCTTGGGCAGCCAATATCAAATCTGCAGCTTCTCTAAATACACCTTCTCCCCCTGCTGTAGTCGTTATATAGTCTGCCTTCTCTTTTACGTAGCTAATCGCATCTGCTGGGCAGATCCCTAAACCCGCAGCCTGCAGACAAGCCATGTCTGTTAAATCATCGCCTAGATAACAAACCTCCGACGCTTTTAAGCTAAATGTAGCTAACACCTCCTCAAAGTATTTTAACTTGGCCAGCTTGCCATGAACATGGTAGTCAAACTTAAGCTCGTTCAGTCGGCGCTTTACGACGGCAGAATTTCTACCAGTAATAGCAGCCACTACAATTCCATTTTCGCGTAAAGGCTTAATAATCTGACCGTCTTTAACGTTAAAATGCTTCCATTCTCCAGTTCCGCCATCATAAATAATGCCTCCATCTGTTAAAATTCCATCTACATCGGTAACAATGGCTTTGATCTTTTTCGCTTTAAGGACAATCTCATCTGAGAATTTTTCTATTATTTGCTGCATAAGATTTCAAAGATACGTAATCACTAATATTTATTGGTCATCATTACCATTCAAATCCATTTTTTTATACATTAGAAAATCATTTCAAAGTCCCAAGACATATGAATTTCATTAAGTTTATTTTTTCCTTAATCATTGCAGCAGCCCTCGTGGTCGGATTAAATGAAAAATGGGGACAAGTACCACCACTCGGGAAATTTTTAGACCCCTACAATGGCTTCTGGCAAAATGCCGAAAATGAAACGCTGGCCTTTGCCGAAACCGCCCAAATACCTGGCTTACAGCAATCCGTAAAAATCTATTACGACTCTGTTCTAATTCCTCACATTTATGCTGAGAATGACCACGACCTTTACATGGCACAAGGCTTTGTTACAGCAGATAATAGGTTGTGGCAAATGGAGTTCCAGACACATGCCTCTGCAGGCAGAATTTCGGAAATCGTAGGAGAAGGTGCTCTCACAATGGACAGATACCAAAGAAGAAACGGCCTATTGTATGGTGCAGAGAAAGCTTTGAAAATGATGGACGATATACCAGAAACCAAGGCGATTTTAGAAGCCTACACTGCAGGTGTAAACACCTATATTAATAGCTTAAGTTATAAATCACTACCTATTGAATATAAACTATTAGATTACAAACCTGAGCAATGGTCGACTTTAAAGTCGGCATTACTATTAAAGTATATGGCAAATAATCTTTCTGGAGGTGATTCAGATGCGGAAAATACGTATCTACTGAAAACCTTGGGCAAAGAGCGTTTCAATTTCTTCTTCCCTGACCGCTACGAAAACATGGACCCTATTATTCCATCGAGCAAAACATGGGATTTTGATCCATTACCTGTGACAAGGCCCGACTCAGTTACTTTTCCCTTGGTATTGCCCAATAGTAAAGCACCACAGCCTAATCCGCAGAACGGCAGCAACAATTGGGCTGTAAGCGGCAGTAAAACAAGCACAGGTAAGCCTATGCTTTCAAATGACCCTCACCTTGGACTTAATTTACCTTCCATTTGGTATGTAATGCATTTAAATACGCCGAATGTAAACGTCTTAGGCGCCACACTTCCTGGTGCATTAGGAGTAATATCAGGGTACAATGATAGTATTGCTTGGGGCGTGACAAATGCGACACGTGATGTACGTGATTGGTACCATATTCAATTTAAAGACCAAGATAAAAAAGAATACCGTTACAATGATAAATGGCTCAAAACCCAAAAAATAGTTCAAACATTTAAGATTAGAGGATCGGAGCCATTTCACGACACTATATACTATACCCACCATGGTCCTATTGTTTATGATGAGACTTATTTAGCTGAAAACAGCAAAGCTAATTTCGCACTTCGCTGGACAGCACATGACCCTTCAAATGAACAGCTAACTTTCCATTTACTAAACAGAGCAAACAATTACGATGATTATGTCCAAGCCTTATCCTATTATGACTGTCCTGCGCAAAATTTCGTTTTCGCCAGTGCTTCAGGTGATATTGCCATGTGGGTGAACGGAAAATTCCCACTTCGCTGGAAGGAACAAGGCAAATTTATTATGGATGGCACGCGAGCAGATATGGATTGGGCAGGCTTTATTCCTAAAGAACATAACGCTTATGTCAAAAACCCAGCCCGTGGGTTTGTAAGCTCAGCCAACCAAATACCTGTTGATAGTACATACCCTTACTATCACTACGATCGAGGCTATGAACACTACCGTAACAGACGAATCAATCGTAGGCTTGATGAACTTCAAAACATCACCATCTCCGACATGAAACGCTTACAAAATGACAATTACAGTCTTTTGGCAGCAGAGATTCTACCAACTATGCTCGATAGCCTTGACCGAGAGCAACTTAATGAGCTACAGCAATCAGCTTATGATCAATTAAAAAATTGGAATTTCATTAGTAGCGAAGAAGCTATCGCACCAGCGTATTTTGAAATCTGGTGGGATAAACTTTATGCTAGCCTATGGGATGAGTTCGATAAAGTAAGTTATCCTACTCGCAAACCGGAGCTCCCAGTTACGGTGGAAATACTAAAAAAATATCCGAACGAAGCTTTTATAGACAACAAACAAACTAGCGCCAAGGAAACAATTAGCAGCCTGTATAAAGCAGCCTTCATTGCAGCAGTAGATTCAGTACAGGCTTGGAAAACCACAAGTGAATTGCCCTTAACTTGGAGTAATTTCAAGAACACTACTATTCAACATTTAGCACGTTTAGCACCTTTTAGCACAGACCATGTTGCCATTGGTGGCAACAAGCATATCATAAATGCTACCTCAGGCAGGCATGGTGCTTCATGGAGAATGATCGTTTCAATGGAACAGCCTATCAAAGCATATGGCATTTACCCTGGCGGGCAATCAGGAAATCCTGGAAGTGCCTATTATGATAATTTAGTTGAACCTTGGAGTACGGAGCGCTACCATCCACTTGATAATTCACACGACCCCGAAATGGTTCATCATGTAATATTTAAGCAAACTTTAACTCCTTCAGCAGAATGAAATTTATTATCAGAACAATAATAATCGCCGTCGCAGCACATTTCTGTTTATTATACTTCCCATGGTGGAGCATCGCTTTGTGCAGCTTTTTGGCAGCACTTTTGATAAAGGGCAGCAATAAAGGCGCCTTTTTTAGTGGATTTCTTGCCATTGGATTCTTGTGGCTTATACAAGCATATAACATTCATTACTCTACAGATGGTCTTCTCTCAAATAAAGTCGCTGAAATTTTTAGTCTTTCAGGAGGTTTCCAACTAAGCTTGGTTACTGCTTGCATTGGCGGCCTTGTTGGAGGCTTTAGTGCCTTAAGTGGTTTAAGGCTGAGAATTCTATCTTCTCGAAATAGAAAAAGTAGAGGCTATTACAAATAACAAAAGCGGACACCCTAAAAGAGTATCCGCCTTATTAATATTTCAATGTAGCTTTTTATTCTACTATAGTTACTCCACTAGCTAAGAATGTTAAGGCATGTTCTGGCTCAGTTATCAAAGCAACTTCTTCTGGTGTTTTACCTCCATCGGCAGCTAAATGTTTCAAAGTAGCGACATCTGTTGTTGTATAACTCGCCAAGCCTTTCATAATTACTTCCCTACCTGCTAAATCCTTCGGCATAAAGAATGCGTAATCTTTAAAAGTTACGCGCATACTTTTACCATCAGCTAGCTCCATTGTCATCCAACAACCTTTGGCTTGGCAAACTTCCATCACCTTACCTCCTGCTACCACAATAGCACTGTCAGCTTCAGTCACTTTATTCTGTAGTTCACTTACAGCCATCATTTGTTCGGTTTCGAACGCTTCGCCAATAAAACTGACTTCAGTCTCTACCGACAAAGCACCTACTTCAAGGGCTTCTAAATCTTTATTTTCTGTATTCTGCTTTTCTGTGCAGCTTGCTAGAAATACTGTAGCAATAATAATAGCTGGTAATATTCTCATGATATATCTGTTTTTTCTTTGAAGTAAAATTAGTTTTTTTTGGTGAATAGAAAAAAATTTCGCCCCGCATGCAACTTTTTAGCCTTTGGCACAATCATTGTACTACTAAAATCAAATAGAAAAAGCTATGAAAGTGATCACAAAAAGAGTTTTTACCAGAGAAGTGATTTTACTAGTGGGAATTTTAGTAGCCATGCTACTATTGCTTTCAAGCTACGGTTTAACAAAAGATCCTGTAAGGCAGGAACAGTCAAAGGTAGCTCCTGATAAAGGAATATCATTGGTCAAGCATTACATTTTGAATTCATAGTTTGTTAATGGTTAATTTAGGTTAGATTAAGGAGAGTGTCGAAAGGCACTCTTTTTTTTTGAATTAATTCTATTTTTTATATCATCCCTCTACAAAAGCCTTATTTTTACATCTTAGAATTGAATAAAAATATGGCAGATTATAATTTCAGAGCAACAGAAAAAAAATGGCAGGCATACTGGGAAGAAAATAAAACTTTCCATGCTAGTGATCAGAGCACCAAACCCAAGTATTACACCTTAGATATGTTTCCCTACCCTTCTGGAGCGGGCTTACATGTGGGGCACCCACTAGGTTATATTGCCTCCGATATCGTTGCTCGATTCAAAAAACAAAAAGGATTTAATGTATTACACCCAATGGGCTTCGATTCCTTTGGATTACCTGCCGAACAATATGCCATACAAACAGGGCAGCATCCAGCAATTACTACTGCCGAAAACATTAAACGTTACATTGAGCAACTGAAAAACATAGGCTTTGCTTACGATTGGAGTAAAGAGGTGCGCACCAGCGATCCTGCTTATTATAAATGGACACAGTGGATCTTCTCGTTACTTTTTAATAGCTGGTACGATAGGGCTGAAAATAAATCAAGAGACATCAATGTACTAATAGAGCACTTTGAGAAAACTGGTAATCGGTTAATCAAGGCGGCTTGTGATGAAGAGACACCTGCTTTCAATGCCAATGACTGGTTACATTTTACTGAAAATGAAAAGCAGCAGATGCTTTTAAAATACAGAATAGCCTTCTTGTCTGAAGCTGTCGTGAACTGGTGCTCCGCATTAGGTACGGTTTTGTCTAACGATGAGGTAAAAGATGGCTTCAGCGAAAGAGGTGGGCATCCTGTGGAACGCAAAAAAATGATGCAATGGAGCATGCGTATTTCTGCCTTTGCAGATCGTCTTCTTGAAGGCTTAAATACCATAGATTGGCCAGATCCTGTAAAAGAAATGCAGCGTAACTGGATAGGTAAATCAGTTGGTGCAGAACTAGATTTTCAGTTGGCAGAACATACTGAACAAGCGATCAAAGTATTTACCACACGTATTGACACTATTTATGGCGTCACTTTTATGGTGTTGGCGCCAGAGCATGAATTAGTAAAGAAAATAACCACCGCAGAGCAGAATGCAGCGGTAGAGGCCTATGTAGCAATGGCTAAAAACCGATCTGAGAGAGAACGCATGACTGAGGTAAAGCGTGTCTCGGGCGTGTTCACTGGCGCTTATGCTATCCATCCTTTTACAAATGAGAAGATTCCCGTATGGATAGGCGATTATGTGCTTGCTGGTTACGGAACAGGAGCTGTCATGGCAGTACCCTCTGATGACGAGCGCGACTTAGCTTTTGCTGAACACTTTGGCTTGCCTGTAATGGATGTAGTTGAGGAAGGTAAAATCATCAACTCAGATTTCCTAAATGGCTTAGCAATTAAAGATGCGATTGACGAAGCCATTACCTTTGTAGAAGAGAAGGGCATTGGTAAAGCCAAAATCAATTTCCGTATGCGCGATGCTATTTTCAGCAGACAACGCTATTGGGGTGAGCCCGTGCCTATTTATTTTAAGGAAGGGCTTCCTTATTTACTGACAGAAGACCAATTACCATTGGAGCTACCTGAGGTAGATAAATATTTACCTACGGACGATGGTGAGCCTCCGCTAGCAAGAGCTGAAAATTGGAATACCGCTGATGGGTACGCGCTTGAGAAAAGTACGATGCCAGGTTGGGCAGGTTCTAGCTGGTACCTATTCCGCTATATGGATGCTCAAAACACAGCGGCTTTTGTAGCGCCAGAAAAGCAAGCCTATTGGCAAAATGTAGATTTATATATTGGTGGATCAGAGCATGCTACTGGTCACCTGCTTTATTCTCGTTTCTGGACTAAATTCTTATTTGATAGGGGCCACCTAACTGTGGATGAGCCATTCCAGAAGATGATCAACCAAGGGATGATCCAAGGGAGAAGTAACTTTGTTTACAGAGTAGAAGGGGAAAACACCTACGTTTCTAAAGGCCTAAAAGATGATTATAAAACGCAAACTATTCATGTTGATGTCAACATTGTATATAATGATGAATTAGATATTGAAGCGTTTAAAAAATGGAGAGCTGACAATGCTGATGCGAAATTCATTTTAGAAGGTGGTAAATACTTCTGCGGTGCTGAAGTAGAGAAAATGTCTAAGTCGAAGCACAATGTAGTCAACCCTGATGACGTGATTGAGCAGTATGGAGCAGACACCTTAAGGCTTTACGAGATGTTTTTAGGGCCTTTGGAGCAGTTCAAACCTTGGAATACGAATGGTATCGATGGTACTGCTAAGTTCTTGAAGAAGCTTTGGCGGTTGTTCCACAATGAGGCAGGTGCCTTTGAAGTAGTGGATAGCGCACCGGAGAAAAAAGCCCTAAAGGCCCTGCACCTTGCCATACAAAAAGTGGAGTATGACATCGCAAATTTCTCCTTTAATACATCGGTTTCTACTTTTATGATTTGCGTAAATACCTTGACGGAGCTGAAATGCAATAATAAGGTGGTTCTTAAAGACCTCTGTAGAATAATTGCCCCTTACGCACCACATATCAGCGAAGAACTATGGCAGCAGCTAGGCAATGAAGGGAGCATTGCGGAAGCGGGCTGGCCAGAATTTAAGGAGGAATATATTAAAGAAAATGATTTCGCCTACCCTATTTCAGTAAATGGTAAGCACAGAGACAATATGACGTTTGCTGTTGGTGCACCTAAGGAAGAGATTGAAAAAGCGGTACTCGCCAATCCTAAAATTCAGAAATGGGTGGAAGATAAGCCAATCAAAAAGATGATTATTGTACCACAAAAAATTGTCAATATCGTTGTATAAATAAATGAGATATGAAAAGTAGTTTAATAGTACACGAATATTATAAACGTCAGTTTGATGATTATATGGTACTGGTGCAAGTAAACCCCATCGACTATAGTGGTCTGGAATTAATCATCCATCCTGATGGGAAGCTAGAGAAAACCAAGATGAAGTTCGATGAAGATATTCAGGAAGACTTGGAAGTGGATGGCTTCAAAAAATCCAATGCCTTGGAATTTAACATCTACTTAAAAGGATTAAATAAATAAGCGACAAATAACACTGCAAAAAAGCCTGAGATTACTCAGGCTTTTTTGCAGTTGATTCTTAAAGCTATTAATGATTGCCAATCTGTATTTCTTTTTATTAAAAGTAGCTACCGTCTCTTGCAGTGATTGCACAGAATCAGCCCAGATTGGTAATTGAAATGTTATTACTATTTAGATTTGTGTATATATGCAAAGCGAGAAAGAGCAATATAAAATCAACGCACCAAAAATCATCATTCCCCTGTATAGAGGAATCTGTTGATTAGAGCTATGGGCTCCTTGCTTGAATAGTACTAGTTAATCTCCTGATGACCCCGCATAATTACACTGCTTTTGTTTCGTGGGGTGGAGACGTACAAAGGCAGTATTTGCTCATGAGACACTTTTCTTTTTGCGCGCCTTACAGCTAACGGTTTAGTATGCGTTTTCAACCCGGTTCTTAAACATATAGCTTAAAATACTCTGATCTTATTTATTGTTCGTGATAACACCAACAACTGGAGAAATATTGCCTCTGCCAATAAATTTGGCATTACCGGCGTACGTGTCTTAACCGACGACTGCCACTATATAACCTTACTTTTATCATTGAAGAGCGCGTTAGAAATAAAACAACCCTAAAATCGATAAACCCATGCCGCATATTGCGGTCCCAAGGAAAGATGGCTCATAAAGTCAGTTAGCGGAGTGCTTGCCTCAGCGTGTACTGTATGGAGAATAAGATCGAAAGCCAACAAAAAAGAACCCTGTAAGACTACCGACCTGCCATAACCTTTTAAACGTTCTGGTTTATTTGCTGTATTTTTTGATTTCTCTAGCAAATATAAACCCCCTACGATATAGGCTACATCTAGTCCCGCATTAAACAAGAGTGTTTTCTGGAAGCTTATTTGACTTGCTAGTTGTTCCGCTCCTGAAGCAGGTAATTCTCCTTTTGCAGTAAAATAGTAACCTGCCCCTGCGATACTTAGATTTACAACATTCCAGATCAAGTTCATCTCATGAAAATAGGCCTTTTCGCCCGATAGC
>JBKEFO010000023.1:0-20254 GCA_046709585.1 Marivirga sp.
ATCCAAAGTTTATTAAAAAAGTTAGAGTTGCCTTATCGTGTTTTAAGACTTTGTGGCGGAGACCTTGGCTTTACTTCAGCCTTAACCTATGATATGGAGGTATGGTCCGCAGCTCAGGAGAGATGGTTAGAGGTGAGTTCTGTTTCTAATTTTGAGACCTATCAAGCAAACAGATTGAAACTTAGATACAAAGACGTAGACAAGAACAAGCAACTACTACATACCCTAAATGGAAGTGCGCTAGCATTTCCTAGAATCTTAGCATCTATCATTGAAAACAATCAAACGCCTGAAGGCATTAAAGTACCTAAAGTACTTCATCCATATACTGGATTTGAGATTATTAACTAAGTCAAAATAGATTTCATAGGCGGGAAAGTACCCATGGGTTCCCTTTTTATTTTCAATAGCTTGTAACAAAGTTGTGCTTAATCGTATTACTTTAAATAAGTATGATAGATTTAGATCAAAAGACTGACATAGTAATAGTAGGAGCAGGCCCCATAGGCTTAGCGTGCGGGATAGCCGCAAAGAGAAGCGGTTTATCGCATGTTATCATAGATAAGGGCACCTTGGTGAATTCCGTATTTAACTACCCTTATGGGATGAGTTTTTTTAGTACATCGGATAAATTGGAAATAGGAGGGGTGCCGTTTATTTCCCATAACCCAAAGCCAACGAGAATGGAGGCTTTGGAGTACTTTAGGCGGGTAGCGCAATCTCAGGGTCTCAATACTAGTTTGTTTAACCCGGTTTCTTCTATCTTCAAGGAAGGAGGTACTTTTAAAGTTGTTACTAAAAAAGGAAGCTATGAAAGTAAACACGTCATATTATCCACGGGATTCTATGACTTACCCCACAAGTTGAATGTGAAGGGAGAAGATTTACTAAAAGTATCCCATTATTATAAAGAGCCACATCCATATTATGATCAAAAGCTTGCGATAATTGGGGCGGCCAACTCTGCGGTGGATGCTGCTTTGGAATGCTATAGAAAAGGGGCTAAGGAAGTTTGCATGATTATCAGACAAAAAGAAATTAAGGAAAGCGTTAAGTATTGGGTGAAACCTGACATCGAAAATAGAATAAAAGAAGGCAGTATTAAAGCATATTTTGAAAGTGAGTTAGCAGAAATCCGTGATGGAGAGATTGATATAAACACAGCAGAAGGAAAGCTTACCATCAAGAATGATTTTGTTTTGGCGATGACGGGCTATGAGCCAGATTATAATTTTATTAAAGCTATTGGGGTAGAAATTAATGATGAGTATCCATTTTCTCCTAAATATAATTCAAACACCATGGAAACAAACGTAAAAGGGCTCTATTTGGCAGGAGTAATATGCGGGGGATTACAAACAAATAAATGGTTTATAGAAAATAGTAGGGTACATGCAGATATGATTATTGAAGCCATCGAAAATTTATAAAATAAGGAAATATGCTCCTTTCATTTTTGTACTTTTAAAAGCAGATGAAATTATTATACGTACATCAATATTTTAGAACTCCTGATGAAGGTGGAGCAAATAGGTCTTACTATGTAGCTAAGGCATTAGTTGCTGCTGGGCATGAAGTAACAATGCTTACTGCTCATGATGAGTCTCAAATAAAAACCAAGGTAATAGAAAAGGTGAACGTGGTTTACCTTCCGGTGCCTTATGATAATTCTTTAGGTTTTTGGGGCAGAATAAAGGCTTTTCTTTCGTTTGTAACCAAGGCAAAGAGCTGGTTGGCGCAGCAGCATAACTTTGATAAGTGCATTGCAACAAGCACTCCCTTAACTGTTGGATTAATAGCTACTTGGCTGAAGAAAAACTACCAAGTCCCTTTCGTTTTTGAGGTTAGAGATTTATGGCCTGAGGCGCCGATTCAGATGGGGGTTATTAGGAACCCTATTCTTAAAAAAGTTCTGAGGAGAGTGGAGCGCACTATTTATGAGCAAGCAGATCAAATAATTGCACTATCTCCCGGCATGAGGAATCATATTGAAAAGATAGTACCTGAAAAAGAGGTCAATTTAATTCCTAATATGGCTGATTGTGATTTTTTTCATCCTAATCAACAAAAAAATGAAGACCTTGAACTGCACTATGGTGTAAAAGGTAAGTTCGTTATATCATATTTCGGGGCTGTTGGTCCTGTTAATGATCTGATGAGCCTAGTGAAGAGCGCCGAATATTGTCTCGATCTTCCAATTAGATTTTTGGTCATGGGGAGCGGTAAAAGCTTACTGTCTATTAAAAAGTATGTCAAGGCCCACGAAATTAGCAATGTGTTTTTTATTCCATTTGGTACGAAGGAAGAAGTGAGGGATGTAATGCAAATTACTGACGCTTGCTATGTTTCTTTCTTACATAAAGCAATATTACGTACCAATTCTCCCAATAAATTCTTTGATGCTATCGCCGCAGGTAAACTAATTATTACTAATATTCAAGGCTGGATCAGAGGCTTAGTGGAAAAGAGGAATTTCGGAATTTATGCAGATTCGGATATTCCGGTAGAGCTGCGAGAAAAAATAATACCTTTTCTCGAGTCCAAAGAATTATTGCGAAAGTATCAGAGCAATGCACGTGAAACAGGGGAGCAGTTTTTTAGTAGGGCAGAATTATGCCAACAGTTTGTATGCGTGGTAGAAGGTAAAAGGCAGACTTTCAAAATGCAAGATCAGATATTTAGCTTGAGTGCCTAAAGGTTAGTTACAACTATTTTCAGTAATTCAATTAGTCCATTGTAAGCATAGAGACTCAAGCCCTCCCCGTTATCATTAATGTCATGATAGGCCTGTTTGCCACCTAAAGTATAGATAAAAACAGCTGGTACTCCTGCTCTGTCGAATAGGCAGTGATCACTATTGCAAGCCTCGCCACGTGCTTTTATAGCTGCTAAATAGTGGTTATTTTCATCCTCCATCTGGTCAAAGAATTTCTTCTGTTTTTCAGCATTTACTATGGTTATGCCTTCATCCCCTGTACCTACCATATCTAGGTTGATTAGTAACTTAATGTGTTTCAGTGAAGAAACTGGATCTTGTATGTAGTAGTAACTACCTAAAAGACCTAACTCTTCAGCACAGGTAAATAAAAAATAGGTGTCAAATATTGGTTGGTTTTTAGCGTAATACTTGGCGAGGTCTAGAAGCATAGCAACACCAGAAGCATTGTCATTTGCTCCAGGGAATATATGCTGACCTAGCGTCCCTAAATGGTCATAATGGGCACTAAAAAAGATGCTTGAATCACTTCTCTTTCCTTCTACTTTACCAATTATATTTATACCCTGAAATTTATTTTTAAGTTTTGACTTCCATTGGGCAATTATCTGCTCAGCCTTCATAGGTATATTAATAGTAACTATAGCATTGTTGCTTTTTGTCCTTGCAGGATACCAGGTGAGTTTGCTGCTGTCGTAAATGATAAGAAGACTATTTTTTAGTGTTTTCGATTCAATATAATATTCCTGTATTTTTTTTAAGAATTCATCTTCTATTGTGGTTTTATCAAGGTAGTAAGCGGTATTACTTTTCAATTGTGAAAAGATGGTATGTTCTTTAATATTGACTATTTGCTGCTTATATATATTTATATCTCCCGAGGTAGGAGTGATTAGGAAGTCAGCACCAGCCACATAAGAATTAGTTACCTCCCTTCCTTCAGCCGAAAGTGTTATTCCTGTCAAGGTAACTGCATCAGGGAAGGTATTAACGGGGAAGGAAGGTGTGAGTTGAAAATAGTTCTTCGCTGCATCGGTTACACCGTATTTTTCTAACTCTTTACGGATATAGTCTGCCGATTTATACATGCCATTCTTCACATATCCTCTTCCAGCAAACTCTTCAGAACTCAGAATTGCAATATGCCCCCTACCGCTTTCTTGGTATTGAGCAAGAATAGGCAGCATAAAAAAAATATTAAACGTTAGAAAAATTATGTACTTACGCATTACAAGGCATGTTGAGGTGTGATAAATCTATATCATGCTGTTCCGCTTTTTTAATAACCTTACAAGCTGAGTTTTTCTTTCCAAGTTGTTGATAAGTTTTTACTAACAGTTCGTAACTGTTTGCTTTCTCTGGTTCAAAAAAGAGGACCCATTCGAGTAATTTTTGAGCTTTTTTGTATTGTCCTAACGCATAAAAAATAATGGCAGAATGGCGATAAATTTTCTTATAAATGTAGGGAGTGTTTTCTTCACTGACAAATAACCTGTATGCTTTACCATAGGTACCTATAAAATCTGCTTCAATATCTTTTAAGGCCAGGTCGTAGTACTTCATGGCAAGTTCCGAATTATTCATGTCAAAGTGGTAGATATCTGCCATTAGAGAAAGGGTATAAAGTCTCCTGAAATTACTATTGAGAAGCTTGTTTAAAATATAGATAGCTTTCTCATATTCGTTGAGAGCCCTGTATCCAACTGCTAGCTCAAATAGCATTTGTTGATCTTGATGGCCAGTATACTGCATATAAAGGAGCATTTCCCAGACTGCTTTCTTGTAGGATTTTGCTTTAAAATCTGAAACTGCTAGTTTCTTTTGTTCTTGTATTAGGTTGTATGTAAACCTTTCCATATGGGCATTGTCTGCAACAAAGGCTTTTAGGCTATCAACTATCATTAGCGCTGTCTGTTGGTTACCTTTTACATAATATGATTCAGCTTTAGAAAAATAAATAGAGATGCGCGCTTCGAATTTTTCTCTTTGTCGAATTTGGTAGTAATTGACAATTGTAGTTGAGATGTAGATAATTAAAGCTAGTAATCCTACTAGCCCAATTGCATAAAGTGTACCAAGTCTTTCTGTTTTTTTATCAATAGGTAATGACCGTCTCTTCTGAGCTCCATGATTCCTTTGATAGGAATAGGCTGGCGGCTGACGTTTAGTCGTATATTTATAAGAGTGTGTCATTGAGCGCCTCTCCTGTGTCAAGAGGTGATCAAATTTTTCCCTACTAGCAGTCTTGCTTAAGGTAGTATAAGCAAGAACTACCATCTTAAACCTTTCCTCAGCCTGTAAAGAAGGGTTCAGGTCTGGATGGAATTGCTTGGCCAAACGTTTATAGGCAGTCTTGATTTCAGCAAGAGTCGCATTTTCAGTAAGGCCTAATATTTCGTAATGATTAATCAAATGGCTTACATTTATAGCAAAACAATAATACGAATATATTACATTATGTTTTAATCAGAACTATTTGAAAACTATGGCTTACTTTACGCAAGATTTTATCGATTTTTTTAAAGAGCTTACTTTAAATAATACTAAAGATTGGTTCGATGAAAATAGGAAACGCTATGAGAAAATTGTGAAAGAGCCTTTCGAAAGGTTTATCACTGATTTAGTACTAGCTATTCAAGAGTTTGATCCGAGCATACAAATTCCGCCAAAGAAAGCAATTTTTAGAATTAATAGGGATATTAGGTTTTCGAATGATAAGACTCCGTATAAGATTAATAGGTCAGCAGTTTTATCTAGACATAACAGGAAAGAACAATACCCAGCCTATTACCTAAGAATAGACGCAAATAATATTCAAATTGGTGGAGGGGTATTTAACCTGTCAAAAGACGGATTGTATAAAGTGAGAGAAGAAATCATGTATAACGAGGCACAATATTTACAAGCCGCAACAGGCGATAAGTTCAACCAATTTTTTCCTGAGATGTTGGGAGCGAAAAATAAAATTTTGAAAGCCCCATTTAAAGCAGCAGCAGAACAAACACCGATATTGTACAATAAGCAATTTTATTATATGGCTAATTATTCTAATAAGGTGATACTAGAGGATAACCTGATCCCTTTTATTGTTGAGAAGTTAGCAACGGCTTATCCGGTAAACAAATTCCTACAATTTGCACTTGAGGAAGAATAAAGATTTATTTTAAAATAATCTTAATTTTTTGTAAATAATAATCCTCTTAGCGCTGTAGATTTTCTACTTTTGTGATGGCAAAATAGGGATATGCAAAAATTAAAACACGTAGCAATAGCAGGAAATATAGGTGCAGGTAAAACTACACTAGCACAAAAACTTTCGCATCACTATGGATGGGAAACTGAATTTGAGGCAGTTGAGGACAACCCATACTTAGCAGATTTTTATCATGATATGCAGAAATGGGCGTTTCATCTACAAGTGTTCTTTTTGAATAGTAGATTGAATCAAGTGAAAAGAATAAGGGAGAATAGCCATACTGTAGTACAAGACCGGTCTATATACGAGGATTGTTATGTGTTTGCTAAGAACTTATTTGAATCCGGTAATATGTCTCAGCGCGATTACAATAATTATTTGGCATTATTTGATTCCATGGCACCGGTAGTTAACCCGCCAGATTTATTGATTTACTTGCGGGCGGACATTCCAAAGTTAATTGGGCAGATAGAAAAGAGAGGAAGAGACTACGAAGAGACGATGCGTATTGACTATTTGAAAACACTGAACCAGCATTATGAAGATTGGATTAAGAATTACGATTTAGGTAAATTGATAATAATAGATGTTAACCAATTAGATTACCTCAAGAATGTCGAAGATTTTGCTTTAATTGTTAGTAAGATTGACACAGAAATTAATGGGCTGTTTTCAAATCAGTTTGCCTAGCTGTACAATAAATAAAGAACTAACGAACCTATGAAAATCGCTATCATCAGAGAAGATAAAGTGCCTCTTGATAAAAGAACACCCTTAACTCCTGCTCAGGCTTATGAGGTTGAACAGAAGTTTGGCGCACATATAACTGTACAAGACAGCGATGCACGTGTTTTTAGTGCTGATGAGTATCAACACTATGGCTATAATCCCGTCGCAGATATATCTGATTGTGATATTATGGTGGGTGTGAAGGAGGTGCCAATTGACAAGTTGATTCCAGAGAAAACATATTTATTCTTTTCGCATACTTTAAAAGAGCAGCCCTACAACCGAGAATTGTTAAGAGCAATACTGGATAAAAAGATCAGATTAATTGATTATGAATGTTTACTGGATGCGACCACCAAGCAAAGAATAGTAGCATTTGGAAGGTTTGCCGGTATTGTTGGCGCTTACAATACTATTTGGACCTTTGGTCAGCGATATAATCTTTTCGATATCCAACGTGCATTCAACTGTTATGATATGGAAGCATTAAAGGCGGAATACGTAAAGGTTAAGCTTCCGGCGATTAAGATTGCTATAACTGGTGGCGGTAGAGTAGCAAAAGGTGCCATGGAAGTAATGTATGGCATGAATATCTTGCAGGTTTCTCCCTTTGAATTTTTAAATGAACGCTTTGATGTACCTGTCTTTGCACAATTAGATAGTCAAGATTACAATGTCAGAAGAGCAGGTGGGCCCTTTAACAGAACTGAGTTTCATGAAAACCCGGGCTCTTACAAAGCTGATTTCGAAAAGTATGCGAGGATGACCGATGTATTAATTGCAAGTGCATATTGGGACCCTAGAGCACCAAAACTTTTTGAATTAACGGACGCTATGAGTCTTGAATTCAAGATCAGAATAATAGGGGATATTACCTGTGATATAGAAGGATCTATACCCAGCACAAAAAAGTCAACAACTATTGATGAGCCGTTATATGATTTTAACCCTAGTATTGATGGCATAGAGCCTCCCATGAGTGTTGAGTCGAACATAACAATTATGGCAGTGGATAATCTTCCATGTGAGCTCCCGAGAGATGCGTCAGAGAGTTTTGGAAGAGAGTTGATCGATAATGTATTTCCCCACTTGCTAGGGGACGATAAGGATGGCGTCGTTAAAAATGCTACAATAGCTGAGAATGGTCAATTAACGGAAGCATTTAGTTATTTACAAGATTATGTTGATGGCAAGAACTAAAAATCTCTACCATCTTCCAAAATTTCAATCTCTTGAATTTTTCCTGACGCAATGTTCTCTATGTAGTGGAAATCTTCTGTAGTCCAGTGAAATTCTTTCACTTTTTCTTGAAAAGCAGAAGCATCAAGGGTGGAGAAGTCTCTGATCATGCTCTCCTTACTCTCTGATTTGATTTTTTCTTTTTTACCCGTTATGTAAACTATTGTGAACTCAATCATGGTGGTGTAATTCTTTGTGAGGGAAAAATGTTTGACAATAATTAAAAAAACGTATCATTTATTGCTAGTCGCAAGCCAATAAGAATTGGCTGCTGGCTGATAATGGTAAGCAACAAAAAAGCCCAATAAGGGCTTTTTTGTTGCTTACCATAAAGTAAATATTGTTTATTTCTGTGCGTTACTCATTTCATTGTCAGCCGGTGATTGCCCTCTTGGCGTACCAGTTGACCTTTTATATAGCTCAAATTTATTAGGCACATTTCTTTGCGGCCAGTAATTATTATCTTCATCTATATCGGCTGTTTCCCTCTTAGGGTCCACTTGAAATTGAACTACTTCTTTTTGTGTAATAAACACCTTAGAAACCTTGTTCTCATTTTCTCTCCAAATTTCGGCAGGGATTTTCATAGTTTCCTCAGTCCCATCTTTATAGGTCATTTTCAGGATGATCGGCATAGGTAGACCGCCTACATTCTCGAAATGTATTTCATAAAAATTCTTCCCACCATTTAATAAAGCTTTTTCTGTGCTGTTAAGAGAAGCAGCAAATATTTTGTAAGCTTTTCTGTCTTTATCAGTCACATCAAATTCATCCCACGTATTGTAAAAGTCTTTTAATTCAGGATGTGAATCTACAATAGTTTTAGTACCCTCTTTTGCATTTTTATCAGGCGTTACCTGATAATTGTTAGCATCTCTATCTGCTTTTTTGATTGGGTTTTCAACATCGGGGTTGCCTGAACTTATTTTGTACCACTGTACCTCATTGATAGCGATATCAACCGGCTCTGTGGTATAGAACCATCCTCTCCAGAACCAATCTAAGTCTACAGCGGAGGCGTCCTCTAAAGTCCTGAAAAGATCTTCAGGAGTAGGATGCTTAAAAGCCCATCTTTCGGCATAGGTTTTAAAGGCCATATCGAATAACTCTCGACCCATTACTGTTTCTCTTAAAATATTTAAGGCAGTTGCAGGCTTTCCATAAGCGTTATTTCCAAACTGAACAATATTTTCAGAATTTGTCATGATGGGTCTGATATAGGTTCTATCTCCTTTCATGTAAGGAACAATATTGCCTGCTGGTCCTCTTCTACTTGGATAGTTAGGCTCCCACTCTTGTTCCGTAACAAATTGCACAAAACTGTTTAAGCCTTCATCCATCCATGTCCATTGTCTCTCATCAGAGTTAATAATCATAGGGAAAAAGTTATGCCCCACTTCATGGGTAATTACACCAATCATTCCATATTTAGTTCTTGCTGAATAGGTGCCATCGGCAGCAGGTCGTCCATAATTAAAGCAAATCATTGGGTACTCCATACCGTTGGCTGCTTCGACAGAGATGGCGACAGGATAAGGATAAGGGATTGTCATTCTTGAATAGACTTTGAGCGTATGTGCTACCACTTCTGTAGAATATACATCCCATAGGCCCCAAGCTTCTTTAGGATAGTATGACATTGCCATCACCGTACGGCCATCAATATCAACACCCATAGCATCCCAAATGAATTTTCTTGATGAGCCGAAAGCGAAGTCTCTCACATCTTTAGCGACGTACTTCCATGTCTTAGTTCCACTTGATTTACTTTTTTCAGCCTTTTCAGCTTCTTTTTTTGTGACAATTAATACAGGTTTATCAGCCGTTTTGGATTTCTCCCATCTTTCTTTTTGTGCAGGAGTAAGTATTTCATCGGCATTCTGAAGTTCGCCAGTAGAGGCAATAATGTGGTCGGCAGGAACAGTAATGTTTACTTCATAATCACCAAATGGCAATGCGAATTCGCCGCTTCCTAGAAATTGCTTGTTGTGCCATCCGTCAAAGTCGCTATAGACAGCCATTCTCGGAAACCATTGTGTAATAGTGTAAACGGTATTTCCATCTTCATCAAAAAAGTCGTACCCACCACGACCACCCATACGCGCTCTGTCGTTGATATTATAGTACCAGTCGATAGAGAATGAGATAGCATCGCCAGCTTTTAAAGGCGTGTCTAAATCGATGCGCATCATTGTATAATTGATGGTATAGTTCATTTTGTTACCTTCGGCATCCACTAATTTTTGGATTTTGTGACCTCCATCATAATCTGGATATCCCATCATTCTATCTAGTGTGCCTTCTGTGGCTTCTTTTGGAACTGTTGATTCAGACACATCGTAAGTCTGACTATCTTTTGCTCTCATATTTTGATCGAGCTGTACCCACAGGTAAGTCAAATCATCCGGAGAATTATTAGTGTAAGTAATGGTCTCACTACCAATAATTTTATTGTTTTTTTCGTCAAGGGTAACATCAATATCATAATCAGCTCTTTGCTGCCAGTACATATGGCCTGGGGCCCCAGAAGCTGTTCTATAAACGTTAGGAGAGCGAAGCTGATGATCTAGCTGCTCAAACTTTCCTTGATTTTGATATTGTGCCATTGCCGTTAAAGCAAAGCAAGACAATATCAGTGTCCATATTTTTCTCATACTTTTCTTATTTTTTTAAAATTACCAGAATTTTGTTTCCATCATTATGGTTAGCGATAAGCCAATGATTATACTGGAAATGATGAGGACCCAGTCTCTTCTCTTTACACCGAAAAGGTCAATAAAGATAAAAGAAATTAATAAGAATGCTGTTACAATTACTATTTGACCTGCCTCTAGGCCTATATTGAATGCGAGCAATTCAGAAACTATGTTATTGCTTTTACCTAATAAAGCTTTTAAGTAATTACTGAAACCTAAGCCATGAATTAAGCCAAATAGGGAGGCGAAGATATAATTTACTTGAATTTTACTAACATACTTTAAATTACGCTCACTTTTAAAGAGGTTTGCGAAAGCGGTAATGAAGATGGTTACAGGGATAAGGAATTCTATATATGCTGCTTCTACTAATACATAATTTAATGTCGAGAGTGCCAGCGTTATCGAATGCCCGATTGTGAAGGCAGTAACCAACCATAAAACCTTTCGCCAATCTTTGAGTAGATATATAGCAGCTAAAGAAATAATGAATAAAATATGATCATAGCCCTGAATGTCCATGATATGATCATACCCTAATTCAAAATACACTTTAAATGTTGACATATTTATTGCTAAAATTTTTGTTGTAGTAGTAATTGAGCTTAATTATACCATAATTTTGTAGAACAGACACTAGATAAGATAAAATGATGATGACTAATTTTATATTCGGTTTATTCTTTGCCTTTAGCGGGTTACATCCTTTTCATATAACAGTTACAGAACTGATTTATAAGGAAGAGGCCAAAGCTGTACAAATCATGCATAAAATCTTCGTTGATGATTTTGAGCAGACCTTGAATAAGGCTTACAATGTAAACCTTGATATATTGGCAATGAAAGATACTAAAAGTATTGATTCTCTGGTGTCAGAATATTTAAGCAGGAAGTTTAGTGTAAGCATAAACGGAAAAAGTGAAGAGATTATTTACCTTGGTAGCGAGTTAGAGGAGAATGTACTTTGGTGCTATCAAGAGATTTACAAGGTGAGGAAACCGAAAACATTTCAAATTACTAATGAAGTGATGTTTGAAGAATTTGATGATCAATCTAATCTGGTGCATACCAATATGAATGGAGAATTGAAAACGCTAAGGCTGCAACAAAATGAAGCTACGGATCAAGTAACTTTTGATTAAATACTGGGAAAGGGGAAATGTTGATATTCTTCCCATATTTCGCCATTGTGCTTAAATAACGTAATTCCGTCAGCTTGAAAGTGCTCTTGAAAATCTTTTTGCTGATATTCTTCCCATAAAGGATAAAATTGCTGTTTCTTTAGGTCCCGAAAGGCTACGGTTATGTGGGGGTGAAAGGCTTGCTGCCGATAGGTGCTGCCAAAAATATGATGCAGCTTCAAAAGCTTTTGTAATTCGTTGTGTAAATGCTGTAATGTCTCGTTCTCCATTACTTGTATATAAACTACTCGTGGTTCGAAGGCTCCAAAGCCATTCAAGTCTATTTGAAACGAATGTTGAGCCTTTGCAAATGCAGTTATGTCTATTTGTAGACTTTGAATTTTACTTAGCTTCTTTTTGAAGGGCATTTGTAGTGTAATATGGGCAGGTGAACGAAAAGACCCTTTTGTTCCATATTTTTGATAAATATCATTTTTTATGGTACAAATCCTTTCTTGCAGCAGACTAATAGGTGATATGGCTATAAAATATAGTGACTCTGAAGATATATTCATTGACATTGATTTCCTTAACTTATGAATAAATTATAAATTTGGCTAGCTTATCGAAAACTTAAAAATAAAATATACGAAATATGAAATTTGTAAAAAGGGCTTTTTTATCAATATTATGCCTTCCATTGTTGTTCACGTGGGGTTGCTACAGTGAATTAAAAGACTTAAAATTTGGGGATGTTGAATGGAGTCCTGAATTGGCACTTCCGCTATTCAATACAACTTTTGATATGTCTGACCTTTTGTTAGAATTAGATTCTACTGTAGAATATTTCGAAGAAGAGGATAGAATAGTTCTTTTTATCGAGGATGATAGTTTGTTTAGTACCAGAGCTTCCGATTTCTATAGTGCACCCAATAAAACGTTCTCATCAATCCCAGTGATTCTTACTCCGTTGGAAATTAATACGTATAATAATAACGGTGCGGTAACTGTTGAAAGACAAATAGATGTAGAGTATACTAGCACTTTAGACTCCATAAGTATAATGGAGGCCTTAGCTAAATTAAGCATAGCGGAAGACTTCCCCGCCGACGGTGTGTTTGAGTTGAGCATAAAAACGAAGCCGAACAATGGCCAAGCGGTGACAATTCTTGATCACACCTATTCTTGGAATTACGATGGAATCAATCAGGTATCAAATGATGCTCACACTAATCTCTTTAGAGATGTCACATTTATCTTTCAAGGCAATGAGCCTGATAATATCTTAAACATATCCTACACTTTGTCACTTACTAATGGAAACAATCAGAATCTTGTTTTTAATGAAAACAGGCTTGATATCGATTTAAGGTTTACCAGCTTTGTGTTTAGTTATTTAGCTGGTGATTTGAAAACACAAGAAATAACAACAGACAAGAATATTATTGAAACAGGTTTTTTTGATGATTTAGGTGATTTCGGTGATGCTTCTTATTATTTTGAAGCACCTAGTTTTACTTTATTCTATACTAACTCATTAGGTGTCCCTGCTCAATTTAATATTGAGAGTTTTAAATACTTTGCTGATGGAGTAGCAAATGATATTAATTACGATAGCAAAATTTTTCTACCAAAAGCAAGTTTCAATGAGCCATCCTTTACGGCAGTTAGCTTTGATGAGCAGATAAGAGAGGTATTAAATGCTAAACCAGAATCTATAGAATTAGCTATAAAGGGTTTGCTAGATCCAGATAGCACAAAAGACAATTTCATTAAAGCGGATTCTAAGATCACTATTGGTTATAATTTAGAAATACCGCTGGAACTTTCATTCAGTAATTTAAACTTCGACCAAAATGTTGCTGTAAGTAATCTCGATCCAGGTGATACAAAATATGCAATAATATATTTCACCTCACAAAATGAATTACCGCTAGATGTAACATTAGAGGTAGTTGCATTATCGGCAGATAGCACGGTGCTGTATCAGTTGTTCGATAATAAAATATTAGCCGCGGGCTCACTGGGCAGCCCGAATGATGTGCTGAATCAAGTAGAACTAAGAGATAATCCAAACACTTCTATTAATGAATTGGATTTTCTGCAAGAGACAAAATCAATCGGAATTAGGGCGAGAATTGCTACCACCAATAACGGAAATGAGGTTGTTAAAATATCCTCAAAAGCGACAGTAACGTTTTCTGCATCAATTCAAACGCAATATACTATCAACCTTTCGAACTAAATTTTACTAATGAGAAGACTTATATTTATATTATTTTTATGTGCTATCGTTAATTTAGTTCACGCACAGTCTGATATGATTGGATACGGTTTATATAAAACCTTACCACAAGCCAATCAGTTAAATCCAGCTCTTTTGCCAGACTATAAAGTTTCAATAGGGTTACCCGGTTTGGCAGGGTTTAAGATGAATCTAAGCCAGAACAATTTTACAAACTTAGAGATACTGTCTTCTAAGAATGAGGATGGGACTATGGATTTGGCTAAAGTTTATGATAACCTTAAAAGGAATAATAGAACGACCGCTAATGTAACTGCCAATATTTTCCATTTAGGAATTCGTGGTTTAAACTCGTACACGTCTTTTAGTATTAATACTAGAAGCTTCAATCGGTTTAGTTTTCCTAAAGAATTAGTTGGCCTAGCCTATTTTGGCAATGCATCTGATAAACTTGATGTTAGTGAGTTAGATTTTAGTAGACTTTCCTTTAAGTCTAATACTTTTACTGAAATAGGCTTGTCTCATGGCCGGTCTATTTTGAACGATAAAATGACGGTTGGAGCAAGATTTAAAGTTTTAATAGGTCATGCTTATGCAGACGTGTCGGATTTTAATTTAAGCTTAAAAACCTACGGTAATGCTGATTCAATTCGCTTAAGTACGGAAGGGTTTGCAATAAGAGCAGGTGGCATTGCTGGTTTATTGGCACAAAATGGGCCGGATGATGAAGCAGTGTCTAGTTTACTAGCTAATAAAGGCATAGCATTTGACTTGGGAGCTACCTATCAATTTAGCAGGAAAATTAAGTTCTTTGCATCAATTAATGATCTGGGTTTTATCTCTTGGAAAGACTATACGTATCAAGCTACAGTAGGAAATAGTGGAATTACCTTTACCGGGGCCGATTTTTTCGGACAATCTATTGGAGATGAAATTGATAGTTTAATTAATGATTTTAGCTTGGAAGAAGTTGAAAATGATGCTTTTAGAAATGCTTTAACTGCCAATATATATCTAGGAGGTAGCTATAAGCTATCTTACAGACAAACAGCCAGTGCTATACTGTACAGTGAATTGTATCAAGGATCAATACTATCGGCATTTACTGCTATGTACAATTTTCAATACAACACATTTTTTAATTCGGCAATAGCGGCTACAATAATGAATGGACGTATTAATAATATAGGAGCAGGTTTTACGCTTAACTTGACTCCTTTTCAGGTGTGTTTAACCACCAATGATTTACTCTCAATTGTGAATCCAATTAAAGGAAGAGCTATCGATTTAAGATTTGGAATTAATTTTACTTTTGGAAACGTAAATAAGGGAAATCAAAAGGGCAGGAATAATGCTGGGGATACGATCGATACAATTGATTTGGGTATTGATTAAGTATTTACAAAAAATTGTCCTATTTTAAAGAAAAATAAAATAAACGCTGGTACATTTTTAAATCTTTACTACATTGATGCAAGATAATATAAATGAAAACAAGATGGATTTAAACGTTAATTTCATCAAATCTGTTCTTAGTCTTTTTTCAGAAATGCAGGGAAATGGCATTTCGTTGGTATACCTTGGTGAATTCAATCATGAGATAACCAAGATGTTTACCTCTATGGCTGAGTCAGACATGGAAAGGAAGAATGAGGACAGGTATGTAAAGAAGAGAGTATACCATGTAATGGTTGAGACCCTTCAAAATATGAATAAGCATTCTGATGAGATTACAAGCTCGCAAATTGGCAATGGTTTATTTATTATCGGTCAAAAGAAGGAAATCTATTACGTTATTACTAGCAATAAGGTGGCTAGAGATAAGGTTGAAGATCTACGCTCGGCAATTGATCAGGTAAACACAGCTACCCCTGAAGAGCTCAAGAAGATGTATATGCAGCAAATAAAGCATGGCAAGCTATCTGATAAAGGAGGCGCTGGCTTAGGTTTAATTGATATCGCTCGTAAGACTGGGGAGAAGCTTGTATATAAGTTCTTACCTATAGATGACCTACATGATCTTTTTATTCTCAAAGTTGAAATAAATGGAGATAAAATAAAGGACGAAAGGAGTAAGTAAGCTTTTCTGATAAAATATGAAGCCTTTTCAATATATGGAAAGGCTTTTTTAATGTAGTAAATCCTATCTTCGCGCAAGAAAACGATCGTTATGTCTCAGCTTTTCAATACACAAAAAAAAATAGGTGTTCTCGGTGCAGGTCAACTTGGAAGAATGCTACATCAGAGTGCAATCAATTTAAATATTGATCTGTATATGATGGACTCAAGTAGTGATGCCCCATGTGCCTCATTAATTCATAATTATACTATTGGGGACCTAGAGGACTTTGATGATGTTTATAAGTTTGGTAAGCAATGTGAGATTCTGACCATTGAAATTGAGAAAGTAAATATAGAAGCACTAAAGCTTTTGCAGTCCGAGGGGGTAAAGGTCTTTCCTCAACCAGAGGTGATTGAGATAATACAAGATAAGAGAACCCAGAAGCAATTTTACCTGGATCACCATATACCAACGGCAGCATTTGTTTTAACCGAGCGCAAGGAAGACATAATGAACCATTTGGACATGCTTCCGGCAGTTCATAAGATCGGCAAAGGTGGCTATGATGGGCGAGGAGTTCAAATGGTGAAGGAGGCCACAGATATAGAGAAAGCATTTAATGCGCCCTCTTTATTAGAGAAAATGATCCCTTTTGAGAAGGAGATAGCAGTGATTGTTGCAAGGAATGAAAGTGGTGAAACCTCTGCCTTTCCTCCTGTTGAAATGGTTTTCCATCCCGAACATAATCTTGTCGAGTACCTACTGTCACCAGCAATAGTATCTAAAGAACAAATGGTGAGGGCTGAAAATCTTGCCATGGAGGTAATAGAAAAGTTAGAAATGGTGGGTATACTTGCTGTTGAAATGTTTCTTTTAGGTAGTGGAGAGTTACTTGTAAATGAAGTTGCTCCTAGGCCACACAATAGTGGACATCAGAGCATAGAAGGTAACTTCACTTCACAGTATGATCAACATTTACGAACAATCTTAAATTTGCCTTTGGGGGATACCAGAATTAAGATAACTTCTGCTATGGTTAACATACTGGGTGAGGAGGGCTTTAATGGTGAAGCAGAGTACGAAGGTTTGTCTGACGTTTTGGCTATCTCAGGAACGCATGTGCACCTGTATGGGAAGAAGGTCACCAAACCCTTTAGGAAAATGGGTCATGTCACAATTACAGATCCAAATTTGGAATCATTAAGAAAGAAAATAGGTCAAGTAAAAGCGTTATTAAAAGTGAAGGCATGAAAAAGGGAAAAATAGCCATTATTATGGGGTCTCAGTCTGACTTACCAATAATGATTGAGGCAGCAAAGGTATTAGAAGAGTTAAATGCAGCGTTTACGGTAGATATAGTGTCTGCCCATCGAACTCCTGAAAGAATGTATGAATTCGCTCAAGGTGCTAACTCCAGTGGTTACCATGTTATAATAGCAGGTGCGGGTGGTGCTGCTCATTTGCCAGGTATGGTAGCTTCATTAACAACCTTGCCCGTGATAGGTGTACCTATTAAATCGAGTAATTCTATTGATGGATGGGATTCAATTTTGTCAATTTTACAAATGCCTGGTGGTGTCCCGGTAGCTACTGTAGCCCTTAATGGAGCGAAGAACGCAGGGATACTGGCGGCGCAGATAATAGCTAATTTTGATAGTACCGTAGCTGAAAGTCTTGTGACGTACAAAGCCAGCCTAAAAGAAAAAGTGCTAGAGAAGGCCAGTAATATTCAAAAAAATGGATGGAAGTCGAATAAGGTAGGTTTCTGATTACTAATTAACAGCCTCATCAAATAAAGGGAAATTTATAGTGAATTCGCTGTATTTTTCTTTTTCTGTTTGTAAATTTATCGTAGCTCCTAGTCTATCTACCAATGTTTTTACAATAGCTAGTCCAAGACCATTACTTGATTCACCACCAGTAGGTCTGGCACTTAGTTTACTAAACTTCTTGAATATTTTACTTTTGTCTAGTTCAGTAAATCCTTGTCCATAATCTTTTACAGTTATTTGAAATCCAGCACCAGATTTCTTGCCTTTAAGGAGGATCTCACTACCTAGATCAGAGAACTTTATAGCATTAGATAATAAATTATCTAATATCCTGTCTAAGTAGATCTTATCAGTAATGACCATTTGATGTGGATCGCAGGTAACCTGAATATTCATTTCCTTGTTAGAAAGTTCAACAATGAAATTAGTCACTACATCATCTAAAACCTTTTTTAAATCAAGACTGGATGATACTGGCTTTTCTTTATCTATTTCTATGGCATTAACATCTAGCAGATCGTTTATGAGATACATACCGTGCTTGGAATTATTTCTAATCATTTTCACGTATTGTTCTTGTTCAACATTCAACTTAGAAAGTCTTAATAACTCCGTGAGGCCTTTTATTCTGTGGAAAGGGGCCTTCATATCATGTGCTACGATGCTTAAAAGAGAGTCTTTTTCATTATTTAAGTCATCTAACTCTTGGTTGCGAACGATGAGCTTATCATTCTGGTGCTTAATTTCTTTGTTTTGCTGTGTAATCTTTACTTGTTGTTCTTCGATTTGTTTAGTCTTGTTTAATAGTAAACGATTATGCTTTCTTCTTTTTTGCGCACTTATTATAAGAATAATCATTACTAAAAAGATTAATGCTACAATGGTAATTAAGGCGTAGTTAAAAGCGCGTTGTTTCCTTATTACTTCCTTGTAAGCTTCTTGGTTTAGCTTTAATATCTGATTCTCTTTTTCTTTTAGTGTGAGCTGAAGGCGAGACTCAAGGCGTTCAATTTGCCTAGCTGTACTAGCGCTCTCTGTTTTTTCCTTAAGACTCTCATATGCTTTAAAATGATCATAGGCCTTGATGATATTGTTTTCTGCCTCGTATATTTTGGACAGATAGTATAAGGCATCTCTTTCGTAGGTTACGTCATTACTGTCAGATGAAATATTCTTGACGCTGTTAAAGTATTTTTTAGCTAACCGATAATTATTTTTGAAGAAATAGATTTCCCCAAGTTGATAATTAATGTGGTTGGTTATCGTAACGTTATTAGATGCTTTGAGGAAGTTAAGCGCATCTGTGGCATTCGATAATGCGATGTCTAATTGCCCTCTCTCAGTATTCATTTTTGCAATATTGAGCTTAATAATAGCGAGGTTGACCTGGTCTTGCGTCTTTTCTGCAATTTCATAGGCTTTGGTAAAGTATGTCAGGCCATTATTGTAATTCTCCATCTTTACATAAATCCCTGCGATTTCCAGATAAATGGAAATAATCCCTGAGGGATCGTCAAACTCAGCTCTAATTTCGGCGGTTTTCATACTCATCTCTAATGCCTTCGCTAAATTGTCTTGTGATTGATATAATTCGGCTAAGCTTTTATAGCCATAGCTGATAGCTGCTAAATCCTTGATTTCCTGAAATATCTCCAATGATCGAAAGAAGTAATCATAAGCTTCTATGTAATTTCCTTGATTAAAATATATACGTCCAATATTATTTAAGGAGTGTCCATACTGGAGTGAGTCACCATTAATGATAGCAGTATCTCTTGCCTGGTTATAATATTCAAAAGCCCTAATATTATTGCCTTTGTAATAGTAACCAACACCAATATAATTGAGAGGTTTTGCTGTTTGGGTTTGTAATTCAGGAGTACGCGCTAAATTAATTGCTAATTCATTGTAATAAATAGTGCTATCGGGGTAAGATTTTCTATATTCCCAACCTATTTGTGTGTAGCTATTAAATGATGCCTCTTTGTTTAAGGTGTTTATAGTAGATTTAATGCTATCGATAAAATCAAGGTTTTGGCAATACAACTTTCCTCCAAAAAGTAGTGTAGTAATATATGATAGTAGTATTATTTTTTTCACCTTTAAAACAGACTGTTAGCGGTTTATTGGTTTGCTAATGTATATATATTTAATTATAGTTACTTATTAAAGTAGGCATAATCTCACATATAAGCTAAAATTATTCATGTCCTCACATCACGTTATTAGAGATGAACAGGAGCCGCCAATAATTATTCTGACGGCTAATTTTAATATGGATCTCGTAAATGATTTATTAGGATGGTCTCCGCTTTTGATTGTAGTTGAAGAGGTATATCCCTTCTTTGAGGCGATTGGAATAAAGGTGGACATTGTTATTGGACTAGTAGAAGAAGATTCCGTTAAATACCCCGAAGCTCAATTTATAAAAATCACAAGTCTTGAGGAATTAACTTACTCAACGGTTCTACAAGTCCT
>JBKEFO010000024.1:0-19424 GCA_046709585.1 Marivirga sp.
CTCCGATACCATTTCTGAAACCAGAGGCATTGGTGCGGCACGCAGATGGATAAAATCAGAATTCGAAAATATCTCGAAAAATTGTGACGACTGTCTGGAGGTATTCTATCAAAAAGATTTTGTTACGAAAGAAGGTAACTCTAGGGTACCAAAAGATGCAATGGTAGTAAATGTTGTAGCCATTCAAAGAGGTACTGAATACCCTAACAATTACATCATCATGTCAGGTGATATTGACTCACGTGCTAGCGATACGATGGACTATACCACCGATGCACCTGGTGCTAACGATAATGCCACAGGCATGGCAGGAGCACTTGAAGCAGCTAGAGCACTGTCTAAGTATACGTTTAAAAACAGCATCGTATATGTTGGCCTTTCTGGGGAAGAACAAGGACTTTTTGGAGGCAGTGGATTAGCTAAATATGCAACAGAGAATGAATGGAACATATTGGCTGTCTTAAACAATGATATGATTGGAAATATTGAAGGTGTGGATGGAATAATTGACAATAGAACATTTCGTATATTCTCAGAACCTGTACCACCTACAGAAACAGAAAGGGAAAGAACATTAAGAAGATATTATGGAGGTGAGGTAGATGGCATATCTAGACAATTGGCGCGATATGTATATACACAAACCAAAACATATATGCCGGAAATGAATCCCATGATGATTTACAGATTAGACAGATTCGGTAGAGGTGGCCATCATAAACCTTTTAATGATTTAGGCTTTGCAGGAATACGTATTATGGAAGCCCATGAAAACTATAACAGACAGCATCAAGATATCAGAACTGAAGATGGTATTGAATACGGTGACGTACTTTCAGGTGTGAACTTTAACTATACAAAAAAGCTAACTGCTGTAAATGTGATTAGCTTGGCGAATTTAGCGTGGGCACCAGAAGCACCGCAAAACGTAGGCATTGGCGGAGTAGTAGAGCCCTCCGCAAAATTGGAGTGGGATCCAACTGACGATGAGAACATTGTTGGCTATAAAATCTATTGGCGCTTAACCACTTCTCCAACCTGGGATAATTTCCGCTATGTTGGCAAGGTGAATAAGCATACTTTGGAAGGAGTAGTAATTGACAATTACTACTTCGGAGTAGCAGCAATCGCTAGTAATGGAAGTGAGTCAATGGTTGTATTTCCTCAGCGATTAGTCAGGTAATTTAAAATCTTAATAAAGCTTAGGGCACATTGAGCACGTGTGGGCAGACAAGGGTTTAAACCAAAAACCCACCTCGTCTTCCTCATATTTTTACTATAACCATTTCTTATGCTCAGAAGAATGAAATAGTCATCAAATTAATTAGTAATAATTGGATCGTCATAAAATCAATATAAAATCAGTTTTGAGCATTCTGCTACTACTATCATTTAAGAATCAATCTTTGTGTCAAGTGGCTCAACAAGACAGTATTTTAAAATGGAATGAGGCTACTAAAAGCATACTTCACAAAAGTATAATAGCCGCCTATAAAGTACGCTATAACAACTATTTATTACTAAATTAAAACAGCTATAATAAGACCACAGAAGCAGAAGTATATTCGACGCTAAGTACAATCTATGATGGACTAACTGATTACCCCTTAGCTATTCAATTTAGTTTAGAGGCGATACAAATGCTGGAGGAAACCCAAGAATTCGAATCTTTGGCAACCGCATACAATAGCCTAGGAGGTATATATTACAATACTTTCAACTTCGACAGAACAATACTTTTTACGCAGAAAGCTAACGACATAGCCAAGAGATACGATTTAAATCAACATTTAGGGCTATTTCACAACAACTTAAGCGGGGCATATAGACAACAAAAGAGGTACGGTCTGGCGTTAAGTCATGCTTTTAAAGCTTTGGAAATATCGACGACCTTTTAAACGTCATCTAGACCAACTACTCTCTGCACTATTGGAGAAATCCATTATGATCAAAAGAATTATAACAGCGCATTTTATTATTTCAACTCCACTATAGAAGCCTTAGACAAAGCTCCTAATACACTAATAGAAATAAGCGCCTTAAGCTTTAGCAAAGACCCATTATGAAGTAGGGGATTTGGCAAACGCTTTACAAACAGGAAAGAGAAGTTACTAGCTCACCAAGACTGCAGGTAATATTGTTTACGAGAAACAGCTAGCACAATTATTTTATAACATCTACCAGAAGCAAGGAGCGTTCGATAACGCTAATTATTATAAAGAAAAACACCTCGCACTAAAGCAGCAGATTTGGAATGTTACAAAAGAACGACAAATGAACAATGTCCTCATTAAAAGTAGAGAAAGGGAGCTTCAGGACAAGAAAATGGAGGTTACCCAACAAAAATGGATATTAATTTTAGGGGTTATTTTGCTGCTAATCTTTATTAGATTTTGTGGTATCGTTATTAATAATCAAGAAGAAAAGGAAAAATCTATACCAAACAATAAAATTACAGCATGATGAAATTAACGAGAAGAATAAAGAGCTAGAAGCCTATCACGTGGTGAAAGACAAAATATTTTCGACTGTGGTTCATGATTTTAAAACGCCATTAAATTCCATCGAAGGCATGTTTACTTTACTTGAGAAGCAAAACTTAAGCGCTTCGGATCTAAGAGAGCTTTCAAGCAAACTAAAGGTAAATTTAGCTACCAGTAAACAATCCATCAACGACCTTATATACTGGGCCAAAAAATCAAATGTGGGGCATTGATCCAGCTTACGACTTGGTTGATTTATGAAAGCTTTTAAGTAAGGCCGAAAAGTACCACGAACTACGTTTAAAGCAACAAGACTTACACCTAATAATAGACTTAGATCAAAACACCTTCTTTTACACTGATGAAGAGATTGTTTCCATTGCGCTAAACAATATACTATCGAATGCTATAAAATTTTCACCGAAAGAGACTACAATTAGGATAATGGTAAAAATTATTGATAAAACATTAATACTTAAGATTACTGATCAGGAATAAACCTTGAAAAATTAAACCAAATATTTTCCATCAAAAACATTACAAAAAACGGCACTGGCATTAGATTGGCTATCAGCAAAGAATTATTAGTGGCCGTTAGAGGAACCATCACCGTAGACAGTGATCCTAATCAGGGAACTACTTTCACTATTACAATTCCATCTTCAGTAAAAGGATAATTTAAAAGTCAATGTACAATAAAGATGGATTTCTAATTTTGCTTAACACCAAGTACAAAACATTAATTTGGAAATTAATTTTCGCTTTCAGCCAACCAAAAATAGCACCCTAAAAGAAGATTAGAAAATACATTTTGTACAGTTTTTCAGTAAAAATCCGCCACTCTCGTAAAAAAGAGCGCTGCCTACCTATTATTTATTTATATTTCTAAGGATTTTAATTAAACGATCATTAAAATGAAGAAACATAAAATACAAATGCTACTACTCGTCATGCTACTATTTTGCTCCGCTAGTTGGGCGCAAGATGCTGATAGCACCAAAATTACCTCTGACAGTGTCAAATTAGCCACGAAAGAATTACCACTAGAACCCGAGAGGACGATTGAGTTCAACACTAAGGAAGGCACTTGGTTATCCGTCGATGTGAGCCCTGATGGCAGCACCATCTTATTTGACATGATGGGTGACATCTACAGCATCCCGATGAGTGGTGGAAAAGCCACTAAAATAACGGAAGGCATGCCATATGACGTACACCCGCGCTACAGCCCTGATGGGAAGAGTATCGTCTTTATCTCTGATAAAAGTGGGTCTGATAACATCTGGACAATGGCGCTCGGAAGTAAGGAGCAAACACAACTCACAAAAGATAACAATCAAAATTACTTCGCCGCAGAGTGGACCCCAGATGGTGATTATATCATAGGTTCCAAAGGAAGAAGGAATATCAAATTGCATTTATACCATAAAGACGGTGGAGGCGGTGCCCAACTGATTGATAAACCTGATTATTTAAAAACCATTGATCCTGCTATTAGCCCTGATGGTAAATTAGTCTACTTCTCTCAAAGAAGAGGGGGATGGAATTACAATTCACAGTTCCCTCAATATCAAATAGGCACCTACAGTATGGTAGACGGTGACATAGCTACCGTTACCTCTAGATATGGATCAGCTTTTACTCCCGTACTGTCTCCTGATGGAAAATGGTTAGTATATGGCACTAGGTTTGAAACTGAAACAGGACTTGTCAAAAGAAATTTAATTAATGGTGATGAAGAGTGGTTAGCTTACCCCGTTCAAAGAGATGAGCAAGAATCGATCGCTCCCTTAGGAGTTTACCCCGCAATGTCTTTCACCCCAGATAGTAAGCACCTAGTTGCCTCTTATGGAGGTAAAATATATAAAATCGATATTAATGGGAATACTGCCACAGAAATCCCCTTCGATGTAGATTTAAAGCTAGAGCTAGGACCTAGACTAAAGTTTAACTACCCTATCGAAGATACTCCCGAAGCATTTGTCACACAAATTAGAGACGGCGTACCCTCTCCAGATGGCTCAAAACTAGCTTTTACGGCTCTGAATAGGTTATATGTAATGGCATTACCAGACGGTAACCCCATGCGTTTAACTAACAATAACTTTACAGAAGCTATGCCAGCATGGTCACCAGATGGTAGCCAACTTGTATTCTCTACTTGGGAGGAAAATGAGGGAGGCCACTTATACAAAGTGAATGCCAATGGAAAAGGTAAGCTGATAAAATTAACAACCGTTCCTGCGCTGTACTTGGATCCAGAATGGTCATATACTAAAAATAGAATCGTTTTTAACAGAGGTGCTAACCAGGTATATAAAGATGCTATCGATCCCTTTGGTTCATTGATGATGGAAGATTTAGCATGGATTGCTGCTGATGGTAGCAAGGCTACTTTAATAGACAAGGCAGAAGGTAGAAATACACCACATTTTGTCAAAGGAGAGGATAGAATTTACCTCAACCACGGTAGCAAAGGTCTTATCTCAATAAGATGGGATGGAACAGATGAGAAAGTACATTTAAAGCTTACTGGTATTACCACCTATGGGTCATCGGTAGATATGATTCATGCTCATGATGGAAGCCATGACATTTTGCCAGATTCAGAAACTGCATGGCGAGAGAATAGCAAAGCCTCTAGTCCATCAGAAATTAGGATCTCCCCTGATGGAAATAGCGCCATAGCAAAAATCAACAATGATATCTTTTCGGTAACCATTCCAAAATACGGTCAAGCGCCAACAATATCAGTAGCTAGTCCAGAAAGCGCTGCGTTTCCAGCGATGAAGTTGACAGTGATGGGCGGAGAATTTCCTGCCTGGGCTGCAAACAGCAATGATGTTCACTGGTCTTTAGGCGCCAGTCACTTTATCTATGATTTAGCAGCAGGAAAGGCATACGCCGATAGCGTTGCTACTGCAAAAAAAGCAGAAGCCAAAAAGAAGAAGGAAGAGAAGGCCGATGATAAAGAAGAAGTAAAAGAAGGCGACGAGGAGAAGGAAGAGAAAGCTGACGCGACAGAAGAAGAAGAAGAAGATGACAAAAAGGATAAAGACAAAGGTTACATCGCCAAAGAGCTAAAGGTGAAAGTAAGCTACAAAAAGGATATTCCCAACGGAAAAATCTTGATTCAAGGTGCTCGCGTAATTACCATGACTGATCAAGGGATAATTGAGAATGGTGATATTTACATTGAAAATAACCGTATTAAAGCCGTTGGACGAAGTGGTACTTTAACTGTGCCAACAGGAATAACCACTATTGATGCGAACGGTAAAACCGTTACACCTGGTTTTGTAGATACACATGCGCATATGTGGCCAAATTGGGGTTTACATAAAAACCAAGTATGGATTTACTCCGCCAATTTAGCCTATGGAGTTACTACCACACGTGACCCGCAAACTGCGACAACGGATGTGCTCACTTATTCTGACATGGTAGATGCAGGAATGATCCATGGCCCTAGAGTTTACAGCACAGGTCCTGGAGTTGGGTACTGGGCTTACAAAATCAAATCTTTAGAGCATGCAAAGGAGGTTTTAAAACAATACAGTGAATACTATAATACCAAAAGTATTAAAATGTACTTAGTTGGAAATCGTCAAATGCGACAGTGGATCATCATGGCTGCAAAGGAATTAGAATTGATGCCTACCACAGAAGGTGGTCTAGATTACAAATTGAATATGACTCAGTTATTGGACGGATATCCAGGTCATGAGCATGCATTGCCTATTGCTCCCATCTACAAAGATGCCATTCAAACCATTGCGGAATCTAAAATGGCAGTAACCCCTACCTTGTTGGTATCATATGGTGGACCATGGGCAGAAGAGTTCTATTATGCTACTGAACAACCTTATCATGACAAGAAACTTCAGCGCTTCACTCCTTATGAAGAATTAGCAGGCAAATCACGTAGAAGAGGTGCTTGGTTTATGGAAGAGGAGCATGTTTTCCCACGTCACGCTGAAAACATGAAGCGTTTGGTGGAAGCAGATGGTTTAGTGGGTGTTGGTAGTCACGGTCAGCTACAAGGATTAGGCTACCACTGGGAACTTTGGTCAATGGCTAGTGGCGGAATGAGTAATTTAGATGCGCTTAGAACGGCCACAATATTCGGTGCTGAAGCCTTGGGTCTAGAAGGTGACTTAGGAAGTATTGAAGAAGGCAAATTGGCTGATTTATTAATAATGGAGAAGAATCCACTGGAAAATATAAGAAACAGTAATACCCTCAGCCACGTGGTGAAAAATGGTAGAGTGTATGATGCCAATACTTTAGATGAAGTAGCGCCAATAAAGAAAAAAGCAGAGAAGTTCTTATGGCAGACAAAACGTCCTTTGGATGTGCCTGGAATAAAAAAGTAATTTTACTTCTAATCATAAAAAAGCGATGAGTACTAACTCATCGCTTTTTTTTTATGACCAGTAACTGGTCATAAAACATATAAAAGCGCTTATTTACTACTATTTTACTGCATATCTGGAAATACCTTTCTATCAAATACGTATGATAAAACTAAAAACACAAGTGCGCTTATCGGACCAAAGAATTGACCATCGCCACTTACAAATGTGCTACAAGAGCCAAAGAAAAGTTAATAAAGGATCCTGCAGAGGCCTTAGACCAACTAGCTACAAGCGTTAATATTTTTAAAGATGCCAATGGATGCACCCTATAGCTAGGATACTGTAAGCTTTCAAAGGCCAATAATGCTGTAAGCAGCCCAGTAGGGTACTACTAAACAACCTTACCTTTTTCTCTTTTCGCAGTAGGATAAATGTACAATACATGTACAGCCAAAATAAGTCACCATCCCCTGTATTTCGTCCAAAAGAAATAGAATTTGGTGTCATACTATTCATCCATAAAATGATTTACTATCTTTAAAAAAGATCAATTCATATTTCCATGAATAAGCTAAAAACATTCCTGCTAGCACTATTGATAATAGTAAGCTGCCAGTCTGAAAAAGAAGGAACCACTACTTCGGTAGCTCAAATCATCACCCCTCAGGGCGAGATGTTCTTTAGCTTGTCGGACCAAACACCTAATCATAAGGATCACTTTATAAAATTGGCTAGGGCGGATTATTGGGACTCACTCACTTTTAACAGAGTCATTGGCAACTTTGTTATCCAAGGAGGCTGTCCAGATACTCCTGCTGGATTTACAGACCCTAATTATCTTATAGCTCCTGAATTTACCGATTCACTACAACATATATACGGTGCACTTGGAATGGGGAGAGATGATAATCCTGATAAAAATTCAGCGATTTGTCAATTTTATATCGTACATAACAAGAAAGGGTTGCCGAGATTAGATGGTGATTACATGATTTTTGGCCAGTTGATAAAAGGCTGGGAGGTACTAGAGAAATTAGGAAATGTCCCCACAGACTCCTTAGATACACCTTTGAACCCAATTGCCTTGGATGTAAATATTCTTCAGCTAACTGAATTTGAATTGTCTGAAAAAGACATTGAATTATAAATACCCCTGACATCCATTTTCGCTTAAACTAATGCTACATTTGCTCGACAAATGTCTATTCAACAAAAAGTTAAGGCTATTGAGCAGCTGTTCAATGGACTTCAAAAAGAGATCAGCACTTTTCAATTAGCAACAAAACTTCACTGTAATAGCGGCTGCGGCAAATGTTGTAATAAAGCCGACATAGATGCGTCACCTCTAGAGTTCTTACCCTGGGCGTACCACACATTTTTAAACGGAGAGGCTTCACAAACTTTAGATAAACTAGAGAAAGAAGAAAGTGCAAATTGCATTTTATACAAACCTTTGTCTGTCCACCAGCAAAATAGTGGTCAATGCAGCAATTATAAATACAGAGGCTTAATTTGTAGACTCTTCGGTTATGGTGCGGGTAGAGACAAACTGAATAAGCTGCGCCTAGCGACTTGTAAAATCATTAAAGAGGAACAGTATAAAGATTTCGAAAATGCACAAATAGCCATTTCAAATGGTTTATATGTACCTATTTTTTCGGATTACTATATGCAGCTCAACAGAATAGATTTTAGAATGGGAAACCAAATATTACCTATAAATGAAGCCATGAAAAGTGCCTTAGAAACAGTATTACATTATTATGCATATAGGCCCTATCCAAAAGGGTTTAGAAACATTGCTTAATACAACATAAAAAGGTCAGTGATATCACTGACCTTTTTATGTTAAAGTTTACTACTTACTAACCTACCACTTCTTCTTCCTCTTCCTCAGTTTCTGCTTCAGGACTTACATCTCCACTGTAATTAAAAACTTCAATAATCGGGCTTTCAACTATCTCTGGCACCTGAAAAGATACCAACATATTATTTAAACTCTCATACATTCTATCATAGGCCTCTTTTACATTATGCGCCGTTATAATCATTTGGTTGGCAATCTTCTTCTCTTTGCCACTTTCTTCTGCCACGTAATAAACTACCTTACATTTATACCAAACATCGACATCATCATACTTAAAGACATCCATTATTTTGCTCTTACTGATACCTGTAATTAAGAATTCTCCTCTTACACGCTCACCCATTTCCTCATAAATACGGGTTTCAGCCTCTGTAAATGAAACAGCATCTACCAAATAAGGCTCAGTAAGAGACCTCAACCTACCATTTTCATCTTCTTTCTGATATTTAACCTTGCATAAAAACCACTGCTTCATAACTCAATATTTTATTTAACTACAAATATAAGCCAAAAGGATTTTGAATCGAAAGCCCCGAGAAAAATGTTTAACTTTGCAGCTTATGTCAGAGTCAAAAATAGTATTACCATGCGCCCCACACATGGCGCCTGTATTAAGTGAGGAACTTCAATCACTAGGTTACAAAATAGCACATGAAGGACCGTTGGAAGTATCTATTAATGGTACTTTTGAAGATTGCATGTTTCTAAACCTTCACCTAAGAGCGGCAAATAAAGTGCTGTGGCTAGTGAAGAGCTTTCGTGCCACCAATCCTGATCAGCTATACCAACAATTATATCAAATTAAATGGGAAGAGTATCTATATGAAGATGGCTACTTATGTATAACCTCCTATGCAAATAATGAAAAAATACTGAATACTCAGTTCGCCAATGTGCGGGTAAAAGATGCGATTGTTGACCGACTGAAAGACAAGACAGGGAAGCGGCCAGACTCTGGTCCTTTGAGAAACCAAATGGTAGTTTTTCTTCATTGGATGGAAGACCAAGCGAGTATATACCTAGATACATCTGGAGAAAATATTGGAAAGCATGGTTACAGAAAGATCCCTGGTAAGGCGCCAATGATGGAGTCATTAGCTGCAGCAACCATATATGCTACGAATTGGCAGAAAGACCAAATTTTTATTAATCCTATGTGCGGTTCAGGCACATTAGCTATAGAGGCTGCTTTAATGGCTGCTAATATTGTACCTGGCCAATTCAGGGACAATTTCGGTTTTCATCATCTAAAAGGTTTCGACTTCAAAAAGTTTGAACAAATGAAAAATGATGCGAAAGAAAAGGAAGTCATACCGGAAACGGTAATAATTGCTACTGACCATAGTAGCTTAGCCATACAAGCTGCAGAACAAAATGCTGCAGTGGCAGGTGTAAAAGAGTACATTACTTTCAAGAAGTGTGATTTTAGAGATACGCCTATTCCTGAAGGTGACGGAATTGTATTACTAAATCCTGAATATGGTGAGCGATTGGGAGAAGAGGAAGAATTGGCTTTACTTTATGCTCAGATGGGGGATTTCTTCAAACAAGACTGTAAGGGTAAAACCGGCTATATTTTTACTGGAAATCTTCAATTAGCAAAACGGATAGGGCTACGCACAAAAAGACGAATTCCTTTTTTAAATGCGAGAATTGACTGCCGTCTTTTAGAATATGAGCTTTACTCCGGTAGCAAAAAACAGAAAGAAGAGGATTGACCTTCATGAGTTTTAGTAGAAAAGAGAAAGATATCATTGAAAAAGCACTAGCCTACTGGAAAGCTGACACACTAATTGACGCCCAACTCGCCGAGCAATTAAAAGAAAATCTACCCGTCAAAGGTTTTGACTGGAAAAGCTTAGCATACTACGCCTCTATTTTCGCCCTTCTAAGCCTAGTAATTGCAGTCATTAGCATATTTGCAGACGAGGCATTACTACAATTACTTGATTCGCTCATATCTAGCTCATACCGTACTAAAACGATTGTTACCCTCGCTATAAGTACTCTTTTTTACTTTTTAGATCTCCGATTAACTAATCAAGACTCCTTGAATAAGCGCTATAGCAAGGAGGTTTACGCCTTATTAGCAGCTATTTTCCTTGCCATAACTGCGGGAATGCTGAGCTTTTCAATTGGTACACAGGAGTCTCCAGGAATCTTAGTACTAACACTAAGTATATGTTATCTCATACTAGGCCGAATACATCAAAAAGCCATCTACTGGTTTTTTGGTTTAGCAGCACTATTATTTGCTTATGGGACCATCAGTTTGGAACTTGGAACTACAGATGATACCTTCCTTGGTATGAATTACCCGATGAGGTTCACTTTATTTGGCCTGCTGCTAATTGGAGTGAGCTTTATAGGGAAAAGCATCATCCAACCTTTTTATGAATACACTTACAATACTGCCGTAATTATTTTTTTCGCAGCATTATGGATACTTTCTATCACAGGAAATTATAACAGTTACCAAGACTGGTTGCAAGTAAAACAATATGAGCTATGGGTGTACAGTCTGCTACTCTTTTCTGTAAGTTTCTTTGCTGTTATTATTGGTCTAAAAAAAGAGGATGAGTGGTTAAAAAATACTGCCATTCTTTTCATTCTACTGAATTTATACAGCCGCTATTTTGAATACTTTTGGGATACGATGCACAAGGCAATATTCTTCCTTATTATAGCAATATCATTTTGGCTTCTAGGAAAACAAGCAGAAAGGCTATGGAATAAAAAGTCTTAAAATTGATTATACAGGTAATTCAATTTTGTCAAGTTCCTCAGCGGGCAAGGGTAACTGGAGTAAAAAGCATGAACTCTCCTCCAATGATGGGTCTACTATAATACTACCTCCTAGCTTCTTTACTGCCATTTTAACACTATAAAGACCTAATCCAGTTCCTGGATTTCTATCCGTAGCAATAAAAAACATATCAAAAATCTTATCTCGATACTCTTTCTTGATGCCTATTCCAAAGTCTTGAAATGTAATGCGATATTGCTTAGCCTGAACATCTATCGAGAAATGAATCTCTACTCTATTTATTTCTCCAGGAATACTAAACTTGAGTGCATTGCTAAACAGATTGGAAAAAATAATTTTCAAAAGCACATAATCACTGACCATTCTGGTCTCACCACTAATCCCAGTTAGCTTATAGTTAATAAAATGTTCTTTATGTGCATTATCATGTATATTATCTTCTAGGGCATCGTCTACCAAATCCTCAATTTTAAAACTAGACATGTCAATCGACGAGTGCTTGATTTTATTGATCTTTTGAAGATTAAATAAAATGCCTGACATGCGCTTTGCAGTATCATCCAGCTTGTCTAGGTATACTTTCATATGGCTGGCTGGCCCTTCTTTCAATGCCAAATAGGTTAGGCCTAAAATCGTAGAAATAGGTCCTTTTAAATCATGCGCTGCCCGATAAAAAAAGGTGTCTAGTTCATGATTTGAGGCAAAAAGCTCTCTATTAGTGTCTCGCAGTTCTTTTGTACGCTCATCTACAACTTCCTCTAATTGTAAATTGGCAAGCTTCAAATCATCATTTTGTCGTTTAATAATATTATTTTGCTTCACAATCTCTTGGTGTTGCAAAGTAATTTGATCCTTTTGCTCAGTCACTAAGCCTTGCTCTTCTAGCAGTTTTCTATTGGTAATTTGTACTTCCAACGTTCTTTCACTGACCAGCACTTTTAATGTCTCTTTGGACTTTTTTAAATTGTAAACTCGCATTCTGATGTAGCCAAAAATCAAGACACCAATAAAAACAACCGCCATTAACTGAAACCATAAAGTCTCCCAGAATGGTGGAATCACACTTATATTTAGATTTAACAAGTTGCTAGACCAAATACCATCACTATTGGTTGCACGAACCTTTAACTGATACGCTCCAGCAGGCAAATTGGTATATGAAAAGTGCCTACGATTGCCATTGTCAATCCACTCATTATCAAAGCCTAAAAGTTGGTAAGAGAACTTATTCTTATTTACCGCAGTATAATCAGTGACTGCTACCTCGAAAGAAATCAAATAGTCATTTTGATTTATTGTGATATTGGAGAGATTTCCCTCTAAGTGATCTTGCCCTTTCTCATTATTAAAAATATCTACCCCTATTAACCTAACCGATGGTTCATAATCAGAATCAGTTATCTTATTGGGATCAAAAACATTCAACCCATTGAAGCCACCAATAAATACCTTCCCGCTGCTTATTACAGCTGCAGAGCTTCTAATAAATTCCTGTCCTTGTAATCCATCATTAGTAGAATAACTTCTAAATTCCTCCTTCTCTGGATCAAAACGTACGACCCCTTTAAAGGTAGTAATCCATAAATGATGATTTTGATCTTCTATGATTGCCGCTATATTATTATTTGGAAGACCGTCTTTCGTGGTATAGTGCTTAAAGTAGACCGAACCATCTGCTTGACAAAGCATTTTTGAAATCCCCCCACCGCCGGTGCCAATCCATAGATCTCCAAAAGAGTCCTCAAACACAACCCTAACAATATTGTAATTGAGGCTTAAACTATCATTAGATTGATAGCGGTAGTGTCTGAACCCATCAATTGATGGATCATACCGCTCTAAACCATAATCTGTACCCACCCATAAAGCACCATCATGGTAGGATAATGCATGAACTCTGTTGTTTGACAAGCTATACTTTCCTCCACCTTCACTATTATAATGTTTAAAAGTCTTCTTTTCAACGTCAAAGTAATCGAGTCCTCCATCTACTAGCCCCACCCATAGATTCCCTAAGCTATCTTCTATCATAGATTCAAGGTAATTCGAAGCAATTGATAGCGAGTCGGTAGGATCATGCATATAGGAAACTAACTCTCCAGATTCAGGGTCGTAGGAAGAAAGTCCATAATTCCATAAACCAACCCACAATGTGTTTCTACTATCTTCAAAGACAAGCCATCCTCGACTGTCCAATTCAGAACTGTTACTACGAATGATGTTATTAAACGTTAAGTGCTCACTATCGGGATCTTCAACCAAATCAATTCCTGCATCAGTAGCTATGTACACAGCACCATGACTATCTTCAAAAATATAATTAACCGATGCATTAGATAAGGAATTTGAATCCTTTTTGTTGGGCGCGTAATGGTCAAATTTATTGGCCTTTAAATTAAAAGCGTTCAACCCTCCACCATGAGTGCCTATCCAGAAGTTTGAAGCACCATCTTGATAAATATCTACTATCCTGTTCTCGGAAATTGACCTTTGCTTATAATTTTTATTAAAATGAACCCCTACATTGCTCTTCAAGTCAACATAATACAATCCCTCTCCGAAGGTACCTATCCACAAGCTAGCGCTGTCATTAGGGTAAATTTTTCGCACATAACTCGATCCTTTGCCATCATCAGCAAGTTCAAAGTATTGCAATGTTCTTTGCTCTGGCTCTAAATAAAGTAAACCCAGCCCTTTTGTCCCTAGCCACAATCTACCTGCATCGTCTAAATACAGGTCGCGTATATCTAAATTCTTTTGATTAAATTTTGTAATAGACCAATCAACTTTTCCAGTTTTTGTATTAAATAAATTAAGCCCAGAGCGGGTACCTACCCAAATTTTATCTTCTTCCTTAGATTTGCTAACAGCATAGATAACATTATTGGTTAAGCTGGTAAGATCATTCTGTCTATGAACAAAAACCTGAAAGGTTTCTGCTTTTAAATCCATTTTATTAATTCCCTCTTTTGTGCCTATCCACAAATAGTCAGGATCATTTTGGTAAATATTATATGCTACGTTATCACTGATCGACTGTTGATCCTTTGGATTGTATTGATAACGTACAAAGGTACTATCCTTATCAAATTTGTTGATTCCCCCCCCATATGTGCCAATCCACAAATCACCATTTAAGTCCTCATAAATTACTTTAACATAATTGTTGCTAAGACTAGTGGTGTCACCAATTTTGAAATAATACGTTTTAAAGTTCTTTCCGTCGAAGCGGTTCAAACCATCCTGTGTGCCGAACCACATAAAACCTTGACTATCTTGGGTGATAGCTTCCACGATGTTCTGCGATAGGCCCCGATCCACGGTGTAGCTTTGGAATTGTAATTGTTCATAAGGCTTTTGCGCGAGTAAATTGCCCGCCACGCATACTAAAGTAATCAAATAGACAAATGCATGCTTCATATAAACCTTTTTAGTATTTCAAAATACTAGATTTATATAGGATTAACTATTGAATTCGACAATCAGTTTACACTACATGACAACCGCTACATTAAATATATGCATCACCAATCAATCTCAACAGCCTTATTTAGGACGTATTTAATCAAGGTATCTATAGTTTTATCAGGGTTCTTTGAAAATTCTTTTGTTACCCTATTAGCTATTATAGCATTGCAGCTGATGACCTCATGATTTAAGATGCGTCCTAACGCATAATAACCGGCTGTTTCCATCTCGAAATTTGTCAACCACAAATCTCCGTAGTGGAACTCACTTAATTTGTCTACTATATTTGGATATTTTATAGGAACGCGCAATTCCCTGCCCTGTGGTGCGTAAAAACCAGGGCAAGTAACCGTATTTCCTACCAAGGTATCCTTCGATAGATGCTTAAATAATTTAGAGGAGCCCTCAACGCAATATGGCCGAAATGGCAAGTCAGCCTCCAATTGTAAGGCTGCTTCCACATTTTTTTCTGCCTCAGTTCTCTCCAGATTATAGAAATACATGAGTGTATCTAAACCAATAGCATATTGTGTCATCAGTAAAGAATCAAGAGGCACATCCTGCTGCAAAGCCCCTGAGGTGCCGATTCTAATGATTTTCAGACTCTTTCTTCTACTCTTATTCTCCCTTTTTTTAAGATTAATATTGACGATAGCATCGAGTTCAGACATCAAAATTTCCACGTTGTCGGTACCCATTCCAGTAGACATGACGGTGATTTTTTTTCCTTTATATAAACCTGTATGGGTAATAAATTCACGCTTATTCATTTCAAAGGTAACCTCATCAAAGTATTGACTTACCTTATGTACTCTACTTGGATCTCCAACAGTTAAAATAACATCAGCAATATCCTGAGGTCGAAGACTCAAATGGTAAATAGATCCATCTTTATTTAATATTAATTCAGACTCAGGATATCGTGCGCTCATGCTATTTTTTTAAGGTCTCCTTCTTTTTTTCTTTCACTAGGTTTCTTCTTTGAAAGCCTTTCAAAGCATTATAACTATTTGACTGCTTTTGATAATAACCTGTACCAGTATACTCCCGCTTTTCGGGATTCGCTTTACACTCTTGCGAGCAGGTTCCTTCCATCTCCTCCCCACATGATACGCACATAGCAACATGTATATTACAATTTTGATTAGCGCAATTCACCATCCTATCTGATATGGTATTACAAACGTAGCATTTTGATACTACCTTCGGATTTACTTTATTCACCTCTACCGCTAGCCTATTATCAAAAACATAGCATTTCCCTTCAAAATCTTCACCGTCGGCTTCAATTCCATATTTAATAATTCCACCATGTAGTTGATGCACATTCTCGAATCCCTGCTCTAACAAAAAAGCACTGGCTTTTTCACACTTAATTCCACCTGTGCAATAAGTTACAATCTTCTTATCTTTAAATTGTGCTAATTCATTTACTTTCTCTGGAAAATCTCTGAAATTCTCTATATCAAGTGTAATGGCATTTTTAAATTTCCCTAACTCATGTTCATAATTAGAACGCACATCAAGAATTACAATATCCTCCTGATTTTTGATCATCTCTCGAAATTGATCTGGCTCGACATATCCTCCTGTGCGCTTCTTTGGATCAATATGCTTCATGCTGGAATGAACAATTTCTTCCTTTACCCGAACATGAAGCTTCCTAAAAGTAGGCTCAGAATGCACTTCCTCTTTAAATTCTGTATGACTAAAACGAGGGTCTTCCGTTATAGCTCTCATATAAGCGTCACATGCTTCAATGGTTCCTGAAACAGTCCCATTAAGTCCTTCATGAGCTACAATGATTCTACCACGTAGCTCCAAGTCTAAACACAACAGATGATGTTCATCTCTATACTCTTCCGGATTTTCAATAGTTGAATAACAATAATAGAGTAAGATCTTGAATTGTTCTTTCTTATTTTCCATAACTCCTGCCTTAGTGTAAATAAGGTGATTAATGATCAATAAATATTTATTTATCTGTTACTTGTTCGGTATCAAATAGCTACCTTTTTAGCAGGATTTCCAAAGACTGTCTCTCCGTCTTTAACATCTTGGACAACAACAGAACCTGCTCCTATATTAGCCTTTTTACCAATTTTCACTCCAGAAACAATGGTAACACCCGAACCAATGAAGGTTTCTTTACCAACGCTAACATTACTGTTAATTTGAGTACCTGCACCTATTTGCACAAAGTCTTCAACAATAACGTTATACTCTACTATGGCGCCTGAATGTAAAATGCAATGGTTAGGTATTGTTACGTTGGCACCAATCAACACATTTGCATTGATAAAATTACCATAGCCGATGTGAGCTAGATCAGAAATAACCGCAGTAGCATGAATAGCATTTGCTGGCATGACCTTTCTTCTGTCATTCAACATCTTTACTGCTTTTTTTCTAGCTGAAAGATTCTCTTCTGCCACGAAAGCATCACATTTGTTGCCTATATACTTTAAGTAGCCGTCATCTGTTGTTTCACCTAATACCGAAATCAAATCAATTTCTTGACCGTGCAAAGCCTTGTCATCGTCTAAAAAGCAGTATACTTCCACCGTATTACTTTTGAAAATCTCTGCCGCAGATGGGCCTATACCTTTTGCTCCTAGTATTATAACCGGTTTTTTATCCATATAATTATTTTTGATGTGCAAAGCTACAGCTTATACGACACACAACAAATAAAAACCTATAACTTCCTTACGCTAAAGCGCTTATTTACTAGCCATAAACACATGAGCCAACAAATAGGCATATAAGCTACCTTATAACGCACTAAAGACCCGAAATTAGGAGTGGATAGCGTGATGATCAATCCAGCGGCTAAAACATACAAAAGGCCTGCTAACAACCACCAATATTGTCTCTGCGCTAAGCGCTCCTTAAAGAGACTGTAAATAGCACAGACTAATACGCCTGTAAAGAAGAATGTCTCTAACCCAATTGCCCAAGTCAAAACACTAAATGCCTCCCAAATGAAAGGCCTAAAAAATGCAGCAACTAAAGCACTTGGTGTATTTACTAAGACGAATGAAAAGGGATCTGTAATTAAATTAAAATTGATAATACTGTCTGCAGAGCGACTTGCAATCTGATCATGACTTATTTTAATAAGGTCAAAAAATAAACCTGAATGAAATACAGGATGAATTACTGCTACTGCCGTCGTACCCAAAATAAGTATGACGAAAAATAAACTAAGCCTTAATTTGAAAGATTTGAACTCAAACAGCCTTTTTTCAGCAAATAGATACGTCAGTAGGCCTAATGGAAGCATTAAGATTACTACATAATATTTTATCTGATATAAGATTAAAGTGAAGAAGACTATCATGAAAAGATAAAGCCACCTCCTTTGCTGCTTAGGTTCAGAAGCGTACAAATAGGCAGTAACTATATTTGCCATACAGCTAAGCATCATTGTTTCTTTAAGTAGGCCAGCACTCCAGAAAGTGACGGAGGGGACAAAAAGTAAACCCATGTAAATTACTCCTTTAGGCATGCAAAGCTTATTAATCAAGCCTCGTGTCAGCAACCAAAGACTTACAATCTGGAAAAAGGTCATCCAAAGGGCCACTCCATAATAGTTAGAAAGGCTTATTGGCATCAAGTAACTACAAATGAAAGCGAAAAAACGAGTTCTTGGCTCATTTGGAAGAGTCATTCTTAATTGCTCTATGTCAACTGTATCCAACCCGATCCACTGTTGCCAACTAATATCCCCAGCGACCAATAAATTATACCATTCCCTAGCTTGATAGAATACAGTAAAAGTATCGCCTGGTATAAGGTAATAATGTGAATAAAGTAAGCCTACCAGCACCGCTGCTACGAACTTTGCTAACACAAACCCATAAAACACGAGGCGCTCTTTGCTTGCTACAGCGTACTTACGCTGAAATAGCACTACAAATAGCAGTATGGTCAGAAATGGAACGAAGATCATGAGGCATCCTTCATAATAGCTAAACCTATTTTACAGTTTAAACAACGTTTAGGTTGGCAATATGAAGAATAAAGTTGTAAAAATGCTTGTGATTCGTAGGCTGATTTTGGTTTTTCGCCTAAGGCCTTATATTTTCTTAGGATCTTATTATCTTCCGCATTTAATTGCGACAAGACTTCAAAGGCTTTATCCATATAGCTAAAATTATCCACTTTCCTAGCATACAGGGCAAGTAAAGGTGGTGAAATATTAAGAATCAAGTGTTGAATAGATTGTTTTCCAAAATTAATCCACGGCACCTTCTGTGCTGCTTTTATATACCATATATTCTTCACTTTAAATTCTAGCTGTTGCTTTAAATAAGACACGTCATTATTTATTAAAAATGCGTTAAATAAACTATCGAAGGCACCTAATAGATGCGCTAATTGCGCCAATCTAACAGTAGGGAAATTGGCAGGCCTTAACCGTAAAAAATTCCACTCATGCTTCGCCAAGATATTTGAAATTTGATGTTTATGCTGCA